>CBFGRM010000023.1:0-27186 GCA_965651205.1 uncultured bacterium
GAACCCCCGACATCCTGCGTGTAAGGCAGGCGCTCTGACCAACTGAGCTATTCGCCCCGGGTCCCGCCGATCGGTTCAGAGCAGCAGTGCCAACGGGAAGATGATCACGTATCCCAGCACCAGGAGCACCGCCGCCAACGACGCCGATCCGCCTGACAGGATCCCGTACCCGGCGCCAATCGTGACCAGCCCGGCCAGCAGCAACAGCAAGTTGCGCCGGGTGAACATCGTGGCAGGCGGTGTCCCGGATTCGGGGGTTTCCATATGTCCGGACGCTAGCGGTCGCGGTCCGGTGGGTCAAGCGGATAACCGGGACTTAACCCGGTTGTCATCGAATCGATATCTGGCTCCGCCTCGGCCGCGGCCAGCTCCGACTCCGGGATCACCCAGCCGTCATCCAGCGCGGCCCGTCTCGGGGCGTCCTGCTGGCGACGGATCGCAACCAGGACCACAAGACACAACGCAATCACGCCCCACGCGCCACCTGCGATCGCCCAGATGCCCAGGTTGTACCGCTGCCGGACCGACCGTTGCCAGCGGGCATCGAAATCATCGATGCCCATTCCGATGTTGGCCTCCAGCGCCTCGGCGAAACCCTGGCCAGCCGTCATCCCGGCCAGCAGCGGATCGAGTGTCCCGCCGGGATGACGCCGCGCCACCTCGTTGACCGCGTCGGCGGCGAGGGCATAGGCCGCACCGGCGTCTCCCGAATTGCCCCTCAGGGCACCGTCCAGTTCGCGGAGGTCCGGGACCCGCCCCAACGCCACAGCCAGGTTGAGCTGCAGGGCGTCTAGTCGGCCGTGCTCCCTGGCCGCCACCGCGGCGTATCCCTCGCTGAACCAGAGCGGCACGCGGACCCGAATCCGGCTGTGGAAGGCAAGGTGCGCCAGCTCGTGGCGCAACGTCTTGAGCGGGGTGCCGGCGTCATACCGGATGACCACCAGGCGTCGAGCTGGTACGGTGAGTCCGGCTCCCCAACGAGGGACCCTGCCCCGCGACCAGCGCTCGAAACCATCCGCGTCGGCGACTACCACCAGCGTGAGCGGAGTCACATCCACCTCACCCAGGCCGAGCCAGTAGTGCGGCTCGGCGGCGAGGTCGGCCATCGTCAGGGCGGCTTCCCGGAGTTCCGCTGGCGCCACTACGCGCACGTCGCCGCTGCCGGCATCGTTGGCTCCGATCGACGGCTGCGGCGCCTGCATCAGCGCCAGCAGTGTCAGCCAAGCGGAGATCGTGGCACGCTCCCGCCGAGTTCGGCCAATTCCAGCAAGCCGCGTGCAGCGGCGGCGAACGGCGAGTGCCGGATCGCGGCCCCCGTCTGCCAGGCTTCACGCGCATCGTCGTGCTGGCCCTTGTGCCAGAGCGCCCGGCCTAGTTCGGTCCATCCCTCGGCCAGATTGGGCCCCTGGGTCACCGCGCGACGCAGGACCTCGATGGCGTCGTTGAGCATCTCCCGCTCGAGGTACGCCACACCCAACCAGTAGTTGGCGTACAACATCGCACGCGGATCTCCGCCGGTGCGGACTGCACGGCTGAGGTGCTCGATTGCCTCGCCGGTGATTCCCTTCCTGAGGCAGATCGCGCCTACCGCCGCACGAGCCAGGCCGTGATCGGGCTCACGCACCAGGACCTGCAGGCAGCGTTGCAGCGCTTCGTCACCGCGGTCCTGATGCATCAGCGACCAGCCCAGCAGTGCCTCGGCGGTGACGTTCCCGGGATCGTGCGAGAGCGCATCGCGCAACAACATCTCGGCCTGACGCCAGTCGCCGCCGGCAAGCGCAGTCCAGCCGCGCTCGATGTACGTGCTGGCGCCGATGTGGTCGTGTCGCACCGAACTGGTGCCGGCGTCGGCAACCGGCGGCAGCGCCTTGAATCCTTCCACCAGCGCGCGGATCGTTTCCTTGAATGCACCCAGTTCTTCGATGCTGGCTTCGGTGCGCTTGAACAGTGCCACTATTGCGGCCTTCACCTCGGCGCGTTCGGCCTGATCCAACCCCGCATCAAGTCGGGCGGCCAGTCTGGCGTGTTCACGCTGCAGCGAACCGAGAGTGTCGTTCACGTGGCACTCCCTGCACCGGCAAGATTGGCGCGAGCCAGCGCGTGCTCCGGATTGATTGCCAGTGCCTGCTGCCACTGATTGCGGGCCATCTCCAGGTCGCCGCGACGACAGGCGAGGTTGCCGAGCTTGAAATAGACGTCGTCGCCCAGGGCCGGGGCCAGGGTGGTGGCGCGTTCGTATGCCTCCTCTGCTTCCTCCCACCGGCCGGCGCGATACAGCAGGTCGCCGAGATTCTTGCTGATCTGCGGAATGGTGGGATCCTCGCGCAGTGCGTGGCGCAGGCGTGCTTCCGCCTCACCGACTTCGCCGGTGGCTTCGAGCAGCACGCCGAGGGTGGTGCCCAGCACCGGATGATCGGGCCACGCCTCGACACCTTCACGCGCGGTCCGGACCGCGTCGGGCCAGGCGTCGGTCAACGCCTGCGCCCAAGCACAGCCCCAGTACCAGCGTGCCGGTGGTGTCTCGGCGTTTTCGCGAGCTCGGGCAAAGCGCTCAAGCGCGATCGCGGGTTCACTTCTTCGCAAGGCCAGCAATCCCCATCCGGTCCAGAGTCGTGGATCGTCGCGGTCAGCTTCCACCGCATCCGCCAACGCGGCGTCGGCTTCCTGGTACTGACCCAGTGATTCAAGGGCCAGCGCCAGGTTGTGCAGCAGCGCGGGCCGCCGTCCGGCGCGTTCGATCGCGGCGGTGTAGGCCTCCACTGCATCGGCCCAGCGCGCTTGCCGCAGCGCTATGAGCCCGAGATGGTGCCTGGCATCGGCATCGTCCGGCAGCAGTTCCACCACGCGCCGGAACTCGCGCTCCGCCTCCGCGTGCATCCCGGTCCTGTAGAACGCCACACCGAGGTTGCGATGTTCCGCGAGCCGGGCGTGGTCCTGCCGTTCCGGCTGTGGTGCCGCCGTGGCCACCCGCTTGAGTCGACCGGCACTCAGCAGGCCGTACAGCACCCGGCTCACCTCGAATTCGCTCATCCCGGTGGCATCAACGATCTGCCGTGCCGGGCGGGTACCGTCGATCAGCGGCAGGATCCGGCGCTCCGCCTCGACCAGGCCGTCATCGGCGTCGGCGTTGCGATCCCCTGGTTCGAGGGCGAACACCGCATCGAGCGAGGGGATCTTCTTGGCGATCACGCTCCATTCGTCGACCCTGCGCGCGCCCTCCAGCAACAACCCCTCGGGGTTGAGCCGCACGGTGGATTCACCTTCATCGGGCGTGATACCGGCCTCGAACGAGAAGGTGCCACTGGTCCACGTGAACAGGGTGTAGATCGTTTCCTCGACCTGGCGACGCAGCTCGGCGTCGAGCTGTTCACGCGAGAGGTGACCCAGCCTCAGCAGCACGGCGCCGAGACGCTGCCCCGGCACGGCCGCCTGCACCGCGATCGCTTCTTCGAGCGCCTCGGGGGCGAGTCGCCCGGAGGCCACCAGTCGTTCGCCTAGTCGGTCGCTTCGGGACACCATACTGGCGAACACGATCCAGCCATCGTCGAACCAGATCGATGCAAAATTGCGCTCGCTGGCAACCGACAGGCAGCCACTGCGTCGACCGAGGAAGAGCAGTTGCACCACGTCGGCAAGTGATGCCTCGCGCAGCGATCCCTTGATCGCCATCAGTTCCACTCCTCGATCACGCGCTCACCGATGTCCGGCCAGCTCTCGATCATCTTCTCGCCGGAGCGAAGCGCGCCGCTGCCGGGAGCGATCAGCCCGCTGCCGCGACGCTGGGGCCGGGGTCGTTGGCCGGGTTCGCCGTCGAGGATCAGCCGAGCGGCGTCGGCGGTGAGCGTGATGCCGCGCTCGTCGGCCGCCGCTTCCACCCGCTGCACCAGTTGCTGGACTTCACGCAGGGAAGAGGCCTGCCGGGATGCGAGCAGTTCGACCAGGTCCGTGTCGGCACCGGCAGGCCCGAGCCAGCGGCGCACCTCCTCCTGGCGCGCCTCACGGTCGGGAATGCCAAGTTCGATCACCAACCCGCCCGAAAGCCGGGTCGCCAGCCGCGGCTCGATTCCTTCCAGTTGTGCCGGTGCCACCGGAGCAGTGAACGCCATCTGGCGACCGCTTTCCAGCAGCAGGTTGTGCAGCAGGTACAGTTCCTCCTGGCTGCGTTCCTTGCCGGCCAGTGCGGACACATCGTCGATCAGCAGCGCGTCGACCCGCCGCAACCGCTGTCGCCAGCGTCCGATCGCGTCGTCGCCGAGCGCACCCACCAGTTCATCGACGAACTGCCGACCATCAATCACCGCGACACGAGCGAGTCCGCTGGCGCGCAGGGCGTGTCCGAACGCGTGCAGCAGGTGCGTCTTGCCGACGGATGACCGGCCGGTGATGACCAGCGGGTTGTAGCGCTGGCCCGGCAATGCCGCGGCACTTCGGATCGCTTCCAGCGCCGAACGTCCCGAGCTCCCCGCCGCAAACGACTCAAGCGAGAATCGGGGAGACGGTCCGGGCAGCGGCGCCCCGGTTTCGCGCGCATCCCGGGCCAACTGTTCCGCCTCTGCGAGTCGATCGGGATCGTGCAACACCGCATCAGAGAGAAGTTCGGGAGCTGTCTCGGACACGTCAGCCTGCAGGGCACGCAGCGCCTCGACATCACGCTCGAACTGTCGCAGCGCCTCCTCCGGGTCGGCGAGCAGGTCACCGGAAAGCATCGCGTCGAGCCGACCGGTGCGGAATCCCTCGCCACCCCAGCGCAGCGCCGCCTCGGTGATCCGCTGCCGCCAGCGGTCCATTCGCTGCGTGACGCTGGAAGTGAGATCCGAAACGAAATCGGAAAATTCGTCCGGTCCTTCCTGCAGCGGCTTGTCAGCAGTCGCAGCGCTGCTGCCGTTGGCCTGGTCGCCGTTGCTCGTGTCCACGGCGGGCGGCGCGCTGGCGTGGCCGAGTGTGCTCAGCACCTTGCGCGCCTGTGCCACCGTGAGCGGCTCGTCCTGCACCGCCTGCTGTGCGATCAACCGATTGAGGGCCCCCAGGAGCTCGCGCACGGTGGTGATCGAGAGCTCGGCCACGGTCGCAAGCACTGCCGGCAGGAACTCCGCCTGGCGTTCCTTGGCCCGGCGCGAGACGATGGCCAGCCGGGTCTCGTAGTCGGGTGCAGCGATGTCGATCACCAGCCCACCTGCGAAGCGCCGGATCAAACGCTCGTCGAGTTGCTGGATCTCCTCGGGCGGGCGGTCGCCCGCGAGCACGATCTGTCGTTCGGCCGCGGACAACACGTCGATCAGCCGCAACAGCTCCGATTGCAGCTCGCGGCGGTCGGCCAGCAGTTGGGCGTCGTCGAGCAGCACCACATCGGCCTCGGTGAAGCGACGGCGGTACGCGTCGGCCTGTCCCGCGGCCAGGGCGGCCTGGTATGCCTCGACGAAGTCGTCGACAGTGACATACTCCACAGTGCGTGACGGATCGAACTGGATCGCCTCGTGGCCGATGGCCATCAACAAGTGGGTCTTGCCGAGACCGGGGCGGGCGTAGATGAACAGCGGGTTGTAGGTCGAGCCTGGTGCCTCGGCCACCGCGCGCGCCGCGGTGGCGGCCAACCGGTTGCCCGAGCCGACCACGAACGACGCGAAGGAGGCGTGGGGATTCAGCATCGGCCTCAGGCCACCACTTGGGGCGAGGGTGCCAGCCGTCGCATAGCGAGGGTGACCAGGGCGTGAAGCGCCTCCAGTACGCCGGTGCCGTGCACCAGGTCGGCGGCATACGCCGGTGCCGCACCGGGATTGAGTCCGTCGTGCATCACGTCGGCAGCCAGGATCAGTTCCTCGGGCAGGTCCTGCTTGCTCCACGTGTACACCGTGGGCAGGTCCCGCCGTCGCCCGTCTCGATCCACCAGTTGCTCGCGCACGGCGCGGAATGCGGCGTTGTTGTCGTCGAAGCGACTCGCCTGCGAATCGGCAACCAGCCACAACCCGTCTGCATCGGCCAGCAGCAGTCGTCTTGTCGAGTCACGATTGGCCGCGGGCGGCACCGCGTAGATGTCGACCCTCACCCGCCAGCCCGACACCAGTCCCAGGTCGACGGCCAGCCAATCGAGCAACGGTTCGGGGCCGCCATCGGCACCACCATAGTTGAGCACCCGCTCCTCCGGGATGTGTTGGCGGAGAGTGCGCATCAGCGTCGACTTGCCGGCGGCGCGTGGCCCTGCGACCAGCAGCGTGAGCGTTATCGAACGCTCGTCGTGATCGACGCGACTCACGCTCAACGACTCCCGAACAGCGCGCGCAGCGAGGCGTCGAGCTCGCGCTCGAATCCCTCGGCCAGCACCTCGCGGTTGGCCACCCGGACTGGTGTCGCTTCGCGCACCTGCGCGGCGAATCGCTGAAAGAACATCCGGACCAATCCGACCGTTGACTCCCTGCCGAAGACAACCAACGCCACCCAACGCCCTCGTGGCGTGTCAAAACCCGACAACCAGACGCCCTGATGGGCGCCCTGATGCACCACCGCTCCGAAATCGCCCGTGGCGCCGACAGTGCGGGCCAGCTCGCCGGTGGTGGCCAGAATGCCTGCACCGAGCGCAGCAGCCGCCATCACGTCGAGCGACCGTGTGAATCCGTGTTGCCCGATCACCTGGCCTGACGCAGTCATCACCAGCGCCAGTCTCGCCGACGATTCCCGGACCAGCTCCTCCAACGGTCCGGCCAGCCACGGTTCGAGCACTCGCATCAGGCGAGTTCCGGTGCCAGGTCGCCCAACAACAGCCGTAACCGCCCCAACTCGGCGTCGGGTTCGGTGATGGCAACCAACCAGAGACCAAGCTCGCCCCGCGCAGCGATGATGGTGCCGTGCTGCGCGGTGAGAGTGCAGAGTCGCACCGACGAATCGCCAGTGGCACCGGCGAGCGCCTCACCCCGGCGGACCACTACCGAGGCCAGTGCCGCAACATCGGCAGTGTCGAGTCCCTCGACCGCCGCTTCGTGTACCACCAGGCCGTCCTCGGCCGTCACGACCACGGCGCCGCGCACACCGGCAATCGCGGTGACGTCGGCCAGGATCTGCTGCCAGTGCGACTGGCTCATCCGGCCGATCCCAGCCAGCCGCGGGCCGCCAGCACTGCCCGAGCCGCAAACGCCAGCATCCTGCCCACCGGGGTGGTGGGCGGTCGCCGCACCAGCAGTATGGCCGACGGCGACACCGGCAGGACCCCGATTCGGCCGCCGTCTCCCTCGACCAGCAGGTGTTGCCAGCCGCCCAGGCCAAGCAGTCGCGCGCTGCGCTCCGCCTCGCGAGCAGCACCTGCCGCAACTGCCGCAGCCGCATCGGCGATCGCGACCGAATCGGCCGGACCGGTGCCACCCGCCAGCCGAAGTCCCTGGCTGTCGAGCAGCAGCAGGCCGGCTGTCGGATCGTCGAAGTCGATCGAATCCGGTGCGCCGGACGGCCGCACCTGTCGCACCCGATCGAGTGCGGCAAGTATCGCGGTGTCGCGCGGCGCTGCAGCGGCGGCAGCCTCGAGGTGTCGTTCCGCGTCGGCAAAGTCGCGGCGGCGGAAGGCCAGGAACGCCAGTCCCTTGCGAGCGCCGCCGTGCGCCGGATCACATTCCAGCGCTGCGTGCCAGGCGTCGCGGGCGCTGTCGTCATCGCCGCGATCGGCGTGAATGCGCCCCAGCAGGTCGTGCACCGCAGCGATGGCGGGATAGCGTGTCGCACCAGCAGTAGCCACCGACAGTGCGGCTTCCAACTGGCCGCGCTGCCGCAGTCGTTCCCCGAGATCGAGGAATGACGGTCCGGACTGGGGAGACAGGATATCACTCACGGCTGTCGAGCAATGCCTCCATCATCGTTCGGGCGGCCTGGATCAGTGCATCGGCTTCGCGGGCGCGGGCAGGCGCGGCTTCACGCCAGGCAATCCACGCTTCGATGGCTGCATCGAATCTGCCGGCGCCCACTTCCGCCAGGCCCAGTGAGCGCCACGCCTCGGCGTCGTGGGGTGCGTTGTCGACCCGGCCCCGCAACCTGCCCGCCGCGGCATCGTATTCTCCCGCCTCCAGCGCTTGCCGCGCTTCGAGCGTGGCCTGCTCCCGGGGCGCGGCAATCCGAATAATAGCCGCCTGAGCCAGCGCCCGAACGTGGCTTCCGACCATTCCCAGCGGTTCATCCAGCAGCGCCGCGACTGCAGCGATATCGCGCTCGCCGTCCACGGCATCCAGAATTCGCCAGTCGAGCGCGGTCAGTGCCAGCGGTGGGCCCTCGGCGATTTCCTCGGGCGCCGCCATCACCGGCACCGCGTGCCAATCGTGCAGTTCAGCCGCGAGCTCGACTCGCTGGCTCTCGTCACCGATCAGGGCGAGCACCAGCGCGTCCGGCGACCACGCCAACGGTCCGGCAGACGTGTCGCCGTCGGCAAAGTCGAACCGGCCGCGGGTCCAGCGCATCATCGTCTCCACTGCATCACGCGCCAGCCGGTCCCGCAGCTCCTCGCGCTCGGCGGTTGCGATGATCGTGACCGGATCATCCTCGCTCACCAGGTGACGGCGGCGAAGCGCGCGATGCACCGCACCGTCGTCTGCGTCGGGTTCGACTGCGGCGATGAGACCGCGATGCATCCTCAGCGTGCGCGGCGCACCAGCGTCAGGTCCCACAACGCGGACGATGCCGCTGCGCCGGCCCCGTTCCAGCAGTTGCAGCACCTCGATCAACGAAATCTCGTGAAGCGGACCGTGCACGCGTCCCCCTCAGCCCGATCCGAACAGTTGCGCCAGTTCGCGCGCCGACCTGGCGTGACGCCGGGTGGCGGCGGCCAGGTCACCGTCGGAATCGCTCTCGACCACGACGTCCCAGTCGGCCAGCGCCTCGTTGTAGCGACGCAGCTTCGCGAGCACCACCCCGCGATGAAACAACGCCGCGGTGTGGACGGGATGGCGCAGCAGTACCTGATCGAACACCGCCAGCGCCTCGCCGAGGTGGCCGGTTTCCAGCAGCGAACGGCCCAGCGTGAGCAACACCTGCTCGACTTCCGCTCCGGATTCACCCCCCTGCTGACTGGCCGGGATCTCGACCGGAACCGCTTCTGGCGACGACTCTATCAGCCATACCTGCGGCAGGTACCACGGCGACAGCAGCAGGCCGCGCCGGGTGGCCACCAAAGCGTCGTCCGGTCGGCCGAGTTGCTCGTGCACCAGCCCCAGCGTGAATTGCGCCCGCGCCATCTCGGGATCGATCGACAATGCCCGTTCGATCGACATACGCGCCAGCGATGCATCGTCGTCGAGCAGTGCGAGATACCCGAGCAGGAACAGCAGCGGTGCGGAATTGGCCACAAGCTCCGCGTGTGTTCCCAGCAGCTCGCGACCCGCGCGTGGCGAGTCGCGACGGAGCCAGGCCAGCGCTCGGTTGTGGATCGACGGCACCCGCGGTGATTCGAGCGAACGTTGCCAGGCCGCGTCCGCCGCACCGCGCTCGCCGCGCTGCTCGTGCAGCACACCCAGTCCGTTCCACGCCGACGCGGCCCAGCGCGGGTCGCCGGTGGCGGCCTGGTAACACACCTCGGCCACCGCGTGGGCGGCCTGCCGGTGGGCGGCGACTGCCGCCGCCAGCGGCGATGAATCCGGGCCCGTGGAAATAGTCTCGGTGCCCGCGGTGGCGAGCAGCAGTCCGTCGGTGCGACCGATGGCGAGTCGTTCAAGGGCACGCCAGGCGGCACGCGGTGCACCAGGGCGGGCGGCGGCGGTGCGGGCGGCGTCGAGCGCTTCCGACTGGCGGCCGGCCCGCGCGGCCAGCCAGGCGAAATTGGTGAGCGCCACCGGATCGGCAGGATCGATCCGCTGGCGCAGTGCGGCAAGCGTGGCGCCGTCGCGCGAAGCGGTGGCGCTCATCTCAATCGAGTCTGATGGCCTCGAGAATCGCCTGGATCGACGCCTGATCCGGCATCAGCAGGAACGCCCCGGTGAGGGGTACCTCGCTGCCCTCGGCCCGGAACGCCGTGTCGACACAGAAGACCAGGTCGCTGCCCATTTCGTGCGGATCGACCGCGGCAGCGATCGCGGCCTCGGTCGAACCGACAGTGAGACCGGGCACCGACGGCAGCAGCATCATTCCCATAAAGTTGCTGAGCGCGGTCAGGTATGCCGAGCAGACGATGTTGCCGACCTCCTTGAGGCCGGACTGCTCCATCTCGCCCAGCGCGCGCGCCGGCTGCTGCTCGCGTCGCAGGATCAGGTCGCAGAGCCGGACCGCGTCGGTCTCACCGAAGACCAGCAGTGCCCTGCCGGTGAGATCGCCCAGCATCCGCATCATCACCACCGCGACGTGGTCACCGAATCCGGCAAGCATTCCGGGTACGCCGTCGTACTCAATCCGACGCACCTGCGGCACCGAGATCATTATCCGCCGATCGGTGAGCTGCGACAGAGCGGTCGCGGCGTGACCGGCACCAATCGTGGCAACCTCCCGCAGGCCATCGCGTCGCAGGGTCTCGAGGTCGTTGTCGGTCATCAGGTCCTCACGGTCTTCGGGGTGCCAGGTGCAAGGTGTCGGTTCCCGGAGACGTTCTCACGTCTCCCCTCTCACGTCCAGGTTCACACAACGCTCGCCAGGTCGAGCAGCAGGGCCGGGTGGCCGTCGTCAAGCACGGTGGCCCCGGTGATCCAGCGCGGTAGCCCCACCGGACGTTCCATCGGCTGGATCACCGCGTCGACCTGGCCCTGCACTTGATCGGCCAGCAGCGCGATCCGTTCGCCGTGTGCCTCGAATATCACCGCCGGCCTGCGCTGCGGTGGCGTGCCGCCTCGATACTGAAGCAATCGGCGAAGGTCGACCACGGGCACGGTTTCGCCGTGCACTTCGAGCAACGTCCGGCCACCGTCGACCCGCGCGGCACCGGGGTCCCAGGCCACCAGCTCATCGACGTGCGTGAGCGGCATCACGTAGCGTTCCGCACCGATCGACGCCACCAGTGCGCGCACGATGCCGAGCCTGGTGGGCAACCGCAACGCGAAGGAGGTACCTCGGCCCGGCACCGTGGTGAGTGCCAGTGAAGCCCCCACCTCGTGCAGACGCGCCACCACGGTGTCAAGTCCGACGCCGCGGCCCGACACCGAAGTCACTTCCTCGCTGGTGCTGAACCCGGGCTTGGCGAGAATGGCCAGCAATCCGTCGTCGGTGAGCGAGACACCGTCTTCCAGCAGGCCCCGTTCACGCGCCCGGCTGGCGATCACTTCGCGGTCGATGCCGCGACCATCGTCGGCGAGTTCCACCACGATCGAGTCGCGCTCGCGCCTGGCCCGGATGGTCACCTTGCCAGCCGGCCGCTTGCCGGCCTGGCGACGGACTTCGGGCGTTTCGATCCCGTGATCCACGGCGTTGCGGAGCAGGTGCATCATCGGCTCCGGCAGCAACGCGAGAATGGCACGGTCCACTTCCAGCTCTTCACCCGACAGGTCGACCGTCACGTCCTTGCCGAGTTGCCGGGCCAGGTCGCGAATCAGGGACGGCAACCGTTCGAGCACTTCGCCGAGTGGCGCCAGGCGCACGTGGACGATGCGGTCCTGCAGTGCGTCGAGGCGGCGTGACATCGCCACCGCGCTTCGCGCCATCGGGGTGAATCCGTCGCGTGCAGCGTGGCGCTCCAGTTCCTGGCGCGCCGTCACCAAGGCACCGAGATCCTCCAGCAAACCGTCGAGACGATCGACATCGACTCGCACCACCTGGGCTCGCCTCGGGCCCGCCAGCCCGGTCTCGGCCACACTTCCCTGCTCCGCCGCCACCACTGCCTCGGCTTCGGCGGCGATTTCGTCGAGTATCTGCTCCAGCCTGGCCAACCAGCGACGATCCGCTTTGCGGGCGCCACCGCGCACCTCCGCCAGGACGGTCTCGGCGTCGTGCACTGCGGCACTGAGGGCATCGAAGCCCAGCGATGCCGCCATACCCTTCACCGTGTGAAGGACCCGGAACACCTCCTCGGCGGGAGAGCTGTCCTCGGGCGACTCCTGCCAGGCCGAAAGGCTGCGTTGCCCACTCGCCAGCAGCGAGCGGGATTCGGCGGCGAACAGCGCCACGTACCGGGCGCGCCGCTCGTCGTTCATTCGCCGAGGAGACGCTTCACCGCATCGAGCACCCTGGCAGGCTGGAACGGCTTGACCACGAAATCCTTGGCTCCGGCCTGCACCGCCTCGACGACGAGCTGTTGCTGTCCCATCGCGCTGCACATCAGGATCTTCGCGTCGGGATCGACGGCAATGATCGCCTTGACGGCATCGATGCCGCCCATATCTGGCATCACGATGTCCATTGTCACGAGATCGGGCTTGAGCGCCTTGTATCGCTCGACAGCCTGCAGGCCGCTTTCGGCCTCACCCGCGATCTCGTAGCCCGCGCCGGTGAGAATGTCGGCGATCATCGTGCGCATAAAGATCGCGTCGTCGCAAATCAGGATCCGATGGGCCACCACTCCTCCGTGCAATCAGTTTTGCCTCAGCCGAAGACCGCCCGCGCGACGGCCCCGAGATCAAGCGTTGCAAGCCCCGTGCGAGGCTCTGCAAGCAACTCGATCACGGCGTCCACCGCCACCGCGAACCGCACCGCCTCCACCTGCACCACCACGACATCCCGATGGCCCCCGGGTTGCCCCGGCAGCTCCAGCGACCGGACCGGATCCGCCACCGTGAGCACCCGACCCCGGTGATTGACAACTCCGACCACCTTGGCGCCAGCGGCGGGAAGGCGCGCCACTACCGGTTCCCTGAGCACCTCGATGACCTGGGCCACCGGCACGAACCAGCGAGTCCCGGCCACCCTCACCACCAGCCCGGTCACCCGGGGAAGCTCCTCACTGGTCACGAGCGTCGAATCCCAGCACCGCGAGTGGATCACCCTGACCTGGCGAAGTTTCGGCAGCCCAAGCCGTTGTGAGCAGGGGGAGGAGGTCAGCCGGCCAGGGTGCCCGAAAACGCAACGCCCGGCCGTCGATCGGGTGGCGGAACGCCAGAACAGCCGCGTGGAGCGCGTGTCTGGGCGCCAGTTGCTCCAGTTCCCGGGCAAACCGTGCCTCCGGACCCGAGACCCGCCGGGCACCGCCCATTCCATAGACCTGGTCACCGACCACCGGGTGACCGATCGAGGCGAGGTGAACCCGGATCTGGTGGGTGCGGCCGGTGTGAAGTTCCAGTCTCAGCAGGTCGAGTGGTCCCAGCCGCGCCAATGGAAACACGTCGGTACGCGCGGACCGCCCGTCCGGACGGACAGCCATCCTCTTCCTGTCGTTCGGATGCCGGGCCAGTGGTGCCTCGACCACCTGATCCCCGTCGATGTGTCCCCAGGTCAATGCCGCGTACACCCGGCGAATCCGGCGGGCCGCCAGCAGCGCGCCCAGCCGACGGTGGGCCAGGTCGTCCTTGGCCACCACCATCAGGCCGCTGGTGTCGCGGTCGAGTCGATGGACGATGCCGGGCCGGCCGGCGGCACCGCCCGAGAGCGTCGTCCCCCGGGCCACCAGTGCGTTGACCAGGGTGTCGTCCCAGTGCCCGGGAGCGGGATGCACCACCAACCCCGCCGGCTTGTCGATCACCGCGAGGTGTTCGTCCTCGTACACCACGACCAGTTCGATCGGGTGGGGCGCCAGGGTGCGGGGCGGCCCCTGCTCAGGGAAGGTGATGCACACTTCCTGGCCGCGTTCGAGCTGGCGCGATGCGCGAACCGGGACCGAGTCCACCGTCACCGCTCCTGCAGCCACCAGTCGCGCGGCCTCGGTGCGCGAAAAGGCGAGTTGATCCGCCAGGAACCGGTCGACGCGCTCGGTGGGGCCGAAGGCGACCCCGAACCGGAGCACGCCGGAGTCGGTGTCAGTCCCGCGCGGCGGCGCGTCGGGAGACATCTTCGCGCCAGAGCGAGACGAACAATGCAACGGCACCACACGACACCGCGATGTCGGCGATGTTGAACGTGGGCCAGCGCAGTGATCCCACTCCCACGTCGATGAAGTCGACCACACCCGGCGCGGAGATGATCCGGTCGACCAGGTTGCCGGCGGCTCCACCGGCGACCAGCCCGAGCGACCATTGCCGCAGGTGGTCGCGTGGGTGCGCCTCGCGCGACATCTGGTGGAGCACCACCACCGCCACCGCGGCTATGACGAGGAAGATCCAGCGCGCCCACGGGCCGAGCGCACTGCCCAGCCCGAACGCGGCGCCGGGATTGTAGACCAGGCGCCACTGCCACACCTCGCCGATCACCCGCGTGGGGCCATCCAGCAGGGTGTTCTCGGCGATGATCTTGGTGAACCTGTCCAGCACAACGACCACGGCCAGGATCAACCAGAAAGGTCGACGCTCAGCGTCGCTTGCCATCCTCTTCCTTTTCCTTGCAGGTGATGCACAGCCGGGCGTGCGGGAGTGCATCGAGCCGCTCGAAATCGAGTTCCTTGCCGCACTGGTGACACTTGCCGAAATTCTCCGGTGCGTTGTACAGGCGTCGCAGGGCCTCGTTGAGGTGCCACAGGTAGCGGCCCTCCTTGGACGCCATCAGGAACTGCTTTTCACGTTCCATCGCGTCGGTGCCCTGGTCGGCCATATGGTACGAGTAGGACGACAGGTCACCATCGGAAGACTGCAGCGTCGCGTTGAACGACTCGCCATAGTAACCGAGCTCCTTCATCACACGGGCACGCTCGTCCAGCAGTCGTTCTTCAAGGTGCTTGAGTTGTTCCTTTGTCACGATCTGCCCGCCTCGTCTGGGCCGGTGATGTTCCGGCGTTCATCGGTGCGTCGCACTGCCAACCTGGCGACGTGTTCATCGATTGTGACCGACTCCTCGCGGTCCGGTGCCTCCAACGGCACGCCGATCGCGACTTCGCGAGCAAGCGTCTCGCCTGCGATCCAGTCCTGCCATTCTTCCGCTGCCTGCACCAGGACGGCATCACCGCTCATCGAGAGCGCAATCCTGGTGCTGACGTCGTATCCGGCATCCTTGCGAAGACGCTGAATGCGGTTGACAAGTTCCCTCGCGTGACCCTCTGCCCTGAGTTCCGGCGTGAGTCCCGGGTCGAGTGCAACCACGAAAGGCCCGTCACTGGCCACCGGCCAGTCCGAAATAACCTCACGCGTCACCACGACGTCTTCCGGCTCCAGCCGCCATTCGCCGTCGACCGACTGCCCCGACTCCAGTTGCCGCAGCAATTGCGGTGACAGACCGGTGACCGCGGCGGCGACCTTCTTGACATCGGCACCGTACTTCTTGCCCAGGGTACGGAAGTTTGCCTTGCCGCTCATTCGTACCAATCCGGTGTCGGACTCGATCAGCTCGATCCGCTTGACGTTGGTCTCGGCGGCCAGCAGGCCGATCAACGAATCGAATGCCGCGCCGCGCACCTCGGCGGGCACCACGATCTGCATCCGGGCCAGCGGCTGTCGCACCCGGATCCCGGCTTCCTCGCGGGCGGCGCGACCCAGTGACGCCAGCCGGCGCACCGCCGCCATCGCCCTGTCGAGCTCCGGATCGAGCCGATCCCCCGGCTCCGGGAACGGGGCAAGATGCACCGATCGCCCCTCAAGCGCACGGTGGAGCCAGTCGGCCGCAAACGGCGCCGCAGGTGCGAGCAACAGGGCCGCAGCACGCAGCGATTCGTGCAGCGTCGCCACCGCCGCGGCATCGGCGCTGTCGTCCGCCGCCCAGAAGCGGCCCCGATTGAGCCGCACATACCAGTTGCTGAGGTCGTCCACAACGAAACTGATGATGGCACGAATTCCGGCGGTGACGTCGTAACCACCGAAGGCACGCCGCACCTCGGCGATGGTGGCATCGAGCCGACCCAGGATCCAGCGATCGGCAAGCGGTCGTCCTGACACCGGTGGTGCATCACCCAACGGACCGGCGTACAGCGCAAAGAACTGGTAGGTGTTGCGCAAGGTGTTGAGAAACGCAGTCGCGACATCGACCAGTTGGCCCTCGTCGAAACGCTTGGGCAGCCACACCTGGCTCGACCCCAACAGGTAGAGCCGGGCGGCGTCGGCGCCGTGCCGCGACACCACCTGCCACGGATCGGCGACATTGCCACGCGACTTGGACATCTTCTGGCCGGCAGAATCCAGCACCAGCTCGTTGACGATCACGTTGCGGTAAGGCGCGCTGTCGAATGCGGCGGTACCGACCGCCAGCATCGAGTAGAACCAGCCGCGGGTCTGGTCGATTCCCTCGCAGATGAAGTCGGCCGGAAAGTGCCGGGCCTGCTCCGCCTCGTTTTCGAACGGCCAGTGCCACTGTGCCCACGGCATCGAGCCCGAGTCGAACCAGGTGTCGATTACCTCGGGCACGCGACGATAGGTGCCACCGCCAGGCGCAGGCCAGGTTACCTCGTCGACCCACGGCTTGTGAACGCCCAGATCACCATCGGGCACGTAACCCGACCTGGCCTCGAGTTCGGCCAGCGAGCCGATCAGCACCAGGTCGTCGGGGTCGCTGTCGTTGACCCAGATCGGCAGCGGGGTGCCCCAGTAGCGGTTTCGCGACAGCGCCCAGTCGACATTGTTGCCGAGCCATTCACCGAAGCGACCGGTGCCGACTTCGGGAGGGTGCCAGTTGATCCGGGAGTTCAGCTCCAGCATTCGATCCTTGACCGCCGAAGTGCGCACGAACCAGGAGTCGCGCGCGAGATAGATCAGGCGGCTACGACAACGCCAGCAATGCGGGTACGAGTGGTCATACGCGACGGTCCTGAGGTGACGACCGAGTTCCTTGAGGCGACGGATCAGCAGCGTGTCGGTGTCGGGATCGGTAACCAGGCGACCCTCGAGTTCCGGCCAGGTGGTGCCGCGGAAGGTGCCGTCGTCGGCCACCGGCCGGAGCAGGGCCAGACCGTAGCGCTGCCCGGCAGCGTAGTCGTCGGCACCGAATGCCGGCGCCATATGCACCAGCCCGGAACCGTCGGTGGCGGTGACGAAATCGCCCGCCACCACCACCTGTGAATCACCCTCGGCGGGCAGCGGCACCACGTCGAACGGGCGCTGGTACCGCAGCCCGACCAGCGCGCTGCCGGCAAAAGTGCCAGATACCTGGATGTTGCCACCGAGGACATCGGCGGCCGCCGTCACCCGATCCGACGCCATCACGAAGCGTCGACCGGGATGGGCGTCGGACGTGATCTCGCTGTATTCGAGTCCGGGATGCACTGCCACTGCCACGTTGGATGGCAGCGTCCACGGTGTGGTGGTCCACACCACGAGTTCCCGCCCGTCCGCCAACTCGAAGGCGACGTACACCGACTTGTCGCGCACGTCCTGATATCCCTGCGCCAATTCGTGCGACGACAACACCGTGCCGCAGCGCGGGCAATACGGCAGCACCCGGTGACCGCGCACCAGCATCGAGCGCTCGTGCATCAGCTTGAGGATGTGCCACACCGATTCGACGTAGCCCTGGGAGCAGGTGTAGTAGGCACGGTCGTAGTCGAGCCAGTAGCCGACACGCTCCGACAGTGACACCCACTCCTCGCGATACGTGAACACCGACTCCAGGCACTTGCGGGCAAACTCTGCCACGCCGTAGGCCTCGATGTCCTGCTTGCCGGAAAAGCCGAGTTGCTTCTCCACCTCGAGCTCCACCGGCAGGCCGTGGGTGTCCCAGCCGGCGATCCGGGTCACCTGCTTGCCATCCATCGCGTGGAAGCGGCAGATCAGGTCCTTGATGGCGCGCGAGAAGACGTGGTGAATGCCGGGGCGGCCGTTGGCCGTGGGCGGGCCCTCGTAGAAAACGAATCCGGGCCGGCCCATCGACTGCTCCTGCACTGCGTGAAACAGCCGCTCCTCACGCCACAGCGCCAGCAGTTCCTGCTCCAGCTTGTCTGCCCCGCCATCAGGCCAGGTGGGCCAGTGGCCCCCGGTGGTGCCTTCACTCATAATCGAAGTGCTGCTCCCGATTCACTGGATGGGTCGCGGCCCGAACAGGATGGTGCCGAGCCGGACCATCGTGGCTCCCTCTGCAACGGCCCACTCGAAGTCGTCGGACATCCCCATCGACAGTTCGTCGAGTCGGTGTCCGGCAGTGCGCCCGGTCTCGGCGAGACCCCTCAACTGCGCGAAGCTGCGGCGTGCGTCGGACTCTGTTGCGTCTCGCGCCGCCATCGTCATCAGGCCGACGACGCCGATTCGTTCCAGCGGGCGCATATCGTCAAGCAGCTCCGCCAGGGCGGAGGGTTCCACGCCCCCCTTCTGCGGTTCGGCGGAGCAGTTCACCTGCACCAGTACCTGCTGGACCGAACCGGGCGACATCCGGCGATCCAGCTCCTTCGCCAGCTCGATCCGGTCGACCGAATGGATCAGTTCGAACCTGCCGGCGGCCTGTCGCGCCTTGTTGCGCTGCAGCGAGCCGACCAGGTGCCAATCAACGGCCAGGTCGGCGCACGCCTCACGCTTGGGCAGTGCCTCCTGGACCCGATTCTCGCCCACTGCATCGAGGCCGGCAGCGGCAGCCAGCCTCACCGCTTCCGGGCCGTGGGTCTTGGTGACCGCCACTATCCGCACCGGGTGGCTCCAGCCGCCAGCCGCACGGGCCGCCTCGATGGCACCACGCACCCGGCTGAGTCGCTCCGAAAAGGCCGGTTCCGACATAAGCATCAAATATAGACCGGTCGGCTTCCGGCCCCCCGCCTCCGAGGCAGTGACCCGGCGGTTACGGGATCCGGGGGGCGGTGTCGCTCAGGTGGCGGTGCACGCCCGGTGATCCGTGTTGGATGCGGGATTCAGGGGCGAATCCCGGCCCCGCGCCGGACCGACCCGGGAGTTGCGCGCCTGAGAGCGGTCACGAATTCGACCAGCGAGGGATTGTCGGGCGAGAGCTGGATGGCACGTTCCAGCATCGTGATCGCGGCTGCGGTGTCGGCGCGGTCGAGCAGCGCCAGGCCGGCTCGGGCGTGTGGCAGCGCCAGCGTGTGCGCCATCGAGGCGACATTCGGTTCCAGCTCGGAGAGGTCCTCCTCCATCAGGCGACCGAACGACCACTGCTGCTCGATCAGCCCCAGGGTGACACCGAGGTCCACCGGCGGCTCGACTTCCCCGCCGGGGGCGATCGACTCGCGATCGGGTATCGTGACCGGCAGCACGTACGTCAGTCCCTGCTGGATCACCGGGGCGTCGAACAGCTTGCGTCTTGCCGTGATCGACCACGCGAGCGGACGCTGACCCACGTTCATCCGGACGATGGCGAACAGCGCGAAATCCTTGGCGGAGATCACGCTTCCCTCGGGGATCAGCAATCGCCCGCCACCGGGAAGGGCCAGTTCGTAGTCCTGGTCGGCGAGTTGAGCTCGCAACGATGCGATGGTGGCGTCATCCAGGTCGTGAATCGGCAATTCGCGATCGGGCACCGGATAATTGCGCCACACCGCCGGCAGGCGATCGGCATCGACCGGGCCCGGCCGGTGTTCGCGCAACTGTCGCTGGTACCAGTCGGTTTCCGCCAGTGCCAGGCAGACGATGGTTACATCGGTGCGGTAGCCATCGACCGCCTGTGCGTGCCACAGGGGGAAGGTGTCGTTGTCACCCCAGGTGAAGAGAATCCCGCCCGGCGGCACCGAGTCGAGCAGCGCCCGCGCAAAGTCGCGCGCCAGCGTGGCATCGGGACCGTGACGGCGCGACGCCTCGTTGAAGTTGCCGAAGAACGGCACCAGCGAGAACGCGAACACCACTGCCGGCCAGCGGGCGTCCGGATGGCGCCGTGAGAGATTCCGGGCCAAGGCGCCCAGGCCCAACCCCACCCACACCGACCACGCGACGAAGGATGCAACGAAGAAGTAGTCGCGTTCACGCACTTCGTGATCGCCCACCTGGGGCCAGAGGTCCCAGCCGATCGACGGACCCGGCTTGAAGTTCATATAGGTGACCAGCCCGATGCCGGTCACGGCGAACAACACTGCCACGAACCAGAAGCCTGCCCGGTCTCGACGCCACTGGTTGATCGCACCGAAAACTCCGGCGATGATCGCCAGCATCGTCACCAAGGCACGCAATGGTGCGCTGAACGCACCTGACCCGAGGGACCGCGCCCACTGCCAGTCGAAGTACTGGGCATAGTTGGCAAGCTGGTAGCCGAAAATCGTCAGGGAGCGGCCCGGGTTGCCGGGACCGTGGGCGATCGTGGGATCGTCCAGCGGTGTGCGGATCGGATACTGGGCCCGGCGGATGACGTCGAGCAGCGCGTTCCACGTGCTGGGATCCGCCTCGTTGATGAACGGGCCCTGTTGCGCGCGCAGGTAGAGGAACAGGTATGGCGAGATACCCACCGCGACTATCACCAGTGTTGCCAGCACGAACTCCGCCTGGCGCCGGCTTGCCGCGAGCAACACTGCCAGCAGCATCGGAACCGCGAAGATCATCATCAGCGTGGTGTTGCCAAGGCCGATGGCGATCAGCATCAGCCAGGTGGCTGCCACCAGCAGGATCCGCGAACGCTCGACATCCCTCAGTGTTGCGTCGAGCAGCGGATTGTGGCGGGACTCCATCCACATCAGCGCCACCAGCGCCGGCCCGACCAGCAGTGCCAGCAGGTGGTTGCCGATCGAGATTGCCCCGAGGTAGAGCAGCATCAGCATCAGCCGCTGGCCGTGGCGCGTGTGCCGGGTGTCGCACCAGCGCACTGCACACCACGCAGCCGCCGCGATGGTGACCATCGCGATGGAGTAGACCTCGGCCTCGACCGCATTCTGCCAGACCGTGAAACCGAAGGCGGAGCAGAGTGCTGCCGACACGCCGGCCCCGATCGCCAGCCATTGCTGGCCGGTCCGGTCCTGTCTTCGCACCAGTGCGTGGCTCACCAGGAACCACAATCCAGCCGACACCGCGCCGCTGACTGCGCTCATCAGGTTGAGGCGCCAGGCGTAGTCGCCGAACGGGAACAATTCGCCCCACACGTGTGCCACCATCACCCAGAGCGGGGTGCCGGGCGGATGCGGAATGCCGAGGATCCGAGCGGCGGCGATCAGTTCACCGGCATCCCAGAAGGTCACCGTCGGTGCCAGGGTGAAGAGGTAACCCGCCAGCACCACGAGCGCGGTGACAAGTGCGGCAGGATATGGCGGGCGTTCGATGGCCTTCATCCGCAGGCTGCCCTCGCTACTGCCAGTGCATCGCGCACCGCGGCCGGATCGTGAACCCGGAACAGCCGTGCACCGCGTTCGAACCCGATCACGCAGGCAGCGGCGGTGGCACGATCGCGATCCTCCACCGGCCGACTGGTTGCATCACCCAGGAATCGCTTGCGCGACACGCCGATCATCACCGGCGAACCGAGCGCCGCCAAAGCGTCCAGGCCGGCCAGCACCCGCCAGTTCTGGCTGGCGGTCTTGCCGAAGCCGAAGCCGGGGTCGAGCACCACGTTGGCGTGGTGCACTCCGGCCGCGGTCGCAGCGGCACGCGCATCGTCCAGCTCGCGCACGATCTCGCTGGTGGGATCTTCGCCGTGGCCGGCAACCAGGGCGTCGGTGAGTTCGCCGAGTGCGCCGCGCGAGTGCGACAGCACCAGACCGGCGCCCGACTGCGCTGCCAGTTGCAGCAAGCCGGGATCGTGGCGGGCCGCAGTCACGTCGTTGATGATCGACGCCCCGGCATCAAGGGCGGCGCGCGCAGTGGCGGCGTTGACGGTGTCCACCGAGAGCGGCAGGTCGGGGTGGCGGGCGGCGATTGCGGCTATCACCGGCACCGCGCGACCCAGTTCCAGGGCGGCCGTCACCGGTTCTGCGCCGGGCCTGGTGGATTCGCCGCCGATATCGAGCAACGTGGCGCCACCCTCCAGCAGTTCGTCGACGCGGGCCAGTGCTGCGTCGATGTCAACGACCCGGCTCGAGGCCGAGAACGAGTCCGGAGTGGTGTTGATCACGCCGACTATCACCGCTGTATCGAGCTGGACTTCACCCCGCGCGTGGCGCCACGCTCGCGGCTGGTCGGAAGGCATCGCCATTCCGATTGCCATCGCGAGCTCGCGCACCGGTTCAGGTTGCAGCCAGGGTCGGGCGAAGGCGCCCAGTTGCGAACGCGGGCCGCTGAGCAGCAACCAGTCGTCGCCGGTGACGAGTTCGAGTCCGATCCTGGAGGCGAGCGGCACCATCGCCTCGATCGTGGCGGGTTCGAGTCCGTCAACCTGGTAGGCGGCAATGCCAAGTCCGTTGGCGGTGAGGGACGCGACATCGCCCTCCCATCCGCGGGACAGGAGGGCGTCGCGGACCGCAGCGTCGCCGCTGCGGACCGAGATTGGCACGACTTTCACGCCCCGGCTGGCTCCGCCGGCGGCGTACCCAGGACGGGGCTGCGGGCACCCTGCGCATCGGCACCCCGGGGCGGCCCGCTTGCCGGCGCCGCCGTGGGCGCTGCGGGCGGCGCGGCGCGCGGTGGCAGCGGCAGGTTGCGCACCAGCAGATCGAGGTCCTCGCGGTCGATCGTTTCGCGCTCCAGCAATGCCAGTGCGATCCGGTCGAGCAGGTCGCGATTTTCGTTGAGCAGCGTGAGCGCGGTTTCGTAGGCCTCGTCGAGCAGGCGCTTGACCTCCGAGTCGACCATTTGCGCAGTCTGTTCCGAGACTTCACGCCGTTGCCCGAACTCGCGCCCCAGGAAGACTTCCTGTTCGCGCTCGCCCACTGCCATCAGCCCGATCACGTCGCTCATCCCGAACTGGGTGACCATCCGCCGCGCCAACTGGGTGGCACGATCGATGTCGTTGCCGGCTCCGGTGGTCACCGCACCCTTGCCGAAGATGATCTCCTCGGCGGCGCGACCACCGAAGAACATCGCCAACGATCCGATCAGCCAGTCGCGGGTGTAATTGTGACGGTCGGTCTCGGGCAGCGAGGCCGTGAGCCCGAGCGCACGGCCGCGCGGGATGATGGTGACCTTGTGCACCGGATCACTGCCCGGTGTCTTGAGCGCGACCACCGCGTGGCCGGCCTCGTGATACGCGGTGAGCTTGCGCTCGTCCTCGGTGAGCACCAGCGAACGGCGCTCGACGCCAAGCATCACCTTGTCCTTGGCGCTCTCGAGATCCTCCATCGACACCGAGGTCTTGTTGGCGCGTGCGGCAAGCAGGGCGGCCTCGTTGACGAGGTTGGCCAGGTCGGCCCCGGCCATACCCGGGGTGCCGCGCGCAATCGTCTCGAGGTCGACATCGGGTGCCATCGGGATCTTGCGGGCGTGGACACGCAGGATTCCCTCGCGTCCCTTGACATCGGGTGCGTCGACCACGATCTGGCGGTCGAAGCGGCCGGGCCGGAGCAGCGCGGGATCGAGCACGTCCGGCCGGTTGGTGGCCGCCAGCAGGATCACGCCATCGTTGCTCTCGAAGCCGTCCATCTCGACCAGCAACTGGTTGAGGGTCTGCTCGCGCTCGTCGTGGCCGCCGCCCAGGCCGGCACCGCGGTGGCGACCGACCGCGTCGATCTCGTCGATGAAGATGATGCACGGTGCGTGTGCCTTGCCCTGCTCGAACAGGTCGCGCACCCGCGACGCTCCCACGCCGACGAACATCTCGACGAAGTCCGAACCGGACATCGAGAAGAACGGCCGGCCCGCCTCGCCTGCAACGGCCTTGGCGAGCAGCGTCTTGCCGGTACCCGGCGGTCCCACCAGCAGGGCGCCCTTGGGCAGCCGGCCGCCCAGCCGAGTGAACTTCTGCGGATCCTTGAGGAACTCGATCACTTCCTGCAGCTCGACCTTGGCCTCGTCGGCCCCCGCGACATCGGCAAAGGTGACCTTCGGAGTGTCGCCCGAGAGCAGCTTCGCCTTGCTCTTGCCGAACGCAAAGGCGCGATTGCCGCCTGCCTGCATCTGGCGGAACAGGAACCACCACAGGCCGATCACCACGATCCACGGCAGCATAAACAGCAACAGGGCCTGCAGCCCGCTCCGCTCCTGTCGCGCCGCTATCGTCACATCGGCGGCCTCCAGTCGGCGAAGCACCTCCTCCGAGTTGGAAATCGGCAGCAACGTGGTGAACGACGAGACCTGCTTGTCCTCGTGGTCGATTGCCGTGCGGAACTCCCCGGTGACACGCTTGCCGTCGATGACCTCGACCGACGCAACGTTGCCGCCCTCCAGTTGCGCGGAAAACTCGCTGAAGGTGAGTTCGGTGGGGGCGCTCTGCTTGGACATCACCTGGAACAGGGCCACGACAATGACGCCGCAGAGGGCCCAGAGTGCCAGTGTCCGGCTCAGTTGGCCCCAACCGTTGCCGGAGGGAGGACGAGGTGCGTTGCGGTCAGCCATCAATCAGGTCACCAATGTACGGGAGATGTCGGTAATCCTCGGCGTGGTCCAGCCCGTAACCAACCAGGAACGCCGGGGGCGCCTCGAATCCGGTCCAGCGCAGCGCCGGCAACGGTTCGGGCAACAGTTTCTTGTCCAGCAGCGTGCAGATTGCCAGCGAGGCCGGCTGTCGCGCGCCCAGAAGTTCTACCAGGACCTGCATCGTGCGGCCGGAGTCGATGATGTCCTCCACCAGCAGGATGTGCTTGCCCTTGAGCGGAGTCTCCGGATCGTACAGCAGGCGCACGTTGCCGCTCGACACCTTGCCGCTGCCGTACGAGCTGGCGACCAGGAAATCGACGTGCAACGGGCGATCGATTCGCCGCACCAGGTCGCTCAGGAAGATGAAACTTCCCTTGAGCAAGCCGAGTACCAGCAGGTCCCCGTCGGGATACGCCGCCGTGATCTCGGCACCCAGTTCCGCCACCCGTGCCGCGATCTGCTCCTCGGAGAAGATCGGCCGCACGGTGTGACCACCAGCGCGGCGCAGCAACTCAGGCGAGGTCGAACTCGACATCCAGCGCCTCCGTTCCGGCTGCAGGGATCCGGATCCCTGCTCGGCAGATGCCCGGGACCCAGACAATCGTTGCTTCATCTTCTGCCGCAACCACCACCGGCCAGCGGTGCCGGTCACCCGCAGCGACCCGATGCTCTCTCAACGTCCTGACCACCGATCGGGATCCCCTCCCACCGATTGGACGAACCCGGTCGCCGGACCGCCACGGCCTGACCAGATAATTCCCGGCAGGCAGCAGTGTCCGCGCCCCGCCCCGCTCGAGCGCTCCGCCGCCCGCGACCACCCGGGTGCTCCGCAACCTGGCACCACCCGCCTCGGTGATCCCGTCGGCCACCAGCGGA
The DNA here is from genome assembly GCA_965651205.1 of uncultured bacterium. Classification (GTDB taxonomy): domain Bacteria; phylum Gemmatimonadota; class Gemmatimonadetes; order Gemmatimonadales; family GWC2-71-9; genus Palsa-1233. The sequence goes on from CBFGRM010000023.1 coordinate 25,125, forward strand.
ACCGCCTGAAAGGTCGGCTCCGGCCGACGCAACAGCAGCCGGTCGAAGGCAATCTCCGCCTCCAGCTCCGGACTCAGCACTACCTTCGCCCCGCTTCGAGCCGCGGCAAGCAGCCCCATCACCGCCTCGATCCGGCTGGTTCCCAGCGGGACCCCGATCCGGCGGCCAAGCGCCGCCAGAATCGCGTGTTGCACTTCCGAACGATACCCCGCCAGAGGCGCTGCGGCAACGGAAATCCTGCCACCGTGTTGCCGCAGCTCCAGCGAATCCAGCAAGGCGGGGACCGCATTCCAGGCCCGCCGATCGCGTCCGGCGTGTCGTGCCACCGACAAGAGTCCGTCGCGGAACGACTCATCCCTCTGCAACAGCAATGGCAGCACCACGATTCTCAGCCAGGAGCGCAGATGTCGCGGGTCCTGATTGGCGGGATCCTGCCAGCTCGACAGCCCGCGGCGCTCCAGGTGCGACACCAGCGCAGTACGGTCGATTTCCAGCAACGGCCGAACCCAGATTCCGCGTCGGGGCGCCATCGCCGCCAAGCCGGCCGGCCCACTGCCGCGCAGCAACCTGAGAAGCACGGTTTCGGCCTGGTCGTCGGCGTGGTGAGCCAGTGCGATCGCGCCGCAACGATGCCGGGCCGCGATCCTCCGGAGGGCACGACGTCGCTCCCGCCGGGCCAGGGTCTCGCTGGCATCCGGATCGAGGGCGAGTCGCTCCTGGTCGTAGTCCAATCCGGATCGGCCGGCCAGCTCGGCCACCTGTCCGGCGACCTGGCCGCTGTCGGCACTGATGCCGTGATCGACGTGTCCCACGACCAGGCTGCGGCCGTGAATCCGGGCACCGCGAACCAGCAGGTCGAGCAGTGCCACCGAGTCGGGGCCACCGGAGACGGCCACCAGCACCCGCTCGCGTTCGGGGACCAGCCGCGCCAGCGTGGCTGCGGTGCGGGCCACCAGCTCGGTGCTCACTCCGGCGGCGATCGAGTCGAGAATGACGGCTCCATATGCACGAGCACGTTCTCGACCAGCGGCAGTTCACGCTGGATCGCCCGGGTGACTTCGTGGCCGAGTTCGTGCGCATCGTGGAGTGACATTGCGCCGTCGGCGTGGACGTGCAGGTCGATCCAGATCCGGCTGCCGACCCGGCGCGCCAACAGCTTCTCCGTGGAGTGCACGCCAGCCACTCTCTCCGCCACTTCGCGCACCCGTCGCAGCAATGCTGCGTCGAGCGCGCCGTCCATCAGGTCGTGCAGTGCCGGTCTGACGATGGAAATGCCGTTGAGCACGATGATCACGCCGGCGATGATCGCCGCGCCTTCGTCGGCCCAGCGCCAGCCCGGCCCGCCCAGGATGGCTGCACCGACGCCGATGAACGCCGCCAGCGACGAGATCGCGTCACTGCGGTGGTGTCGGGCGTCGGCGTGCATCACGTGACTGTCGGTCTCGGCGGCCACCTGCAGCACTCGCCGGAAGATTCCTTCCTTCACCACGACAACTACCAGCAGGACCAGCAGCGTCCAGGCCGCTGGTTGATCGTTGGGCGTGAGGATGCCACGCACCGCCTGCACCACGATCCCGATGCCGGCGAGCAGCAGCATCAGTCCCACCACCGCTGCGGCGATCGGCTCCGCCTTGCCGTGCCCGTAGGGATGTTCGCTGTCGGCGTCCTGTTCGGCGACCCGCAGACCGCTCCACACCACCAGCGAGCCGAAGATGTCGCCCAGCGACTCCGCCGCATCGGCAACCAGCGCGAACGAGTTCCCGATCACGCCGGCGGCACCCTTTGCCAGCGAGAGACCGGCATTGGCGATGATGCCGGCACGAACGACCCGGTTTCGTCTCCGGGCCCAGTCGGGACTCAGTTCATTCACGCGTGCCACGAACCTCCGGGAGCCAACGCTCGAACAGGTCGAGAATGCGGCGATATTCGTCGGTCCACGAATCGGGCCGTTCAAAGCCGTGATTCTCGACCGGGTAGACAGCCAGTTCCCAGTTCTCCTTGCCCAGTTCGATCAGCCGTTGCGACAACCGGACCACGTCCTGGAAGTGGACATTGGTGTCGA
>CBFGRM010000024.1:0-26304 GCA_965651205.1 uncultured bacterium
GCCAGCGTCGCGATCTCGACGACGACTTCCCCTGCTTCTGGTACGACAGCCAGCGCCGGTTCCTCGCCGCCGATGGCGCGCGCGATCCGGTCGCGTTCATCCGCCAGTGCGGCCGAGTCGACGCGATCTGCCGCTGCGACGAGGAAGGAGCTGCTCTCGTGCAAGAGAGCGGTGAATCTGTCGGGTGCGGAGTCCGCGTCGCCAGCCGCGATCGCGCGGAGGATCGCGCGGATCAGCGGCGCCAGGAACTGGCCGGTGCCGCTCCTGGTGGGCATCGTGGCCAGGGTCCGGTGCAGCACGAACAGTCGCAGGTCGCGCGTGGCTGGCGACGCCTGCCGGTCGAGCGCGTCGGCCTGTGACGCGAGATAGTCGCCCATACCGACCAGCTCTATCGGCACCGGTTCACGCCGCCGTGTCGTCGCTGGATCGGAGCCCCGGGTAACGATCGACTCACCGGGAGCAAAGCCCAGTGAATCGATCGTCACCACGTCGGCCTCGGAGGTGAAGGCCCGCAGCAGGCGAGTGGCAACCTGGTCGAGTCCGTTGGGTACCAGCACCCGGCCATCGTCGGCCACCGAACGCGCCATCTCGTGCAGCGCGTCGGCGGCGTCGGCGAAGACGCCTGCCACATTCGGTGGCGGTGCGGGGTCGGCCAGCAGCGAGCGGGTGGTGGCTTCCATCGCTTCGAGCAGCTCGGGAAGTGGCGAGAGATCGCCGGCCGCTCCCAACCCGCGGAGCGAACGCATCCGTTCCAGCACCGCTGTGAGCGCATCGGCTGGCGGCAGCGGCGCCAGCGCACGCGAGGCCTCCAGCAAGGAAGTGGCAATCAGTTCCGATTCCCGGGCAATGAACGCGCGCACACCCGGGGTGAGGGCGCCGGGTGCAGCGGCTGTGGCAACGCTCACCGGTTGTGGTGGTGGCGGTAGCGCGCTGGCGTCTCGACCCGTGGCGACCCGCTCCAATCGCTCCGCCAGCGCCAGCGACTGGCGGTCGTCGGCGGCCTCCCAGCGGGTGGCAGCGGCCACCAGGCCGCGCAGGGTCTGGAGACCCTCGCGCCAGGCATCTCGAGCCGGACCGTCCCAGCCCAGGGCGTGGTCCCGGACCTGGCGGGCCACCGACTCCAGGCCGGCTGCGGCCCGTGCGAAGGTTCCCAGCCCGGCCATAAGCGCTGCCCCACGCAGGGCCCGGGCACCACGCACCAAACGTTCGAGGTCGGGGGTGTCGTTCCGACGCACCAGCGGTTCGAGCTCGCCCAGATATTCCAGCGCTTCGAGCGCAAAGAACTCGGCGCGACGGTGGGCGCTGCTCATCGACGGGCCTCGGCGATCACCGTCGCGATTTCGCGGGTGGCCGGTCCGATCCCGATCAGGATGGCGCGCGCTACGATGGCGTGACCGATGTTGAGCTCCTCGATCTCGGGGATCCTGGCCACGGCGGCGACGTTGGCGGTGGTCAGGCCGTGGCCGGCGTGCACGGCGAGTCCCGCCCCAGCGGCCCTGCCGGCTGCCAGCCGGAGTTGCTCCAGCGCGGCGTCGTCGTGGCGCCAGGTGTTGGAGTATCGACCGGTGTGCAGCTCAACGGCTGGCACCCCCAGCCTGGCTGCCGCGTCAATGCTGGCCGGGTCGGGGTCGACGAAGAGCGAGACCCTTATCCCGGCCGCCCTGAGCCGCTCGATGCCGCGCTCCAGGGCGGGATCCTTGCGACCCAGGTCCAGGCCACCCTCGGTGGTCACTTCCTCGCGCCGTTCGGGCACCAGGGTGGCCTGGGTGGGGCGGAGCTCCACCGCCAGATCGACGATGTCGTCCCGCGCGGCCAGCTCGAAATTGGTAGCAATGCCCACCCGGGCAATGATCGAGCGGACATCACTATCGTGGATGTGCCGCCGATCCTCCCTGAGATGAAAGGTGATCCCGTCCGCACCGGCAGCCTCGACTTCGAGCGCGGCGACGGTGGGATCGGGTTCATCGGTCCGGCGTGCCTCCCTGACGGTGGCCACGTGGTCGATGTTCACATACAGGCGCAACGATTCGAGTCCCCGTGTCAGGTGGTTACGTTTCCCGCAGTTCGGCCCATTCCCGGAGGAGTGCCGTGAAGAACCTGATTGGAAGCTGGCGTCTCATTCTGCTAGTGAGCGTACTTGCGTTGCCGATCACTGCCCAGGAAGCGAGTCGAGGTGGTGCCACGGCGTCCGAGGCCGTGGAGGATTTTATGCGCGCCGCGTCGGACAGCAACCTAACCCGGATGGCCCAGCTTTTCGGCACCGATGATGGCTCCGCCGCCCGAACCGGTGAGCCCGAGGACTTCGCCCGCCGGATGGTGGTGATCCAGGCCGCGCTGGCAGGCATCACCGCCAGGGCCACCGCCGAGACCGCCACTACCGAGGAAGATCATATGGTGGTCACCACCGAAGTGGTTCGGGGCAACTGCAGGGTGATCGTGCCGGTCACTGCGGTACGGGCCCGGGAGGGATGGCTGGTCCGGAGATTTGACCTGCCGTCCATCTGGGACGGAATCAACCGACCGTGCGAAGGCACGCCGATCGGGAACCCGGGCCGCTGATCCGGCGTTCACCCGGTACCTGGAGTTCTTGACAGCTACAACAGCCCAACCCAGATGGACAGAGGAGTGGATTGCAGATGAGTGACAAGCCTGTGGTGGTGACGACGGCGACCTGGGACACCGAAGTAGCGGAGTCCAAGGGGCTGGTGCTGGTCGACTTCTGGGCCGAGTGGTGCGGACCGTGCCGGGCGATTGCGCCGACGCTCGACGCCCTGGCGGCCGAGTACGCGGGCAAGGCGAAGATCGCCAAGCTTGATGTGGACGCCAACACCGACACGGCGGCGAAGTTCAACGTCCGGTCGATCCCCGCGGTTCTGTTCTTCAAGGACGGCCAGCACGTCGATTCGCTGATCGGGGCATATCCACGGGCGGCGTTCGAGCAGAAGATCCAGCAGCATCTGGCTGCCTGAGCAACCACCATCTCGCCAAGGGCCGCCTTCGACGCATCGGAGGCGGCCTTCGGTTTTCTTTCCCCTATGTCAGCAGGCACCCTCTACGTCGTCGGCACCCCGCTGGGCCACCTGGGCGACTTGTCCGAACGGGTGATCAGCACCCTGTCGGCGGTGCCGGTCGTGGCAGCCGAGGACACCCGGCATTCGCGCCGGTTGCTGAGCGCAATCGGTGCGTCACCGCGGCGGCTGCTGTCGTATCACGGGCACTCCGACCAGCGGCGCGAGCAGTTGCTGATCGAACTCCTCACCGCCGGTGAGGATGTCGCCTTGATCACCGACGCCGGAACGCCGGCGGTGAGTGATCCCGGGGCCGGGATCGTGGCCGCGGCACACGCCGCCGGGATCAAGGTGGTGCCAATCCCCGGACCGAGCGCGGTGGCCACCCTGCTGGCCGCGGGCGGCCTGTCCGCCGATCGCTACCTGTTCCTCGGCTTCCTGCCGCGCAAGGGCCGCGACCGCCGCGAGCTGCTCGGCGAGATCGCGGCGTCCCGTCGTACGGTGGTGCTTTTCGAGGCAGCCAACCGGCTGGCGTCGCTGCTCGGCGACCTGGTCGAAGCAGCGGGAGGCAGCCGGATCGCAGTGGTCGGGCGTGAATTGACCAAGGCACACGAGGAGATTCGTCGCGACACCCTGGCCGATTTGCACCAGCATTACGGCGCGGTGACTCCCCTTGGCGAAGTGACGGTTGCCATCGCCGGGGCATCTTCTTCGGAGGCGGCCGCACCCGAGTTGCCGCTCGAAGCAGTGCAGGATGCGATCCGCGAGTGGCTCGCCGCAGGCGAATCCCGCAGCGCTGTTGCACGTAGGGTCGCCAGCGAGTTCGGGATCGCTCGCAACGCTGCCTACCGCCTGGTCGTGGAGTCGTGACGATGCCGTGGTCTCATCGCATCACCGTGATGTGCAGTGTCGCCGTGCTGGCCGCCCAGCCGCTGGCGGCACAGGATCAACGTCCCACCATCGGCCGGCTGCACTACGATGGCGGTGGAGACTGGTATGCCAATCCATCGAGCCTGCCGAACCTGCTCGCGGCCATCCGCGAACGCACCGCAATCAACACCAGTGATCGCGAGCGAGTGGTCACGCTCGACGATCCGGCGCTTTGGCAGGTGCCATACCTGTACCTGACCGGACACGGCAACATCGCGCTGTCGGAGGCGGAAGTCTTGGTCCTTCGCCGCTGGCTCTTGCGCGGCGGCTTCCTGCACGCCGACGACAACTACGGTCTGGACGCCTCGTTCCGTCGCGAGATGGCGCGGGTTTTTCCGGAGCGTGAGCTGGTGGAAGTGCCGCTCGATCATCCGGTATACCGGGTGGTGTATCAGTTCCCCGACGGGCTGCCCAAGATCCACGAACACGACGCCAAGCCGGCGCAGGGATTCGGGATCTTCATCGATGGCAGACTGGCAGTGTATTACTCGTACGAGAGTGACCTGGGCGACGGTTGGGAAGACGCCGAGGTTCACGGCGACACACCGGAGGCGCGCGAGGCTGCGCTGCAGATGGGTGTCAATCTCTATGCATACGCGATGGGTCGCGCGCCGTGACTCTCCACGAAGCGATTGCGACCGCCGGCAGGAGGTTGCGCCGGGTGCACCTGATCGGCGGGCTGCTGCCACCACTGGCCGCCGGTGTGGCTGGCCTGGCACTGGCCGCCTGGCTGGCCGGCTTCGGGTTCGGCATCGCCGCAGTGGCAGTGCTGGCTGGTTGGCTGGTGCTGATCGTCGCAACAGTGCTGGCCGTGGTGCGGTCGCGCCGCGCCAGTGATGCAATGCACGTCGGTGCGATCGCTTCCCAACTCGAGCTTGCCGCTGCGACTCGCCGCGGTTCGATCACCACGCTGCTGGAACCCCTGGCACCGGGGACTTCATCCGAATTGCACCACGCTGCCGCGCAGGGCCAGGTGGCCTGGGTCAGTGCGCACGGTAGCGAGGCACTCGAACCGGTTGTCACCGAGCGGAAGCAACGCAGCAGGCGTTCAGGCATCGCCCTGGCGGTTGCGGCTCTTGCATTGCTGCTGGCACGTCCGCTGGGCGGCGCGCCTGCGATGCTCTGGCAACCCTGGCAGGCCTGGATGGCGATTGCCGCGCCGATCCGCCTGAGTGCCACCGACACGCTGGTCGATCGCGGCGTCCCAGCCGAGTTGGCGATCGTGGCGCTCGGCCAGCAACGCGCCACGCTGCGGCTTCGTGCTCCGGGTGAGGCCTGGCGGGACACGGTGATCGATCTCGACGCTGATGGTCGGGCGGCGTATCGCACAGCCCCTCTGGAGAACGAGCTGGTAGCCCGGGTGCGTGCCGGCGGCCGGACCTCGCCCGAACTGCACCTGCGGGTGCGGATGCCGACCTTCCTCGGCGCGTTGACCATCACGGCCAGTTACCCGAACTATCTCGGCGCCGGGTCCGAAACGCTGCAGGTCGATGGCGACACCATCGTGGTACCCGAGGGCACTCGGCTCGAGGTGACTGGTCGCGCTACTGCGCCGCTCCGGCTGGCCGAGCTGCAGTCAGGTGCTGACACCATCGCGATGACGCTTGACGGCGGAAACTTTGTTGGTGAGTTCACACCGCGGGGCCTCGCGAGCTGGCGTCTGGTGGTCGAACCGCAGGATGGCGGCGTGCCGGACGGAATACCGGCTCCGTTCGTGATCAGCGTACTCGCCGACTCGGCACCGACGGTGACAATCCCGGTCCCGGGCGCTGACACCACGATGCCGGCCTCCAGACGGCTGCCGCTGCTGGTGGCGATCGAGGATGATCACGGCATTGCTGATGCCGCGATCGAGGCACGAGTCGGCCGGTCGGGTGAGTGGCGACGCATTCCGCTCGGGGATGTCCCGACCGGGACCGATCGGGCGTTGCTCAACACCGTGATTGACCTCGATTCGTTCCGGATCGCTGCTGGCGACACGCTGTTCTACGCCGCCACGTCGCGCGACAACTCGCCGCGTCGCCAGCTCGGCAGGTCGCGGCAGTTTTTCCTGCGGGTGCCGACGGCGGCCGAGCAGCGTGTCGAGCGCCAGGAGGCGACCGACGCGACCCGCAGCGGACTGGACTCGCTGAGCGCAGCCGCGCGGCGCGCCCAGCGCGAGGCCGAGGATCAGGCGCGCACCAGGCAGCGGGGCCAGACCGGCAACAACGCCACGATGCCGGAGCCGATGACCGCCGAGGCGGCGCGACGGGCGGAGCAGGTGGCCGAGGCGCAGCGCGATGTGGAGGAACGGCTGGCAGAGATGCAGCGCGCAGTGGCTGAACTGGAGCAGGCAGCGGAGCGGCAGGGGATTGCTGATTCGGCGCTGGCCTCGCAACTCGGCGAAATCCGCGAACTGCTGGAGTCGGCGATCACACCCGAACTGCGTGAAGCGATGCAGCGGCTCCAGGAGTCGCTGCAGCAACTCGACGGCGAGCGGAGTCGTGAGGCGTTGCGCGATCTGGGTGAGCAGCAGCAACGGATGCGCGAGGCGATCGAGCGCGCCCGCGAGCTGTTCGAACGCGCCGCGATGGAGGCAGAGCTGGGCAACCTCGCCGAACAGGCTCGTGAGCTTGCCCAGCAACAGCAGCAGGCCACTGAGCAACTCGCAACCGACTCGGCTGGCGGCGCAAGTCGCGAGCGCGAGCTGGCTGCCACTGCTGATTCGCTGGCCGACGCGCTGGAGTCCTCTGCTGCCAAGGTACCGTCGGAGCAGACCGAGGCCCGCTTGCAGCAGTCTGCCGATGCCGTGCGTCAGGCCGCGAGTGAAATGCGCAACGCGGCGAAGTCGGCGGAGCAGGGCGAGCAGGCACGGGCAGAGCAGCAAGCACAATCGGCTGGCGAGATGCTCGCCCCGGTGGAGCAGGACATCCGCGAGGGTCGCGAGGCGATGCAGGAGGCGATGCGCGAGGAGGTGATCGAGGCACTTGATCGCCTGCTGGCGGAAACTGCCCGGTTGTTGTCGCGTCAGCACGCTGTGGCCGAGTCGCTCCGTCGCGGGGCGTTGGCGGGTCCGATCCGCGCCGAGGAATCGATGATCGAGGAGGCGACGGCAAAGCTGTTCCAGCAGGTAATTGCGGTGTCGGGCAAGAACGCGCTCATATCACCGCGGATAGGCGTGGCGCTGGCCGGCGCGCGAGACGGTATTCGCGGTGCGATCGACGCCACTTCCTCGGCCAATCCCAGTCTCGGACTCGCCGCCGACCGTGCCGGTGAGGCAGTGGATATGCTGGCCCTGGCGGCTTACTCGCTGCTCCGCTCGCGCGAGAACATCGACAACTCCCAGTCCGGCAGTGGTCTGGCGGAGGCGATGGCGCAGATGCAGTCGATGGCCGGCCAGCAGAGCCAGCTCTCCGAGCAGGGCCAGGCGATGTTGCAGCAGGGGGGTGGCGAACTGGGTGAACTGATGCGGCTGGCGATGCAGCAACGCGCCATTGCGCAGCAACTGGAAAGGATGCGGGCACAGGGACAGATGCCGGGGGCCGGCGAGTTTGCCACCGAGGCGCGCCAGCTTTCTCGTGAACTCGAGCAGGGGCAACTGACTGCCGAAACGATCTCCCGGCAGGAACGGCTGTTTCGCAGGATGCTGGATGCCGGCAGGACACTGGAGGGTGAGGAGCGCGACGAGACCAAGAAACGCCAAAGCGAATCGGCCTCACCGGGCGAACTTTCACGACCCGACGCCATCGACCCACGATTGTTGCGCGGCACCGAGTACCCGCCTCCGGGCTGGGACGCGTTGCAGCGACTCGGACCCGATGATCGCCGGCGGGTACTCGACTACTTCCGTCGACTGGCGGAGTCGGTGCCAGGATGAACCGCGTGCTGTTGTTGTCCGGCCTGCTGATTGCGGTGGCGACTCCACTTCCGGCTCAGCGCCAGAACGCCACCGGTCCGCTGGCGATCGGTCTCGGCGCCGAGCGCCGCGGTGACTTCCGGACTGCAGCGACCAACTACTTCGTCGTGCTCTCCGACAATCCCTCCGAGATCCAGGCGGTGCTGGGGCTGTCACGCGTGCTGCCGCCACTCAATCGCCGCGCGGAACTGGTGCCGGTGCTTGGCAAGGCACTCGACCTGGATGCCGACAACATCGGCCTGCTGTCGCTGGCCGTTCGCACCTGGTCGTTGCTCGAACGCCCCGATTCGGCGCGCCACTACGCTCTGCAATGGTCATCCTTGGCACCGGGCGAGGAGGCGCCGTTCCGCGAGTGGGCGCAGTCGGCGCTGGAGGCACGCGACAGGGTTGCCGCAAAGCTGGCACTTGAAACCGGTCGGAAGCACATCGCCCACCCGGCGGCGCTGGCGCCCGAGCTGGCTCAGCTCCGTCAGGCGGAGGGCGACATCGCCGGTGCAACATCGGAGTGGATTCGCGCGGTGACCAACGCACCGGTGTATCGATCCGGCGCGGTGCTGATGCTGTCCGACTTGTCAGTCGACAATCGCGCCGTGGTCACGCGAACACTCGAGGCAAGTGATGCGGTCGAGGCCGAGCGGATTCACGGGTTGTTGCTGTTGCGGTGGGGCCAGCCGGAGGATGGAGTTGCGAGGCTAGCCGCGGTGATGCCGGACGAGCCGGCGCAGGCCGGATTCCTGATCAGGATGGCGCTCGACCGCCTCGACAATCGTACCGACGCCGCCGCGAGGCGGGCCCGAGCTGCTGCCCTCGAGCTGAGGGCCGACCACGAAACAGGCGTGGAACGGGTGCGGACCTGGATGGAGGCAGCGCGCACCTGGGCCGATGCGGGGCGCGAGTCCGAGGCACGCGCACTGCTTGCACTGGTGGCCAGCGACGCCGACGCACCTGCCGATGTTGCCACTGCGGCATCGAGTGCCCTACTCGGCGTGCTGCTGGCGGAGGGGAAGCCGGCCGAGGCCGAGGCGCTGCTGGCCACGTTGGCACCGCAGCAGACGATGGACGATCGTGATCGCGACGCCCGCAGGGTTGCGCTTGCCTGGGGGCTGGCCGGGGAAGTGGAGCGGGGCGAGGCGTTGATCGCCGCAGATTCGTCGGTGGCCGGCTTCGCGTTGCGAGGACAGTTGCGGGCGTTCGCCGGCGACCTGGCGTTGGCGTCGACGTGGCTGGAGCTGGCCGGGCCCTACGACGACCAGCGCGAGGACGCGGTGGAACGAGTGCAACTGTTGGCCCTGATCCAGGCCGTGGGTCGCGACACCTTGCGTCCGCTTGGCGATGCGCTGACCACTCTGGCTCGTGGTGACACGGCCCGGGCGGTTGAGGAGCTCGTCGAGCTTGCACCGGAACTCGAGACCGGTGGCGCCGCGGCGGTGCGATTGCTGGCTGGTGAGCTCGCCCTCGCACACGGCGACACCGGTGCTGCACTCGGCTTGTTCGTGGCCGCCGACCAGCCCGGTGCACTTGCCTCCGCACCAGCGGCTCGATTCCAGCGGGCGCGAATCCTGGCGGCGCGCCGCCAGGTCGATGCCGCACAACAACTTCTCGAGGAACTGATCCTGGAATTTCCGGACAGCGCCGTGGTCCCGGCTGCGCGTCGTTTCCGCGATGCACTTCGCGGAGCGTTGCCATCGGGGGGAGGACGCTGATGCGACGTCGGGAACTGCTGAGTCTGGGCGTGGCGGCACTCGCCAGTCACGCACTCAACCGCCGACGGGGACCGCGTGGCCGGCTGGCGTATTATCTGGTGCCGATGGACGATGACCAGGCCGATCACCTCAAGGCATACGGTGTCACGTTCAGGATGCTGGAGCGCGGCGAGTCGGGAGAATGGCTGCTCAATTATCGCGGCGGGTCCTTCCTGCTGCCTGCCTCTGCCGCCGTGCAGCGCGACGCAGCCATCGCCGGGATCACTCTGGAACCGGTTGACGCCGCCGACGTGGCCAACATCAGGGCCGGCATTACCGCCAGCAACCAGGAGGCGGTGCCACTGGAGAAGGCGCCAGACGTGGCAGTGTATGCGCCGCCCAATGCTGCCCCGTGGGATGACGCCGTCACGATGGCACTCGAGTATGCGGGCATCGACTACGACCGGATCTGGGATCCCGAGGTGCTCGATGACCGACTTGGTGATTGGGACTGGCTGCACCTGCACCACGAGGACTTCACCGGACAGTTCTCCAAGTTCGTGGTGAACTCGGCCGGTGCGCCCTGGCTGCAGGAGATGATGGCAGTCAATCGACAAGGTGCCGAGCGGGCCGGCTTTGCCGACGTACCGGCGCTCAAGCGGGCCGTTGCCAGACGGATCGCGGGCTACGTCGAAAGTGGCGGTTTCCTGTTCGCGATGTGCACAGCCACCGAGACGCTCGACCTGGCGCTGGCCAGCGAGGGACTGGACATCGCCGCGGCCTACGCCGACGGCACACCGATGGACCCGCTGGCCACATCGCGGATGAACTGGGACCGGGCGCTGGCGTTTACCGGTGCGAAACTGGAACTCTCGCCGTCATTGGCCAGTTTCAGCGACATCGATGGTCACCAGGTCAATGGCGTTGCGCGCCAGCCGCTCGGCGCGTTCACGCTGTTCAACTTTTCGGCCAAGGTCGATCCGGTTGCGGCTATGCTGGTGCAGAACCATCGCCAGGTCATTCCCGACTTCTACGGACTCACCACTTCCTTCACCCGGCGGACGATCAAGCCGGGCGTGACCATTCTGGCCGACGAGCCGGGGTCGCCGTGGGCCAAGTACATTCACGGCGATCGGGGCGCAGGTACGTGGACATTCTACGGTGGACACGACCCGGAGGACCCGCAGCACGGCATTGGTGATGCGCCGACCGACCTGTCGCTGCATCCGCACTCGCCGGGGTACCGGCTGATCCTGAACAACGTGCTCTTCCCGGCAGCGAAGAGGAAGGAACTGAAGACCTGACCGACCGGCTCCGAGCTGAAGCTGCCGACCTGATCCGCCGCGAGATTGCGGCGGCGGGCGGCAATGAGGTGTCGTTCGTCGCCACGGTGGATGCCGACGGCCTCGTCGTGTCCGCGCGGGTGGCGGCGCGCGGCACGGTGGAGGCCGTTCTGGCGCTTCCCGGCTTTGCGCAGCGGGGCGAGATGCTGATTCACAATCATCCATCGGGACATCTGGAACCGTCGCAAGCCGACCTGTCGATCGCCGTGCGTGCCCACGACGACGGCATCGGGTTCGCGATCGTCGACAACGCCGCAACCCGGCTGTACGTGGTCGTGGAAGTGCCGCTTGAGGCGAAGCAGACCCGACTCGATCCCTTCGAGGTGGTGGCCCTGCTCGGCGAGCACGGGCCGGTGGCGCGGGCACTGGGGTCGTTCGAGGACCGCCAGAGCCAGCGCGATCTCACCGCCTACCTGGTCGACGCATACAACGACGGTGGCGTGCTGCTGCTGGAGGCCGGGACCGGTGTGGGCAAGTCGTTCGCCTACCTGGTGCCGGCGCTGGCCTGGGCGCGGGCCAACAAGGAGCGCACTGTCGTATCGACCAACACGATCAACTTGCAGGAGCAACTGGTAGGCAAGGACCTGCCGTTCCTGGCCGATGCGCTCGAAACCGAGGACTACCGACCTACCTACGCGTTGCTCAAGGGATGGCGCAACTATCTCTGCCTGGCGCGACTTGACGGTGCAGTTCACGGCCAACAGTCGCTGCTGGAACCGGCCAAGCACGATGAACTGATGCAACTGGTGGCGTGGGCATCGCACACCAACGATGGTTCGATTGCCGACTTGCCGACGCCGCCAACCACCGAAGTGTGGGACGAGGTCGCGGCCGAACCTGATCTGTGTTCGCGGTTGCAGTGTCCCCATTTCGATCGCTGCTTCGTGTTCCAGGCGCGTCGGAGGGCGGCACAGGCCGACGTGGTGGTGGTCAACCACCACCTGCTCGCGGCAGACCTGTCGGTGCGTCACGCCTCCGACAATTGGGATGAGGCAGCCGTGCTGCCGGCATACAAGCGCCTGATTATCGACGAGGCACATCACCTGGAGGACGTCGCAGCGCATCACCTGGGGCGTCAGGTGTCGAGTCGCAGCGTGGGACGGTTGCTCAACCGGCTCGAGCGCAACGGCAAGGGGCTGTTGCCGGCGCTGATGCGCGACCTCTCGACCGCTACCGATCTCCTGTCACGTGCATCGCTCGACCTCCTCCGCGAGCGCCTGGTTCCCGCGGCGGGAGACGCCCGGCGTGCCGTAGATGCGCTGTTCCTGCGGATCTTCGGGCTGCTCGATGGCAACGGTCCCGGCCCGCTCAGGCTCGACGATGATTTCGCCGGGCATCCGGTCTGGTCGGAGGGCCTCGAGCAGGAGCTCGGCGCGACCCTGCTGGCGTTCAAGTCGCTGACCGAGCATATGGAGACAGTCGCCGACCGACTGGCGCAGGCAGAGCAGACCGAGTCGCGCAACCGGCTGCTGCTGGAGTGCAGGGGGGTGCTCCGGCGGCTGGAGGCGGTGAGTGACGGCATCGGTGCGGTGCTTCGCCCGGCATCCGAGCGTCCGCCCGACGTGCGCTGGTTGGACCGTTCAGGGCCCCAGGGGCGCACCGCGCAGCTCGCGGCGGTGCCGCTCGACCTGGCGCCGCTGCTGCGCGAGCTGCTGTTCGATCGTCTCGACACGGTTGGGCTCACCAGTGCCACGCTGGCTGCCGGTGGCGAGTTCGAGTTTTTCGCCTCGCGGGTGGGTCTCTCGGGGGGCGACTCGCCGGTGACGGTGCAGCAGATATTCCCGTCGCCGTTCAACTTCACCGAACAATGCCTGCTCGCGGTGCCCGAGGATGTGCCCGACCCACGGGAGGATCCGGCTGGTCACGACGCAGCGGTGGCCGATGTGGTGCAGGACCTGGCGTGGGCGTCGGATGGCGGGCTGTTCGTGCTGTTCACTTCTCACGCCCAGTTGCGCAGGGTCGCCGCGTCGCTGCAGCCCGCGCTCGGGCATCGCTTTCCGATCCTGGTGCAGGGAGAGGGCAGTCGCGATCAACTGCTGCGGCGATTCCGCGAGGCGGGCAACGCGATCCTGCTGGGAACTGATTCGTTCTGGGAAGGCGTCGACGTGCCAGGACGCGCGCTCCGCGGCCTGGTGCTGGCCAAGCTGCCGTTCAAGGTGCCGAGTGAGCCGATCACCGCCGCCAGGCTGGAGCGACTCGCGGAACAGGGTGAGGACGGTTTCTTCGGCTATCTGCTGCCGCACGCGGCGCTCAAGCTGAAGCAGGGTTTTGGTCGCCTGATCAGGAGCGGCAGCGACGTCGGCGTGGTAGTGCTGCTCGATGCGCGAGTGGTGCACCGACGCTACGGGATGGCGCTGCTGGAAGGATTGCCTCCCGCGGAGCGGGTGATCGGCCGCTGGAGCTCAGTACGGACGAGGATCGAGGATTTCTTCGCTCGCCACGGGATCGGGGCGGCCACGCCCTGAACGCAGCCAGCGGCTCGGAACTTCAGGCGGCCCCTTAGATTGCAGTCCTTCCCTTACCGGAGAGCAGATGTCGCGGTCAGTGCCGGGCAAGATTGTCTGTGTCGGACGCAACTATGCAGCCCACGCCAGGGAACTCGGCAACGAACTGCCGAGCGAACCGATGCTGTTCTTCAAGCCGTCGTCCGCCGTGATCGGGTCGGGCGAGCCGATTGTCCTGCCGGACGGGGTCGGTCGTGTCGATTTCGAGGCCGAGATCGCGTTGGTCGTCGGCAGCCGGGGACGCAACGTGTCGCCGGACGCCGCGATCGACATCCTGGCAGGCATCACCTGCGCCAATGACGTCTCGGCGCGCGACCTCCAGAAGCGCGATGGACAGTGGGGCCGAGCCAAGGGATTCGACACCTTCTGCCCACTAGGCGAGACGGTCACCAGCGGCTTCGACTGGGATCAGCTCGAGATCGTCGCGCGTGTCAACGGTGACACCAGGCAGCACGGCCGCGTGAGCGACCTGATCTTCCCGATCCCGGCGCTGATTGCATTCATCAGCAGTGTGATGACGCTGGAGCCGGGCGACGTCATTCTCACTGGAACACCCGAGGGTGTCGGTCCGCTGAGCGCGGGCGACCAGGTGGAAATCGAGATCCCCGGCTTGGCAATCATCCGCAATCCTGTCGTCGGAGCATCATCGTGATCGGTCCGAACATCCGCACCCGCGCCCTTCCCGGTTACCCGCTGGCGCACATTCCGTCGATCAAGCGTCGCCTGATCGAGTCCGGCGTCGACGTGATCGACCTGGGTGCCGGAGATGCCGACGGCTTGCCGCCGGAGGGCACCCGCAGGGCGTTGGTCGAGGCGCTCGACCGCGAGCCGTTGCACAAGTACGGCTTCCAGCAAGGGATGCCGGATTTCCGGCGCGCTGCGACCGACTGGCTGGAACGCCGTTTCAACCAGCAGTTCGACCCCGCGACTGAACTGTTGCCGCTGATCGGGTCCAAGGAGGGCCTCGCGCACCTGGCGTTCGCGGTGGTCGATCCGGGAGATGCAGTGATCGTCCCCGAGCCCGGCTATCAGGCGTACCTGGGCGGGGCAGTGCTGGCAGGCGGCGAGCCGGTGATCGTTCCCCTCAAGGCCGAGCAGGGCTTCCTGCTCGAGCTGGACGATCTCGACGACGGGTTGCTCGATCGCACTGCGCTGGTGTACGTCAATTACCCGAACAATCCGACCAGTGCGGTGGCGCCGCGCGACTACCTGGAGAGACTGGTGGCGCGATGCCGCCGCCACCAGATCGTGCTGGCGTACGACAACCCCTACTGCGACACCACCTTCGATGGCTATCGAGCGCCGAGCATCTTCGAGATTGACGGAGCCCGTGATGTCGCGGTGGAGTTCTTCTCGATGTCGAAGTCGTTCAAGATGACCGGTTGGCGACTGGGCTTCGCGGTGGGGAACGCCACCCTGATCGGTGCGCTTGCCAAGGTCAAGAGTTACCTCGACACCGGTGCGTTCCAGGCACTGCAGGCCGCCGCGGCGTGGACGCTGGACAACGCCGAGACGCTGGTGCCGGAGTTGGTCAACGAGCTCACCGCCCGGCGCGACGCCGCAGTGGCCGCCCTGGCATCGATCGGCCTGCCGGTGGAGCCGCCGGTTGCGACGATGTACCTCTGGGTGCCCTTGCCGCCAGGAGTCGACTCGACCCGCTTTGCCAGCCACGCCCTGGAACACGAAGGTGTGGTGGTGCTGCCCGGGGCCGGGTTTGGCGCCGGGGGAGAGGGCTTCTTCCGGATCGCGCTCACCGTCGGGCCCGATCGGCTCCGGGATGCGGTGAGCAGGCTGGGGCGTGCCCTGGCAGCGTGCAGGGATGCAGGTACCGTCGCGACCGCCTGAGTCATTCGCCTGCAGGCTGGCGCTGGTCGTCCTCCTGGGCGCCGCGCCGCTGGGTGCGCAGGTGTCCGACACCCTCCCCGCGCCGGTCAGGCCGAGCTTCGGCAGCGGGCTGGTCTGGGTTGATCCGCTGCCGATGACGCCCCGTGAACTGGCATCGCTGCTTTCGGGGAAGCCGGAGGAAGAGATCACCGACAGCCTGGCGGCCGCCCTCACGCAGCATTTCCTGGCCGCGGTGGCAGAGGCACAGGCGCTCGACTCGATGGCGGGATATCGTCCCGACTGGACCACCAGCATTGCCGGTCAGCCGGTGGGACTGGACGACCGCTGGATCTATCTTGGACCGATTCGGCTGCCGACGATGCTGTTGGCGCTGCTGCCGATCGACGTGATGCCCAACCCGACCGAGGCCGCGATGGCGCGCAAGCGTGCGGCGATGCGGGAGGACATCCTGACGGCAGGCCGTCGCTCCGCCAACCTGGCGGAGTTTGCGAAGGCAGTGAAGGCGTTGCGGGCGCAGCGTGAGGCGGAGCGAGAGTTCGAGCGCAACCGCCGCACACCACCCGAGGAGACGGAGCCACCCGAATGAAGCTGGTTGACCACCGCGAGACGATCGTCCTTGTCGTGCCTGCCGGACTGGAGCCCGAACATCAGGACTTGCAGTCCGCCGAGCGGCTGCGCCAGGAAATTGACGCACGCGGCGGCGGATTCCCATATCGCAGGGCGGTGCTCACCGCCGACGTGAGCTGGCTCGACACTGACGTCCTGCACGGTTCGCCGGTGATCAGCATCGGCGGACCCGGCGTGAACCTGGTGTCGCGGCAGTTCACCTTCGAGCTGATCACGGTGTGGAGCGAGGATGACCGCGTGGTGATCCAGGCCGACTTCGAGAACGGTCAGCGACGCTGCGCTCTCTGGGGTGCCGACCGGGCGGCCACCGCAGAGGCAGTGGCCGCGTTCATCGACAAGGGCTGGCTGGAGGAATTCCTGGAGCGCTGCTGGCGCTTCCGGATCGGCAATCCGGCCTGAACTCAGGCGGGATCGCTGGCGAGTCGGCGCAACGATTCGTCGCGACCGATCACCGCGAGCAGTTCGTGCACCGGTTCGCTCACCGTGCCCCCGGTGACGGCAACCCGGATCGGTTGCATCAGGTCACCCAGCTTGAGCGACTCGCGCACGGCAGTGTCCTTGAGCACGGTCTCGATGGTATCCGGCCGCCAGGCATCGGCACCGATCGAGGTGAGCGCCGAGCTCGCCAGGGCGAGTGATGCCTCGAATCGCTCCGCCATTTTCGCCTTGAGCGCTTCACCCTTGGGGTCGAGCGCCACGCTGGCACCGGGCAGCCGCTGGGCCACCATCGTGGCCACCATCGTCACGGTGCGCGCCCGCGCCTTGACCACGTCGATGATCGCGGTGAGATCGGCCGAGCCCGGCTCGACTCCCATCGCCGCCAACTGCGTCCGGACCGGCTCCAGCAGTGACTCGGCCGACAGCATCGACAGGTACTGGCCGTTCATCCATTCCAGCTTGTCGGTGTCGAACACCGCTGGTCGGGCCTGGATTGCCTCCAGCGTGAAGCGCTTGACCAGCTCGTCGAGCGGCAGGATCTCGTCGTCGTTGCCGGGTGACCAACCGAGCAGCGCCAGGAAGTTGCGCATCGCTTCGGGGAGGATGCCGGCGTGCTGGTAGTCGCCGACCGCAGTGGCGCCGTGGCGCTTCGACAACTTCTTGCCATCGTTGCCGAGAATCATCGGCACGTGTGCGAACACCGGCACTGGCTGCTCCAGTGCGCGGTACAGCGCGATCTGCTTGGGTGTGTTGGCTACGTGATCGTCACCACGCATCACGTGGGTGATCTGCATCGCTATGTCGTCGGAGACGACCGCCAGATTGTAGATCGCCGAACCGTCGGAGCGGAGGATGATGAAGTCGTCGAGGTCGCGGCCCTGCCAGGAGATCCGGCCGTGGACCGCGTCGTCCCAGGCGATTTCCTCGTCCGGCATCGCGAACCGGATCGCGAAGGGTGCGCCTGCGGCCTCCCGGCGAGCGCTTTCTTCTTCCGACAGTCCCACCTCGCTTCGCACGAAGCGGAAGTTGCGCCCCGCCGCCCTGGCCTGTTCACGCGCCGCGTCGAGCTCGGCCGGCGTCAGGAAATCCTTGTATGCCTTGCCCTCGGCGAGCAGCCGCATCGCGTCGTCCCGATGACGCTCGGCGTAACTGCCCTGGAAGTAGGGGCCTTCGTCCCAGTCGATGCCCAGCCAGGTGAGGCCATCGAGGATCACCCGGGTGTGCTCGTCGGTGGACCGGGCCCGGTCGGTATCCTCGATGCGCAGCACCAGCGCACCACCGGTGTGGCGGGCATAGAGCCAGTTGAACAGTGCCGTGCGGGCACCGCCAACGTGGAGATAGCCGGTTGGCGAAGGAGCGAAACGCAAACGGGGGGTGGGCATATGCCTCAGGACGCAGGACTCAAGACTTGTTTCTGAACGGAGCGAGAGGGATTCGAACCCTCGTTAGGGGTTTTCACCCCTAAAACGGTTTAGCAAACCGCCGCCTTCAGCCACTCGGCCATCGCTCCAAGCGGACACCAAGATAAAACCGTCCTCGGCTACTGGCCAACCGAGGCCCTGGCCGCGACTACAGCCGCAGCCCAGTCAGCCATTGCCGGGCCGAGCCGGGAGAAGAGGTCGCCGTCCAGCTCAATTATGCGACCGGCGATCACGGCATCCAGGTCGCGCCAGCCAGGCAGCGAGCGGTATTCCTCGAGTCTGGCCCCCGGTGTGCCGGTCGAGGTGGTGATGATCCAGCGTGGCGCCCGGTCCGCGATCGCCTCCATAGACACGGTGGGCCAGGGCGCGCTGAGGTCGGCGAAAATGTTGTCCAGGCACGCCGCCGCCATCAATTCCGTCATCCAGGTGGGGCCGCCGGCAGTCATCGGTGGGTCGGACCAGAGCACCACCAGTGCCGTCTCGTGTCCGGTGCCCGGTGGACAGCTTGCAGAGCTGATGTCCTGGAGCCGTCCTCGCAGCGAATCGGCCAGCCGGGCGCCGCGCTGTTCCATCCCCACCAGGGTGGCTATCGTCGCCAGTTGCCGGAATGCCTCGGCAGTGTCTGTCGCCTCGACGGCAATCACCGGGATGTCGAACGGGGATAGGGTGCGCGCGAGGTTCGATGAGGCGGCGATCCGCCATCCCAGTACTACATCGGGGCGGAGTGCTGCGATCGCCTCCGCAGATGCCTCGAGGCCACCACCGAGCGACGGCAGGTGGGCGAGCTCCGGTTGCCGGTCGAAATCGGTCCGCGCAACCAATCGGTCGGCGGCTCCCAGTGCCACCAGCCACTCGGTGGCAGACTGCATCGTGGATACGATCCGGTCGACCGGCAGTGAATCGATCACCACCGGTCGGCCGTCCGGGTCCAGAAAACTCGTCGAAGCTTCCGGATGATCTGCCGCACCACATCCGGGTACTGCCAGCAGCAGTGCCAGCAGTCGCGGGCGCATCACTGCTCGTCGACCGCTGCCCGGGCTCCCTGGACGAACATCTGCATCAATTCGGGCGGTACCGGCGACAATCCCGGCGGCAGCTCGAAGAACGATGCGTCTGGTGCGGTTGCAGTGGCCGACAGCAGTTCGATCCGGAACCCTGATCCCTCGGCGTCGACAGTTCGCACCACTACGGCGTCGCGGCTTCCGAAGGTGTCAACCGAGTTCTCGAACCACTCATCGAGGTCGACGCCGAGTCGCACCAGGTGTCGCTTGAACACACCGGTGAGTGCCGCCATCGCCGGCAACGAATCGGCGACGCAGATCTCCGCCACCGGGAGTCTTGCATCGGTCGAGTCGGCTTTCGCGGTTATCTGCCACACCTTGCAGGGGACTCCGGCAACGACATCGCTCCTGTCGGTCCTGATGGTGGCATCGCTCATCTCTTCCTGTGCGGCGGCGATCGAGTCGGGACTGAACTTGTCGATCGGAATCGAGTCGGGGATGGCAAAGCCGAGGTGCCAGCCGACCGCTGCCCCCATCTGGGCAGCAATCTCGGGCGGGAACACCACGCCGAGCAGGACCGAATCTCCAGCGGCGGGGACGATCATCTGCAGTCTGGAGCCGGAAAGCGTCAGCCCGGGCACCGATGCCCGCAGCATCGGTCCCGGCTCCACCTGGACGCCGATGCGCTGGCCGTCTGTGGCGGCGGTCAGCCGGAGGTCGAACTCGGTGATTCCCATCGTCATACCCTGAGCCGAATCGGGAATCGACGCCTGAAAGGTCCAGACGGTAGTGGAACCCTGCGCTGACAGCGGCATCGCTGCGGCGGCAGCGATGAGCAGCGCGGTGGCTGCAGCGCGTCGAGTCGACGAGGATGTCATCAGTTGCCCCTGCGGCCCGGCATCGCCGGGGCCTGCATATATCCCGGTGTGTTGACGTCGAACATCGCCGGATCAACTGGTCCACGCGTGATGCTGGTCACTTCCATCGCCGTGCCGGTGGCATTCCAGACCTTGAGCGGAAACACCGGTCGATCGCCGAAGGCCTTCATCCACGCAGCACCGGAGCCGCGCCCCATTCCGCCGAGGCCCCGCATCTGGAAGTTGCCGAGACTCTCGGCGCCGCAGATGTTCATCACTTCACCGTCGGTGGTCACCTCGTAGTCGTCGCACTTCAGGCCGGCGATCGTCTGCGAGGTGCCCAATGGCTTGACCACGATCGTGGCGTCGCCGTCGTCGCCCGGTATCGGGGTTTCCATCTTCACCCCCTTGGCCCCGCCGGGCATTCCGGGCATCGTGATGAACATCGTCGTCTTGCCGGCGTTGTAGTCGGCCACCATCCTCATCTCGCGGCCAGCCATCGGCCCCGCCGGGGCGTTCATCACGATCGCCTGCTCTTCGCCGTCGATGTACAGCGTCATATCGATTGCGGTGCCGGAACCGGCGTCGGTGGTCCGCATCGTGATCTTGCCAGTGAAGTCCTGGGCTGCCAGTGGACTGGCCAGAATCAGGGAGGAGAGTAGCAGTGTCTTGCGCATCGTGACTCCGGGTCGCGGGTGTGAACCAGACAGGGTTCGATCGGGTAAAACGAACGGCGCGGGTGAGATTCGAACTCACGAGGCCCTTGCGGGCCCGCCGGTTTTCAAGACCGGTGCATTCAACCGCTCTGCCACCGCGCCGGGCTGTGGGAAAAGTACCCCGGGCCCCGTTCAGAACACGATTCTGACCGCCGTGCCTCCTGGTCCGACGGCCCAGGCGGTGGTGCCGACTGCTGCCACACTCCAGAACGAGCGCTGGTCGAGCGTGACCCAGGTGCTGCCGGCATCGCGGCTCAGGAAGAGTCCACCGGGACCCGCCGCCAGCGCCACCTGGTCGCCCACGGCCGGGACCCAGGTCACTGCAAAGAGCGCCCCCGGGCGGTCGGGCCTGTTGCCGAGCACCCAGCTTCGGCCGCCGTCCTGGGTGACGGCCACGGAGGCGCTGGCCGTGTCACTGTTGTAGCTGCCGATCCGGCCGCCCACGGCGATGCCGTGATCGCGGTCACGGAAGCTGACTGCGGTCATCCCGGCCGACTCACCACTGACGATAGGTGTGGGGTGCGCGCTCCAGGTGGCACCGCCGTTGTCGCTCCGGAACAGTCGTGCTTCGGGCGAGCCGAGTGCGACCCAACCGAATCGCTGGCCGTAGGACTCGACACAGCCACCACTGGCGGCGAAGGCACCCTCGCCCTCCAGCGGGGCCGGCACGGCACTCACCGGCAGCAGGTTCCAGGTCACTCCCCCATCACGGGTCTGGAGCAGATTGGTCCGACCGTGCGAGGCGTCACTGAACGCGATCGCCCGCCGTGGCCCGAAGAAGGCAAAACAGTCGTAGAATGCGTCGGGGTCGGCGTTGCGGAACTGCTGGGTCCAGTTGCGGCCGCCGTCACGGGTATGGTAGATGCGCGACGCGTCACCGCTGCCGGCACTCAGCAACCAGGCGATGTCCGCCGACAAGGCGTGCAGGTCACGGAACTGTAGCGAGTCGGCACCGGGAACCGGTCGTGCCCGCCACGTGAGTCCGCCATCGGTGGACAGCAGCACGGTGCCGGCGTGACCGCTGGCCCAGACCACCTTGCCGTCGGGAGAGCTGATCGCCTGCAGCAGTGCCGTGGTACCGGTGGGTGTGTCAATGATGGTCTGTGCGGCCGCGCCAACCGGCAGGATCAGGCACAGCAGGAGTGCTCTCTGGATCATTCTGGGCTCGAGGTCGGATTTTCCGGAAGTTAGCGCTATCCTCCCCGGACCGCGTAGCTTATCCAGCATCCTATGCTGCTCATCCTGTTGGTAGTCCTCGGTTACCTGGCCGCGCGCTTCGCGGTGGACTGGCTGGCGCGTCACGCGCTGGTGGTCTCCGGCGCCGAGTACCTGGTGCTCGGGCTGCTGCTGGGCCCCCGCGGCACCGGGCTGTTGTCGGCGGAGGGGCTGCGCGACCTGGCACCGTTCTTCACCCTGGCAATCGGCTGGATGGGCGTCTCAGTGGGATTCCGGTTCTGGCTGCCGCTGCTCACTCGCACGCCGGGGGTTCTCTACCGGCTGGCCTTCATCCAGTCGGCGGTCACCGCGGTGGCGGTGGGTGCCCCGCTGTGGTTGATCATCTGGCAAAGTGGCCTGCTCGGTCCGGTGGAGGCGGCCCTGCCGGCGACGGTCCTTGCAGCCATTGCGGTCGCATCGTCGCTGCAGGGTGCCCGCATCGCCGGCAAGAGTCTCGGACATCGCAACCTCGCGGTGCGCCTGCTGGAGGTGGCTTCCGGCCTCGACGCAATGATCGCGATCGTGATGCTGTCGGTCGCGCTGGCAATCTTCCATCAACCAGTGGGCGCGCCAGTCCGCGAACCGACTCCCACCGAGTGGTTGGCGATCGCGCTCGGCGTCGGTATGGTCGGCGGTTGGCTGTTCCACCTGTTCCTCGGCGAGGAGCGCTCACTCGACCGACTCTTCATCGCAGTTGCCGGTGCAGTGGTGCTCACCACCGGTGCGGCCAACTACGTCGGGATGAGTGCGCTGCTTCCCGGCGTGCTGCTCGGCTTCATCCTGGTCAACACCACGAGGCAACGCATCAAGGTCGGTACGCTGCTCGAGAAGGTCGACCGGCCATTGTACTTCGTGATGCTGATCTGCGCCGGGGCGCTGTGGTCACCCAGCGCCACCGACGTGTTCCTGCCGGTGCTGGCGTTCCTGGTGCTGCGCGGCGTGGGCAAGGTGGGCGGCGCCTGGCTGGCGTCGGCAGCCAACGGATTGGTGCCGGTCTTCGGGCCGCGCTGGGGACTGGCACTGGTGGGGCAGGGTGGGCTCGCCATCGGCCTGGCGCTCGACTACTCCCTTTCCAATGCATCGTTGCACTCCAGTCTGGTGTTCACCGCCGCGCTCGCGTCGGTGCTGGTGACCGATGCGTTCTCTGCCCGGCTGGCGCGTGACGTGGTCGCGTCGCTGCCCGAGGACATAGCGCTCCCGGCACAGGCCGCCGCCCAGGACTCGGGGGGACACTAGCAGTGCGCCGACTGATCGTACTGGCGCTGCTGTTCGGGGCGATGAAGCTGATCGAGCCGCTGGGCCAACCTGGCGGCCAGCCCGATGCCTTGCTGACATTCGGCTTCCTGATCCTCACCGCCTATGCCACGGGCGAACTGTTCGGCTCGTTCGGTCTCCCCAAGATCGTGGGATACCTGCTCGGCGGTGTGCTGGCGGGACCTTCGGTGCTCGGCACGGTCACCCCGGCTGCGGCGGGTGAACTCGAGCCTGTCAGCGGGCTGGCGATCGCGATGATCGCGTTCCTGGCCGGTGCCGAGCTGCGGTGGGACGAGATTCGCGAACGCGGCCTGACGCTGCTCAAGCTGACGGTGACCGAGGTCGCGGTGACTTTCGTGTTCATCACGGCGCTGTTGCTGCTGGGCCGACAGTTCATCCCGTTCCTGTCGGGCGTACCGGTGTCGCACGCGGTCGTGTTCGCTGCGCTGTTCGGGTCGATCGCGGTGATCCACTCGCCTGCGGTGACGATGGCGTTGCTAACCGAGACGCGGGCCCACGGCCCGCTCGCCCGCACCACGCTCGGCATCGTGCTGGTGAGCGACGTGGTGGTCGTGCTGTTCTTCTCGGGAATGCTGGCCCTGGCACAGAAGATGGTGCCGGTGGTCGGCACACCGCAGGGCGGGATCGCGGCGCTGGTGTGGGAGATCCTCGGCGCCGTCCCGATCGGTGCGCTGCTCGGCCTGGGAGTCGCCCAGGCGCTGCGCGTGGTGCGCGGCGAGATGCTCCTGTTCACGTTGCTGGCGGCGCTGTTCGGTGGACAGGTTGCCGCGCTGCTGCACGTCGAAGTGCTGCTGACGTTGTTGGTGGCGGGGTTCGTGGCCATCAACTTCGCCGAGGGTGACGCCGGCAAGGAGATGCTGGGCGCGATGGAACGCGCCGCGGCGCCGATCTTCGTGGTGTTCTTCGCGCTGGCCGGGGCGAAGCTGGATGTGGCCGAGGTGGTGCGTCTGACCCCGCTGATCCTGCCGATAGCGCTGGTCCGTGTGGTCGGTATCCGGAGCGGCCTGCGCCTCGGCAGCATCGTGGCGCGAGTGCCGAGACAGGAGGTCGCCAAGGTATGGAACGGCCTGGTGTCGCAGGCCGGTGTCGCCATCGGCCTGGTGACCATCGCCGCGAGTGCCTATCCGCAAGCTGGGTCTGGGATGCGCACAATGCTGCTGGCGCTGATCGCGGTCAACGAGACCGCCGGTGCGATCCTGTTCCGGCGCGCGCTGGTCGAGGCCGGCGAGGTTGGTGCCGACAACGGCCAGGCAACGGGGGAGACCCCGGTGCCGGATGTGCCGGCAGCCGGGCCCGCCGATAATTCGGCCGCTAGCGCCTGATGTTTCGGTCGACCGCCCTGGCAATGCTGTCGGGAAGGAAGGCGGCGGTGGAGTCACCACGCTCGAGCAGGAAGTCGGCGTAGCTGCCGTACACCAGCGAGTAGAGCTGGAGTATGCTGCCCGACGGGGTGTCGACCCAGCCGAATGGACGTTCCCGCGCGGCGGCTTCCCAGTGGTAGACATCCTCCAGCAATGCCCGGGTCCGCGGCAGGTCGATCCAACCCATCCCGCGCGAGAACACGATCCGGTTGCTGTCCGTCACGACGGGCACCGGGCTCAGCTTGCGGACCATACCCTGCGAGATCAGGTACGGGGTGAGCCCGAACATCGAGTCGGGATAGCCACCGTCGCTCCACGAGAAGAAGATCGGTCGCTTGCCGAGGTTGTCGCGGATCAGCAGCAGCGTGGCGAGGTCGCTCCGGGTCAGGTATGACTGGCCAAACTGCACGATCAGCGAATCGAAGGCGATAGCACCCTCGGGAGCGGGCTGCACTTCGGGAATTGCATCGAGCTCGTCGAGCGACATCTCGAACACCGGGGTGGTCGGGCGCACCCAGCCGCCCTCGGGTGGCTGGACTCCCAGCGGCTGGCCGGCCTCGTCGGTGCCGGGCTGCCAGATCGACGCAGCGGTGGCCGGGTCGAACTGCTCCTGCTCACGGCGGCGGATCTGGCGCAGGTGCCAGTCGGTGTTCATCAGCGACAGGTTGGCCAGGGTGACATCGCGCCGCACGCCGAGCACCTCCTGCGCGAACCAAAGCGGGAAGGTGTCGTTGTCGCCGGCGGTGATCAGGATGCCGTAGGGTTCCACCGATTCGAGGATGTCGACGGCGAAGTCGCGCGCCAGGGTCTCGTGATCGCGGGTGGCGGTGGCGTAGTTGCCGATCGCCGGGATCAGCACCAGTGCCAGCACCGGAGTGGCCACCAGGTAGCGCCGTTGGTCGGGGACCCGGTCTCCCAGCCAGTCGCCGATTCCACGGATCAGTGCCGCGAAGCCGGCCGCGATCAGCACGCCCGCAAACGCGAACGAAGCGACGTAGAAGTAGTCGCGTTCTCGCACCTCGCGCATCTCGTCGATGATCAGCGGGTCACCGGCGCGATAGGAGAAGCCGTACTTGAAGTTGAGGTAATAGACCAGCAGCACCGTGAGCGTGCCGAACAGGGCCGCCGCAGCCAGGCCGGCCTTGAGGTTGCGACGAATCAGGACCCACAGTCCGCCCAGCGACAACGCGGTGAAGATCGCCACGGCGACGCGCGAGAACTCACCAAGGTTGCGGCCCCACTGCCAGCTCCAGTACTGCCAGTACATCGCAAACTGCGCCGGCGTCTGCGGATAGGGTGCCGGTCGCCCGGGGATGTTGGGCTGGCGGTCGGCCACCGACGGTTTGGCATACTGCACCCGGCCCAGGACGTCGGAGAGCGCTTGCGAGAAGAAGCCGGCCGGCTCGCCCTCGTTGATCGGCGGGTATTGCCCGGCCCGGATCGGCAGGTACACGTAGTTGATCGATATGCCGATCACCGCGACCAGGGCGCACGCGATCAGGAACCTGGGCTTGAGCAGCACGGTCCAGTCAGTGGTGAGCACGTACACGGCAACCACCGGTGCTGCGAGCACGCCCATCTGGTGGTTGGTCGAGGTGAGTGCCAGGAGATACACCGCCGCCACCAGCCAGCGGTCACGCCGGTCGCCCGCGGGCAGGTCGGCCCAGCGCACGGCGCACCACACGGTAGCGGCGATCGACAGCAGCGAAATGGTGTAGACCTTCTCGTTGACCGTCGACTGATTCCACACCGTCCACGCGAGCGCACCAGCCAGGACACCAGCGAAGGCCGCGGCATAGCGCGCCCCGCGAGCCGGCAGGATCGGCCGGATCCAGCGCTCGGCGATCAGGAACCAGAACCCGGCACCGGCGGCCGAGGTCACCGCGGCGAACAGGTTGATCCGCTTGGCATACTCTGCTGCCAGCGGCAACAGTCCCCATACGTGCGCCATCAGGGTGAACAAGGGGTTGCCAGGCGGATGCGGAATGCCCAGCACCTTGGCCGCGGCGATGTATTCCGACGTGTCCCAGAACGCCGTCGTCGGCGCCAGCGTGGCATAGTAGATCGCCAGCACCACCGCGAAGCAGAGCGCGGCCCAGGTATACGGAGGAGTCTGGTTCGTTTCGTCGGTCACCGAAGCCTCGGAGCTAAAAAAAGCCGGAAAGCGAGAAAGCGAGAAAGCGAGA
>CBFGRM010000025.1:0-25580 GCA_965651205.1 uncultured bacterium
AGCCCGATCGTCACGGTCGGGCTGATTCTCGCCAATATCCTGGTCTGGATACTGGTGCAGGGAATGGGTTCCGGAGTTGCGTTCGCCACCTCGGTCTGCGAGCTCGGCCTGATCCCCGGCGACCTGGTGGGCCGCCTGCCAGTGGGCTACGCCATCCCGATCGGCGAGCAGATGGCCTGCGTGATCGAGGCCGGTCGGCCCTGGCAGACGATGATCACATCGATGTTCCTGCACGGCGGCTGGTTGCACCTGATCGGCAACCTGTGGTTCCTCTGGGTCTTCGGCAACAATGTCGAGGATGCGATGGGGCACTTCCGCTTCGCGGTGTTCTACCTGCTGTCCGGCATCGCCGCCGCGCTGGCCCAGGTGGTGGTCGACCCGGCCTCGCCGGTGCCGATGGTGGGAGCCAGCGGTGCGATCAGCGGGGTGATGGGCGCCTACGCCATTCTCTACCCTAGGGTGCGGATCTGGACCCTGGTGGTGCTGATCGTGCTGGTGTTCCGGGTGCCGATTCCGGCCTGGGTGATGCTCGGGTACTGGTTCCTGCTGCAGCTCCTCGGAACCGGAGTGGGTCAGGTGGGCGGGGTGGCCTTCTGGGCCCACGTCGGCGGCTTCCTGGCCGGTACGCTGCTGATCTTCCCGTTCCGGGATCAACGCCTGCTCGATCGACGCAGCGAAATGATCGCTGCTCGCGTCTGGGGACCGCCACAGCAGGAATATCGATGAGTACCCGACCCACTCGCTCGATGCGGCCGCAGCACGAGGTTCGCTATGTGACCACCACCGAACTGCCGCCAGTCGGGTCGCTGCCCCGCAACCCGGGTACTCCGCTCGACCTGGCCTGGCTGAGAAGCATCAGGGTCAACCGCAGCGCAGTCGAACGGCGCGCCAGCACCATCCCGACGCGTCGTAGCGTGAAGACCGCGTGGCAGGCAGGCTGGTTGCTGCGCGCGGTGACGCTGATGGACCTCACCACCCTGCAGGGCGACGACACCGCCGGTCGGGTGCGACGCCTGTGCGCCAAGGCGCGTCAACCTGTTCGCGCCGACCTCCTCGAAGCACTGGGAATGAGCGGAGTGCCGATCCGCACCGCTGCGGTGTGCGTGTATCACGCCTTCGTCGAGACGGCGGTGCGGGCACTTGCGGGCAGCGGCATTCCGGTGGCGGCGGTGTCGGCCGGATTTCCCGCCGGTCTGTCGCCGATGTCCACTCGTGTGGCGGAAATCGGCGAGAGCGTGGCAGCGGGAGCAGCGGAGATCGACATCGTGATCACCCGAGCCCACGTGCTCACCGGCAACTGGCGGGCGTTGTATCACGAAATCGCCGAGTTCCGGGCGGCGTGCGGTGAAGCACACCTGAAGGTGATCCTGGGAACGGGCGAGCTGGGCACCCTCGCCGACGTGTCGCGCGCAGCACTGGTGGCGATGATGGCAGGGGCGGACTTCGTCAAGACCAGCACCGGCAAGGAGCCGGTCAACGCCACGTTGCCGGTGGGGATCGTGATGGCGCGTGCGGTGCGTGCCTGGCACGAACGCACCGGACACCTGGTGGGGTTCAAGCCGGCTGGTGGCATCCGCACCGCCAGGCAATCTCTCGACTGGCTGGCGATGATCAAGGAAGAGCTCGGCGACCGCTGGACTCAGCCTGACCTGTTCCGCTTCGGGGCAAGTTCACTGCTGACCGATATCGAGCGGCAACTCGAGCACCACGTCACCGGCAGGTATTCCGCCGACCACCGACATCCTATGGGGTGAGACGTGAAACGCGAGACGGCACCACGTCTTGCGTCTCAACGCTCACGAACGGATATGACCGACGTCAAGAAGGCATTCGAATCACTGGCCTGGGGTCCCGCTCCGGAGTCCGCGCTGCTGGCGCGTGAGTGGCTGGACCATCACGGGCGCCGGTTCGGGCACTACATCGGCGGCGCCTGGACCGTGCCGGGCGAGACCTTCACCACGGTGGAACCGGCCACCGGCGGCGAACTGGCGGCGGTTGCCCAAGGCAGCGACGACGACGTAGCGGCTGCGGTCGCCGCTGCGCGCGCCGCCCAGCCCGGCTGGCAGGCGCTGGGCGGGCACGGCCGGGCGCGCTGGTTGTACGCGATCTCGCGGGCGGTGCAGCGGCGGTCGCGGTTGTTCAGCGTGATCGAGTCGCTCGACAACGGCAAGCCGATTCGCGAGTCACGCGACATCGACATCCCGCTGGTGGCGAGACACTTTGCGCATCACGCCGGCTGGGCGCAACTGCTGGAGCGCGAGTTTCCGGCTCATCACGCCATCGGTGTGGCGGCGCAGATCATCCCGTGGAATTTCCCGCTGCTGATGCTGAGCTGGAAGATCGCGCCGGCGCTGGCCGCGGGGAACACCGTGGTGCTCAAACCGGCTGAATACACGCCGCTCACCGCGCTGTGTCTCGCGGACCTGCTCGACGAGATCGGCTTGCCTGCCGGTGTCGTCAACATCATCACCGGCGACGGCCGCACCGGGGCCGCGCTGGTCGAGCATCCCGACGTCGACAAGATCGCCTTCACCGGCTCGACCGAAGTGGGGCGGGCGATCCGTACTGCAACCGCCGGCACCGGGAAGAAGCTCACGCTGGAGCTGGGCGGCAAGTCGCCGTTCCTGGTGTTCGACGACGCCGACCTCGACAGCGTGGTCGAGGGAGTGGTCGACGCCATCTGGTTCAATCAGGGGCAGGTGTGTTGTGCCGGCTCGCGGATACTTGTTGCCGAGGGGCTGGCACCGCAACTGGTGGACAAGCTGCGCGCCAGGATGGAGAAGCTGCGAGTGGGTTCGCCACTCGACAAGGCCGTCGACATCGGTGCCATCATCGCCCCGGTCCAGCTCGAGCGGATCAGCGCGTTGGTGGAGCAGGGCAAGTCGGAGGGTGCGGTCTGCTGGCAGCCGTCGTGGAGCGTGCCGGTGGAGGGACTGTTCTACCCGCCGACCTTGTTCACCGATGTGAGTCCGAGTGCGGTGATCGCGCGGGAGGAGATCTTCGGGCCGGTGGTGGTGCTGATGACCTTCCGCACTCCGGCGGAGGCGGTGGAGCTGGCCAACAACAGCCGCTACGGTCTGGCTGCCAGTGTCTGGAGCGAGAACATCAATCTCGCGCTCGATGTTGCGCCCAGGCTCAAGGCTGGCACGGTCTGGATCAATTGCACCAATGCGTTCGACGCCGCCAGCGGCTTCGGCGGCTACCGCGAGAGCGGCTATGGCCGCGAGGGTGGCCGGGAAGGGATGTACGAGTATCTGACATCCAGCGCCGGCGCCTCCAACGGCGGCCGATCCAACGGCGGCCGAAAGGCCGCCGATTCGGCCGCCGTTGGAACGGCCGCCATCGACCGCACTGCCAAGCTGTACATCGGCGGCAAGCAGGTGCGGCCCGATTCCGGTTACGCGCTGCCGGTGCACTCTCGCGAGGGTCGTTTGGTCGCCGAGGTCGGTCGTGGCAACCGCAAGGACATCCGCAATGCGGTGGAGGCCGCGCACGCCGCGCAGGGCAAGTGGGCGGCTGCCACCGCTCACAACCGGTCGCAGGTGCTGTATTTCCTGGCGGAGAATCTTGCCGCGCGCAGCGGCGAATTAGCGGAGCGGTTGCGGTCGGTATGCGGTGTCGATGGCGGGGCGGAGGTGGAGGCCACCATTCGTCGCTGCTTCACGTGGGCTGCGTGGGCCGACAAGTATGACGGTGCGGTGCATCACACGCCGGTTCGCAATGTGACCCTGGCGATGCCGGAACCGATCGGCGTGATCGGAATCCTGGCGCCGGACGAATGGCCGTTGCTGGCGTTTGCGTCGCTGGTGTTGCCGGCGATCGCGATGGGCAACGCCGTGGTGGTGGTGCCGTCGGAGCGGGCGCCCTTGCTGGCCACCGATTTCTATCAGGTGCTCGACACCAGTGACGTGCCGGCTGGGGTGGTGAACATCATCACCGGACAGGAGGGTGAGCTGCTGCCGGCGCTGGCAGGTCACGACGATGTGGATGCGATCTGGGTGCACCGCAGTCGGGAGGCGGCGAAGGAGGCGGAGCAGTTGTCGGTGGGCAACCTCAAGCGGACCTGGACCGATTGGCACCAGCGGGACTGGCTGTCGGAGCGCGAGGGTGAGGGGGCCGAGTATCTGCGTCACGCCACCCAGGTGAAGAACATCTGGGTGCCGTATGGGGTTTAGCGTCTCGCCAGCCTGATCCGGCTGCCAACGCGGCGTCCGGCCCTGGTGCAAGCAGCGCGACCAGCGGCGTCGCCCGTGCTGATATGCTCACCGGCCTCCGACGTGAACTGCGCCTGCTGCGCGATGCCCCTCCCGGCCGCCGCTTCATCCGCAGGTACAAGCGGCTCAGGGCCCGCAAGCAGCCAGCCGTGGTGCGGACCCTGCGCATCGGCGCCAGTGCCCTGGTAGCCGGTGCCGGCGCAGTGATGCTGGTCGTGCCCGGTCCCGGCAGCCTGGTGATCGTGCTGGGCCTGGCGATGCTGGCCGGCGAGTTCCGCTCGGCATCCGAATTGATGGACCGGGCAGAGCTGCGGCTGCGCAAGGTGGCTGCGGCCGCACTGCGGACCTGGTCGCGGACTTCGCGTGCGGCGCGGGCAGCGTCCGTGCTGCTTGCGCTGCTGACACTGACAGCGCTGGGCTTCCTCGCGTACACGGTCCTGATCGGTTGAACCGGTGTGTGTCCACCCGGTGCCTCCGACGTTCCCTTCGTTGCAGGCCGACCTGCGAAACGAGTCGCAGGCTGACGTCGACTACACAGCGCGGGAGGAATCGTGAACCGCGATACACTTGAAGGACAGTGGACCAAGCTCAAGGGCGAGGTCCGCGAGAGGTGGGGCAAGCTGACCGACGACGACCTGGACCGGATTGCCGGCAAGCGCGACCAGTTGCTGGGCGCCATCCAGGAGCGCTACGGTTACGCCAGGGAAGCCGCCGAGCGCGAGCTCAAGGAGTGGGAGGATCGCCGCAACGCCGCCTTCGGCGGCAACTCCGGCCTGGCAAGCTGAACCACGATGCACCGCGACCCCCACAGCCGGGGGTCGTGGCGCATCCGCCCGCTTCGCCGGGCGAGTGGGTCACCACGGAACGACAAGTCACAGTGGCGGCGGCGCCACCTGGAAGTGCCGGGTGGCACGCTGCCACGCGTGGGCCAGCTCCAGCACACGCACATCGCTGCCGGGCAGGCCGGCGAAGGATATGTTGCCCGCCGGCATCCCGTCAGCAGTGTAACCCGCCGGCACCGAAACCTCCGGATTGCCCAGCCAGTTGCCGTAGGAAAGCGTGGTGGGGATCCGGGGCCAGCGTCCCCTGGTGAGCGTGGCAGGGAACGGCATCGTCGGGTGAACCATCGCGTCGATCCGGTGCTGACGGAATGTGGCGGCAAGGTTCTCCACCACGACAGCCCGTGAACGTGCGAATGAAGTGCCGGCAGCATCCTGCTCGTACGGCTGCTCCATCAGCCTGGACATTTCATCCCAGTCCTGCGGGAGCACGTCGTAGAACTCGCGGAAGATCGCGTGTCCCCGGCGCACCTTCTCCCGCGCGTTGCCGCCCTGCCGCTCGAAGTAGCGCAGCAGCGCATTGGCAGTCGGCGCAGGGGCGTTGGGGTCGGGCTGCACATCACCGCGCTCGGTGGCGGCTTCGTCGAACAGCCGACGGTACGATGCCGGCGTCACCTCGGGCGAGATCTCGATCACCTCTGCGCCTGCTTCGCGCAGTGCTGCCACCGCTGCGTCGAAGTTGGCCACCGACGCCGCACTCATCTGGTCGCGCGGGACGTGGGCCGCCGAGAGTCCGATCCGGGCACCGCGCAGCGCGTCGTCGCTCAGTGCGGCCGTGTTGCCGCGGTATGGCGACGTGAGCGCCAGCCCGTCATCCGCGTCGGGGCCGGCCAGCACATCGAAGATCAGTGCCGCGTCGGAAACGAACCGCGACATCGGGCCGTGAGTGTCGAGGAATGGCCAGGTGGGCACCACGCCACTCCTCGGCACCAAGCCGAAGGTCGGCTTGAATCCGACCACACCGGTGTACTGGGCCGGGATCCGGTTGGAGCCGCCGTCATCGGTGCCCAGCCCAGCAAACACCACCGCGCACGCGGCAGCCACCGATGAACCGGCGCTGGAGCCGCCCGGCGAATGGGTGCGATCCGGATCATAGGGATTCTCGACCTGGCCGGAAAGCGACGAGGTGCCGTTGCCACGATAGGCAAAGTCGTCGGCGGCAGACTTGCCGATCACGACCGCACCGGCACGTCGCAGCCGCTCCACTTCGATCGCGTCGCGACTCGCCGGCTCGGGGAACAGCGTAGCCCACACCGTGCTCGATGCAGTGGTGGGCAGGCCGCGCATATCGTGAATCGACTTTGCGAACACCGGCACGCCGTCCAACGGCGACCGCAGCGCGCCGCGTCGGGCGCGGGCATCGGATGCGGCTGCTTCTTCGAGGGCGGTATCGGAGAGCAGGTCGGTGAAGTGCAGGGCACGATTGTAGCGATAGCTGCGCTCGAGTGCGGTGCGAACCACCTCGGTGGCGGTCCACGAACCGGCGGCTCGCCCGGCCTGGAATTCGAGGATGGTGCCGGCCAGCGGATCCACCGGAACATCCGGCCACCGCAGCATCGGAACGGCGAACAATGCGCTCAGGGTCTGCAGGGCTTCGCGTCGAGTCATTGGCATTGGCGGGTTTGGTTGGGGTGCAGAGGACCCCGGAACGATAATGCCTTCTGCCGCCTGCAGGGTTTGCGGACTCCGCCCCTGCTACGTCCGGATCACCACATCGCTGTCGAGCACCTCCTCCAGCACGTCCTTCTTGCGCTCTGCGCCCCACACTTCGAGCGACAAGTCGGTCCCCTGCAATCTGGGCAGCGCCCGGATCTCGACGGTACCGTCGTTGTCGGTGACAACCACCTGTTCCACTGCGGCGGTGTGGCCGCGATCGAGGCCGTCGGCGACCCTGAGCAGCCCCGCCAATCGGCGTACCACGCGCTGGTCGGTGCGGTCGAGCGCCACGAATGCCTCGTGCTTCCGTGACGGTCCCTTCTTGCGGTGGTAGCGCGAGATCAACGCGACCAGGGTGCGGTCGCGTGCACCCAGCGCGATGCCGTCGGCGTGGAGGATGAGCTGGTAGGAATGGTGATGGTGCCTGGAGTAGCTCACCAGTTGGCCGGTATCGTGCAACAGTGCTGCCGCTTCCAGTATCGAGCGTTCCTCGGAGCCGCAGCCAAGCCGTTCGGCCAGTGCGTCGTGTAGCTGCAGTGCCAGGTGGCGGACCTGTTCGACGTGACGGCGGTCGCCTCGGCAGTGGTCGACGAACTCGCGCAGCGTGCGCAGCGGGTCACCGTCCTGCAACGGGTCGGGGGTGCCGATCATTTCCAGCAGCAGTCCGTCACGGAGGCCGTGCGCGCTCACCGTCACCTCGCGCGCATCGAGCCGGTCCAGCAGCTCCGCGGTGACCGCGATACCTGCCAGGATGATGTCGGCCCGGTCAGGATTGATTCCGGGCACCCTGGCCCGCTCGGAGACCGTCATAGTCGACAGCCACTCGAGCAGGCCCTCCACTTCGCCGGTGTTCACGGTGGTGCCGTGCAGGTTCTCGGTGCCGAGTCCGCGGCGCGCGAGCGCGATCCGGGCGAGGTTGGTGAACGATCCGCCCGAACCGATCAGTCGCGCCTGTCGCCAGTTGCGCCACGGCAGCGCGCCGCGGAAACTCTTCCGCGCCGTCTTGCGCATCGCCACCACCGCGTTCCACGGTGTGGCGTCATCGACGGGGTGCTTCTCGGTGAGCCGCACGGCACCCAGCGGCAGTGAGTTGGTTTCCTCGATCAGGCCATCGACCGCGGCCACCAGTTCGAGCGAGCCGCCGCCGATGTCGGCAACCACCACCCTGCTGTCTTCGAGCCGGAAGTGATGCGCCACCGACAGCCAGGACAGCCGCGCCTCGCGCTCCGGGGTGATGATTTCGAGATCGAGCCCGACCTCGCGGCGGATCCGCTCGCGGAATGCGGGGCCGTTGGCGGCGTCGCGCACCGCCGAGGTCGCCACCGCCACCAGCCGCGACACGCCGCGACGGCGACAGACATTGACCATCCGGGTGAGGGTCGCGATCGCGGCGTCCATCGCGCCGGGATCGAGCGCACCATTGGTGTCCAGCCCGGTCGCCAGCCGGGGCTGGTCGCGCAGTTCGTCCACTGTGTGCAGACCGGTGACAGGATCCCAGTCGGCGACCAGGAGCCGGATCGAGTTGGAACCGACGTCGATCGCGGCCAGGCGTTCCCTGATCGGCCGGGCGTCGCTCACGCCTTGGGTTCGCCTCGATCCTCGGCGTGATGCTTGATCGACTTGCCCTCGACCAGGAACACCACGTCCTCGGCAATGTTGGTGGCGAGGTCGGCCACTCGTTCGAGGTTGCGCGACACCAGGAACAACTCCATCCCGCTGCTGATGTTGTGCGGGTCTTCCATCATATGGGTGAGCAGGATCCTGAAGATCGAGCGGTGCAGTGCGTCGATCTTGTCATCCCGACGGCAGATCTCCCGGCCTGCCTCGGCGTCACCGCGGATGAACGCCTCGATTGAATCCGACAGCATCTGCCGGGTGAGCCGGGCCATCAGCACCAGCTCCGGCTCGGGTACGATCGGTCGCGCCTCGGCCAGCCGTTCGGCAGACTGCGCGATGTTGACGGCGTGGTCTCCGACACGCTCGAGGTCGTTGGCGATCTTGAGCGCCGAGGTGAGCATCCGGAGGTCGCGCGCCATCGGCTGCTGAAGTGCCAGCAACGCGACGCACTGTTCCTCCAGTTCCAGTTCAAGGTCGTCGATCACCCGGTCATTGGCGATCACGCGTGCGGCCTTGTCGTGGTCGCGTTCCAGCAGCGCCTCGACTGCCAGGCCGAGCGCTGCCTCTGCCTCACCGGACATAGTGAGCAGGCGCACCTTTACGTTGCCAAGTTCCTCGTGGAAGTGACGCTGGGGTTCAGCGCTCATCCGAACCTCCCCGTGATGTACTCCTCGGTTCGCTGATGCACCGGGGTGGTGAAAATCTGGTCGGTTTCTCCGAACTCCACCAGTGCGCCGCCGTCGAAGAAAGCGGTGTGGTCGGCCACCCTTGCCGCCTGCTGCATATTGTGCGTGACGATCACGATCGTGTACTCACCCTTGAGTTCGAAGATCAGCTCCTCGATCCGCGCCGTGGCGATCGGGTCGAGCGCCGAGCACGGCTCGTCCATCAGCAGTATGGACGGGGAATTGGCCAGCGCGCGTGCGATGCAGAGTCGCTGCTGCTGCCCGCCCGAGAGTCCGGTGGCCGGCTGGTCGAGCCGGTCCTTGACCTCGTC
The DNA here is from genome assembly GCA_965651205.1 of uncultured bacterium. GTDB lineage: Bacteria > Gemmatimonadota > Gemmatimonadetes > Gemmatimonadales > GWC2-71-9 > Palsa-1233. The sequence goes on from CBFGRM010000025.1 coordinate 9,324, forward strand.
CCAGAGCGCGGCGCGGCGGAGGCAGCGCTCGACCACGTCGGGCAGGTCGCGGCGGGCCACCAGCGCGTTGAGTGCCGGACCGTAGGCGACGTTGTCGAAGATCGACTTGGGGAACGGGTTGGGGCGCTGAAACACCATTCCCACCCGCTGGCGATGCTTGACCAGGTCGATCGAAGCCGCATACACCGAGGAACCCTCGGTGAGCAGGTCGCCGGTAGAGCGGCTGCCAGGCACCAGGTCGTTCATCCGGTTGATCGAGCGCAGGAAAGTGCTCTTGCCCGAGCCCGACGGACCGATGATCGCGGTGACCGTGCGAGTGGCGAATTCCAGGGTAATGTCGTGCAGCACCTGCCGCTCGCCGTACCAGAACGAGAAGTTGCGCGCCGCGACGGCGGGACCCTGCCAGGTGTCGGTGGCCAGGGCCCGTGGCGCCAGCGTGGCGCGCCTGCGGGCCAGGTTCACCCGAACCGTCCGGTTATGTATGCCTCGGTCTGCTCCTGCGCCGGCCGGGTGAACAATTGCCGGGTCACACCGCGCTCCACCAGGTTTCCCATATAGAAGAAGGTAGTGGTGTCCGACACGCGGGCGGCCTGCTGCAGGTTGTGAGTCACGATGATGATGGTGAACTCCCGCTTGAGCTCGAACATCAGCTCCTCGATCCGCTGGGTGCCCTGCGGGTCCAGCGATGCGGTCGGCTCGTCGAGCAGGATCACCTCGGGTTCGGGCGCGATGGTGCGCGCCACGCAGAGCCGCTGTTGCTGGCCACCCGACAGCGCCAGGGCGCTGGCCTTGAGCCGGTCCTTGACCTCGTCCCACAACGCCGCTCGCCTGAGCGACCGTTCCACGATCTCGGCGATCTCCTGGCGACTGCGGCCACGGGTGGTGCGCAGGCCCGCCGCGACGTTGTCGAAGATCGACATCGTCGGGAACGGCGTGGGCTTCTGGAACACCATCCCGACCCGGCGCCGCAACTGCATCGGCGAGACGCCGTCGGCGTAGATGTCCTGGCCTTCGAGCAGCACCTTGCCCACCACCCAGCCGCCCGGAGTCATCTCGTGCATCCGGTTGAGCGTGCGCAGGAAGGTGCTCTTGCCACAGCCCGACGGCCCGATCAGGGCGTGCACGCAGTTGGGTGCGAAATCGATCGAGACGTTCTTGACCGCGGTGAACTTGCCGTACATCGCGCTCAGGTTCTCGGTGCGGAGCTGCGGCACGACATCACTCACTGCGGGCGAACCTCTGTCGGGTGGCCATCCGGGCCGCGATGCTGAGCAGCAGCACCACCAGGATCAGCACCAGCGCGGCCGTCCACGCCAGGCGATGCCACTCGGGGTAGGGGCTCTGGGCATACTTGAAAACAAGCAGCGGCAGTGCCGCCATCGGCTGGTCCATCCTGGTCGAGAGGTACTCACTGCCCAGCGCGGTGAACAGCAGCGGCGCGGTCTCCCCGCTGATCCGGGCCACCGCCAGCAGAGTGCCGGTGACGATACCCGGCAGCGCGGTCCGGAGCACCACGGCGAGCGAGGTGCGCCAGCGCGAATAGCCCAGCGCCAGCGCCGCCTCGCGCAACGACACCGGCACCAGGTTGAGCAGCTCCTCGGTGGTGCGCATCACCATCGGGATCATCAGCACCGCCAGCGCCACCGAGCCGGCCAGTGCGGAGAAGTGACGTTGTGGCACAACCACCCAGGTCCACGCGAAGATGCCGACCACGATCGAGGGCGTGCCGTTGAGCACGTCGGCGATGAAGCGGGTGATGTTGGCCAGCTTGGTGCCGGCGTATTCGGTGCAGTACAGGCCGGCTGCGATTCCGATCGGCACCCCGGCCAACGACGCCATTCCCACTATCATCAGCGTGCCCACGATGGCGTGCAGCACGCCGCCGCCCACTTCGCCCACCGGCACCGGCGGATTGGTGAAGAACGACAGCGACAGCGCCCCCGCACCACGCATCACCAGCGAGCCGAGGATGAGGACCAGCGGCAACACCGCGACGACCACGGCGAGTACCATCATCCCCACCATCAGGCGGGAAACCAGGCGGCGACGCGACTGCCGGTTCAAGCGCTGCCTCCCTGGCTGCGGCTCACCCGCCAGATCAGCAATCGCGCACCGGCGTTGACGATCACCGTGACTGCAAACAACGTCAGTGCCACGTACATCAGTGCCGACGAGTGCATCGGTGAGGTCGGATCCGCAAACTCGTTGGCAATCGCGGACGCCATCGTGTAGCCCGGCTCGAACAATGACGACGCCACCTGGTGCCGGTTGCCGATCAGCATCGTCACCGCCATCGTCTCACCCAGCGCCCGCCCCAGTCCCAGGATCACCGCGCCGATGATGCCAGACTTGGCGTAGGGCACGATCGCCGTGGTGACCGCCTCCCAGCGGGTCGCACCCAGTGCCAGCGCCGCCTCGCGCTGGGTCTGCGGCACCGCCAGCAGCACCTCGCGCGTCACCGACATCACGTACGGCATCACCATCACGGTCAGGATCAGCGACGCCGACAGCACCGACGGTCCGTAAATCGGTCCCGAAAAGAGCCCGGTGAAACCGAGCGACGATTGCAGCCACGGATACACGGTGCTGGTAAGGAAGGGGATCATCACGAAGATCCCCCAGAGGCCGTAGACCACCGAGGGAATGGCTGCCAGCAGTTCGATCGTCATCGCCACCGGGCGACGGATCGCCATCGGCGCGAACTCGGTGAGGTAGATCGCAACGCCCAGTGACAGCGGCACCGCCAGCAGCAGCGCGAGGAACGATGTCAGCAGGGTGCCGTAGATCAGCGGCCAGGCGCCGAACTTGTCGGCCACCGGGTCCCACGCCGACGAGGTGATGAACTCCAGCCCGAATGCGGCGATGGCAGGACGGGCGCCGACCAGCAGTTCCCACAGCAGCCCGACCAGCAACAGCGGGGCGCCCAGTGCGGCCAGCACCAGGACCCACTTGAACAGCCGGTCGCCCCAGGCCACACCGGCGAGGGTCCGGGTTTGACGCGCGTCGGCGGCAGGAATGGTCGTCATCCGGGCACCATCCTACCGGCCGGAATCTGCAGAATGGTCACAGGTTTGTAACGAACGTGTCACGACGCAGGATGGGGTGCCGAGCCCCGGCACCCCGTTGCCTGCTCACATTGCAGCGAGCCGGGCCCGGGCCAGCGACCGCACCGACTCCGGCAGCGGGGCGTAGTGCAGCACGGCGGCCTGGTTCTGGGCCTCGTCGGTGAGCATCCATTCGAGGAACTGATGCAGCGCCGCTCCCTTGGCGCTGTCGGCGGCCTGGGGCCGGATCAGCAGCCAGGTGAACGACGAGATCGGGTAGGCCTGGGCGCCGTCGGCGTTGGTGATCGAGACGCGGAAGTCGGTGTCAGCCGGCAGGTCTACTCCTGCCGCTGCCGCGGTGACCGACGCCATTGACGGGGTCACGAACTCGCCGGCGGGGTTCTGGATGTCGGCCACCGGCAGGTTGTTCTCGACGGCAAAGATCAGCTCGACGTAACCGATGGTGCCCTCGACCTGCTTGACCTGCTGGGTGACGCCCTCGTTGCCCTTGCCGCCCAATCCCGATGGCCAGCTCACCGCCTTGCCGACGCCAACCCTGGATTCCCATTCGGGGGACACCTTGGCCAGGTACTCGGTGAAGATGAACGAGGTACCGGAGCCATCCGAGCGGTGCACCACCAGCAGGTCGCGATCCGGCAGGTTGACATCGGGGTTGAGCGCGGCCAGGCGCGGATCATTCCACCTGGTGATCTTGCCGAGGAAGATGTCGGCGATCGTGGCGCCATCGAAGCGGAGCACCGTGCTGCCAAGTTCGGGAAGGTTCCAGGTGAGCACCACCGCACCCAGCACGGTGGGGATGTGCAGCACCTGGCCGTTGACTGCGGCGACTTCCTCGTCGGTCATCGGCCCGTCGGTGGCACCGAAGTCGACGGTACCCTCGCTGAACTGGCGCACCCCTGCGCCGGAGCCGATCGACTGGTAGTTGATCTGGTGTCCGGTGGCCTGGTGGAAGGTGTTGAGCCACTTGGAATAGACCGGGTACGGAAATGTCGCCCCCGCTCCGGTGAGTGAGACGGTCCCGGCGCCGCCACCGCCACAACCGATGGCGGCGATCAATCCGAGCGCGATTGTCCGGTTGCGAAGCATCACTTCTCCTTGCTCAGTTCGGTCGGAACATTTCAGAACAGGAATGCAGTGTGTACGAACAGTGATCGACGCGTCGCGTCGAACGCGTTGCCGGGCGAACCCTGGTTGAGCGACACCAGGTCGGCATCGATCAGCAGGCGCAGCCTGGGCGACACCTGATACGACACACCCACGATCACGGTGGTCTCGACATCGGTGGCAGGATCGGGGGCAACCGGCACAATGTCGGTGTCGCGGTCGACCCGGTCGATCCGGGCCAGTGCGGCAAATGGCGAGTTGCCGGGCCGCCACACTCCCCAGAGGCTGCTCACCCTGCCGTGCGTCGACGGAGAATCGGCAGCGGTGGAATCGCGGGTCCAGCCGTGCTCCGCCGCGAGCGTCAGCCGCTTCGACTGCCAGGACAGCATCGCCAGCCAGCGGGCACGGATTCCCCCGCCGGTTGCGCGACCGTAGTGTGCGTAACCCGTGAGTCGCAGCCCCGCGGTGCTTGCGGTGGTGTCGCTCGACAACAGCCGAACCGACGCCCTGGCTGCGACATCCTTGCGATGATCGCCCGGCGTGTTCTCGTATCCCTCGCCGTTGAACACCCCGCCCACCACCTGGAACCGTCCGTCACCCCACTCCGCGTCGGCACTGACCCCGATATCGGAGGAAGTGAGGTAGTTGCTGCGGTCCATCGCCACCTGGCCCTGCATCCGGTAGTCCCACAACCGCTCGGTGTATCCCACCAGCGGTGTCGGCAACATTCCCGCGGTCAGCGACACTCCGGCCCCGGAGGGCCGCCAGCGCACGTAGGCGTACTTGAGCCGGAACAGCAGCGAACTGGAATTGTCCCGCCCATCGACATCAACCGTCACCCTGGCGGACACCTCGTCGCTGGTGGGTGTGGCGACGCTGATGTAGCTGCGGTCGACATCGAAGTTGTTCTGGTGGGCCGGCGGTGACAGCGAGGAGTCGGCATCAAGCTGGTAGCGGAAGTGGAGGTAGCCGACTCCGCTCACCGAAACCTGGGCGGCAAGCGGCAACGCCGGAAGCAGCAGCGCGGACAGGAACAGCTTCCTCACGCCGACCCGCCGCCATCGGGGAACCAGCAGCGCACCCTGGTGCCGTGGCGCAGTTCACTCTCCGCGCCCACCTGGCCTCCGTGCGCCTCGACCATATGCCGCACGATCGCCAGTCCCAGCCCGGTGCCCCCCTCGGCGCGCGAGCGCGACGGGTCCACTCGGTAGAACCGCTCGAAGATCCGCGGCAGGTGGTCGGGTGGAATGCCGGCACCGTCGTCACTGATGCTGATCTCGATGCCCTTGTCACGGCGGATGGTGCTGCCGGTGATGGTGCCGCCTTCGGGGGTGTGCCTGAGCGCGTTGTCGAACAGGTTGCCGAGGATGTGATCGAGCGCCTCGGGGTCCACCGTCGCGCGGGTGGCGTCGGGAGCGATGCCGATGGCCAGCCTGACGCCCTTCCGCTTGGCGCGATCGACGAAGGGGGCCCACGCCCGGTCGAACGCTGCGGCGAGGTCGACATCGCTGGTCCGTGGCACCCAGTGACCCGACTCGACACGCGACAGGTTGAGCAGGTCGTCCACCAGCACCTGCATCCGCGAGGCGTTGTCGCGGATGGTGGCGAGGAAACGGGCGGTGGTTGCTTCATCGACATCGCCACCCACCAGCGTCTCCGCATATCCGGAGATCGACGTGAGCGGCGTCTTGAGTTCGTGCGACACGTTGGCCACGAAGTCGCGCCGCACCGCCTCCAGGCGGCGGATCTCGGTCAGGTCGCGCAGACTCAGCACCGTGCCGGCATCGCCGGCGGTGCGGGCGTTGATCGCGATAATGCGGTCGTTGATCACCACCTCGTGTCCCTGAACCGATTGTCCCGCGAGCACCGCGCTCACTGCCTCGCGCGCCTGCTTGGCGCGGAACAGGGTCCGCAGTTCGGGCAGTGGCTCATCCGGTGCGTAGCCCAGCAGTTTGCGTGCGGCGGCGTTGACCAGCACCACCTGGCCCCGCGCGTCGGCCGCGACGATGCCGTCGATCATCGCGTCGACCAGCGCGCTGCTGGCGGCCCGCTGGCGCTGCAGGTCGGCAAACCTGTCGGCGAGCTCGCGGTGCATCTGCCGCAGTGCACCGGCCAGGGCTTCGACCTCCCTGATCTGCGAGCGCGGGAAACGCGGCTGAACGCCCGAGGCAATCGCGCGCGCTGAGGCGGCGAGTTCGACCAGTGGTCGAGCGATCGAGCGACCTGCGATCAGGGCCAGCAGCAGTGCCACCAGCAGGGCGGTGCCCGCGGCCAGCATCATCGACCGCCGCGCCCGCGCCACCGTGCCATCGATCGCGTCCAGCGAGGCCGCGGCCATCACGGTGTGGCTGGCGGTGCTGTACTCCACCCGCAGCACCCGCGGACCCAGCAGTGAGTCGGAAGAGGCCAGCACCCGACCGGTCGAGTCGCGTACCTGGATCCGGTGGTCCTCCTCGATCGCTCCCTGCCGGATCCAGCTTTCCCAGCGGGTCGAGTCGCGCGGAAACAGTACCGCCACCAGTCGGGCCTCGCGCGCAAGCGTGGCCTGCACATCGGTTTCGAGGGTGTGGCGCAGCGTCCGCTCCGAACCCCAGATCAGGACGAGCAGGGTCAGGACCACGACGGTGAAGGTGCCGAGTACGAGGCGCCCGGCGAAGCTCACTTCTTGAGTGTGCTCCGCTCGGCCGGCCTGAAGCGGTATCCGAAACCGCGCACGGTCTCGATCATCTCACCGACCTCTCCGAGCTTGGTGCGAAGCCGCTGGACGTGCATATCCACGGTGCGAGTCTGGATGTCCGGCTGGGCATCCCACACCGCCTCGAGAAGCTGGGGACGGGTCTGGACCCGGCCCCGACGCTCGAGGAGCAGCACGAGGAGCTTGTACTCGGTGGCTGTCAGGTTCAACTCCCTGCCGTCCAGGAGGGCGCGGTGCTCGGCCCGGTCCACCGACAGGGGACCCGCCACCAGGGTGGAGCCGGCCGCGATGGCTGGAGCGTTCAGACGGCGCAACAGTGCCTGGATCCTGAGCGTCAGCTCGGCCGGGGAGAACGGCTTGGTGAGGTAGTCGTCGGCGCCGAGGGTGAGGCCCTTGATCCTGTCCGGCTCGTCGCGCCGGGCGGTGAGCAGGATCACGCCCACGTCACGGGTCTCGTCACGGCGGCGCAGCTCGGACAATACTTCATAGCCCGACAGGCCCGGCAGCATCAGGTCGAGCACGATGATGTCGGGCCGCTCCTCGCGGGCCGACTTGAGGGCCTCGGTGCCGCTGCTGGCGGTCGAGACCCGATACCCCGAGCGGGCCAGGTGGTAGGCCACCAGCGCGGTGATATCCGGTTCGTCCTCGACGACGAGGATCCGATGACTCATCGAGCCACCTCCGGCCACAGGGAGAGACGTCCGGCCAATATTGTGATCCGGTGGCCAGGGGCGTTCCGCAGGCGGGGCTGGGGTCTGGGTGTCATACTTGGCAGGACGAAAGCGCCGGCGACCGTTTGCCGCAAGCATCCCGGCGTTGCCGGACGACCTATTGTGACGGGATATTTACATTGTGACCGATACTCTCCCGATTTTCATCAATGGCGCCAGGGTGCAGGCACCGGCAGGCAGCAGCCTTGGCACGGTGCTGGCCGATCACGATCCCGGCCTGCTCGAGTCGCTGCTGCAAGGCAGCGGCGAGGTGACCGACGCCCGCGGGCGTACGGTCGATCCCGACGCCCCGGTCCACGCCGGGGCGAGTTACAGGGTGTTTCGGCAAGCCCGCTGGGAATCCACCGATGCGTGACCGGATCCGTCGGATGGCCAAGGCCGAGCTGCACGTGCACCTCGACGGATCGCTCAGGCCGGAGACGATGCTGGAGCTGGCCCGCGCGGAGGGAATCACCCTGCCGGCAGCAGATCCCGAATCGCTCCGCCGCTGGATGCTGGTCGACGACGCCCGCAACCTCGAGGAGTATCTGGAGCGATTCGAGGTCACGATCGCGCTGCTGCAGACCCCGGAGGCGATCGAGCGGGTGGCGTACGAGATGGTTCACGATGCCAGGGCCGACAACCTCCGTTACATCGAGATCCGCTACTGTCCGGCGCTTTCCACTCGCGCCGGCCTGTCGCTCGACGAGGTGGTGGCGGCAGAGTGGCGCGGGATGCTTCGCGCGATGGACGAGACCGGAGTGGTGGCGCGGATCATCAATTGTTCGCTGCGTCACTTCGATCCGGAGAAGTCGGTCGAGATCGCCGAGCATTCGGTGCGGATGAAATCGGCCGGGGTGGTGGGGTTCGACCTGGCAGGGGGCGAGGCAGGCCGTCCGCCCGAGCGGCATCGCGAGGCGTTCCGGATCGCCGGCCGCGGCGGCCTCGGGATCACGATCCACGCCGGCGAGGCCGCAGGCTGGGAGAGCATCTCCGAGGCGATCCACGCCTGCCACGCCACCCGGATCGGTCACGGTACCCGGCTGGTGGAGAATCCCGACTTGCTGGAATACGTCCGTGATCGCCGCATCCTGATCGAAGTGAACATCACCAGCAACGTGCAGACTCACGCGGTGCCGACCGCCGCCGATCACCCGGTCCGACGCTTCGTCGACGAGGGACTCGCCGTGACACTGTGCACCGACTCCTGGTTGATGAGCGGTGTGTCGCTGAGCGACGAGTACGAACTGGCACATCGCGCCCTCGGATTCACCGCCGCCGAGATGGACCGGATGGCGCTGGCTGCATTCGAGCATTCCTTCCTGGCCTGGCCGATGCGACGCACCCTGCTCGCAGAAGCGACCACTCAACTCGCGAGTCTCTCGTGACCCTGCCACTGCTGATGCAAGCCGCGACTGCGGCCGAGCGCTTCGAGGCGCTCGGTGGCGGTCTCGATGTCCCGATCCTCGAGCGATTGGTCGGCGTGATCGGCATCGCCGTGATGATCGGGATCGCGGTGCTGATCTCGTACGATCGCAAGCGGATCAACTGGCGACTGGTGGCCAGTGGCCTGGCACTGCAGGTGGTGTTCGGACTGCTGGTGCTCAAGACCTCCATCGGTCGCGCGGTGTTCGAGACCCTGGGCAACTGGGTCACCGCACTGCTCGGCTTCCAGGAACAGGGCGCCAGGTTCGTGTTCGGCAACCTGGTGGACAGTAACGTCCCGGTGGGTGTCGCAGGCGAGGGCGGCCTCGACGCCAGTGCAGGACTGATCGCCAACACTGGCGCATTCTTCGCATTCAACGTGTTGCCGACGATCATCTTCTTCTCCGCACTGATGTCGGTGCTGTACTACCTCGGCGTGATGCAGTTGATAGTCAAGGGGCTGGCCTGGGGGATGCAGAAGACGCTGCGCACCTCCGGCGCGGAGACGCTGTCCGCGTCGGGCAACATATTCCTGGGACAGACCGAAGCACCGCTGCTGATCAAGCCGTTCGTGGGCACGATGACCCGCTCCGAACTCAACACCGTGATGGTGGGCGGCTTTGCGACCGTGGCAGGAGGAGTGCTGGCGGCATACGTGGGTATGCTCTCGGGCTTGCTGCCGGGAATTGCCTCGCACCTGATCGCCGCCAGCGTGATGAATGCGCCGGCCGGTTTGTACCTGTCCAAGATCCTGCTGCCCGAATCCGGAACGCCGCTGTCCAGCGCCGGGCTGCCCCTGGGCGACGAGTCCGAGGCCAGGGAATCGAGCGTGATCGAGGCGGCGGCCAACGGTGCCGCGCAGGGCGTGCAACTGGCAATCAACGTCGCGGCGATGCTGATGGCGTTCATCGCCCTGATCGCGCTGCTCAACGCCGGGCTCGGCTGGCTCGGAGGGCTGGCAGGAATCGAATCGCTGTCGCTGCAATCACTGCTCGGTTTCGTGCTGCGGCCGCTGGCGTGGGTGATGGGCGTGCCCTGGCAGGATACCGCATACGTGGGTGGACTGATCGGCATCAAGACGTCACTCAACGAGTTCGTTGCCTACGCCCAGTTCGCCAGTGACCTCGGCGCCGGAGCGGCGATCGAGCCGCGCTCCGCAGTGATTCTCACCTATGCACTGCTCGGATTCGCCAACTTCTCGTCGATCGGCATCCAGATCGGCGGCATCGGCGGGCTGGCCCCTGAACGCCGCAGCGAGATCGCATCGCTCGGACTCCGCGCGATGATCGCCGGCAACCTCGCCGCGTTCATCTCCGCGTGCCTGGCCGGAATGCTGCTGTGATGACCCACCACGATGCCGTCGCCGCAGCTTCCGCAACCCTGCGCGGATCGCTCGGCAACCTGTCACCTGAGGTGGCGATCGTGCTCGGCTCCGGGCTGGGACCGCTGGCCGACCGGGTGAGCGATGCGGTGCGGATCGGCTATGAAAAGCTGCCGGGGTTTCACCCGCCTGCCGTGCCGGGGCACAAGGGCCAATTGGTGATCGGCAGGCTGGCCGGTGTGCCGGTGCTGCTGCAGAGCGGGCGCTTCCATATGTACGAGGGACACGGTGCAGTCGAGGCTGCTCACCCGGTGCGCGTGTTCGCCGCGCTGGGTGTGCGCACGCTGATTGTCACCAACGCCGCCGGCGGGATCAATCGCGACTTCGCTGCGGGTACCGTGATGCTGATTCGCGATCATCTCAACCTCACCGGCCGGACCCCGCTCGAGGGGCCGGTTCGCGACGGCGAGATCCGGTTTCCCGATATGAGCGCGGCCTATGACTTGTCGTTGCGTTCACTGGCTCGACGCGTGAGCGACGAACAGGGAATCGAAATGGCGGAGGGCGTGTATGCCGGACTGCTGGGGCCGAGCTACGAAACACCGGCGGAGATCCGGATGCTCGCGACGCTGGGTGCCGACGCGGTGGGGATGAGCACCGTGGTCGAGGTGATTGCAGCGCGGGCCAACCGGATGCGGTGCCTGGGCTTCTCGATCGTGACCAACCCAGCCGCAGGGATTTCCGCCACTCCACTCGACCACTCGGAAGTCGTGGCCGCCGCCAACGCCGCCGGTCAGCGGCTGGGTACGTTGATCGAGGGAGTGGTGGAGCGGCTCGATACGGCGCCCGACGCCTCCGTTACGGCGTGACGCCGTGGTCGACCGGGCCGTTGCCGGCGCCCAGCTTCGGGGCGGCGCGGATCGCCGCCTGCAGGTAATTGATGGCCTGGCTCACGGCAACGAAGATGTCCTGCCCGTTGGCCAGGCCGGCGGCGATGGCGGCAGAGAGTGTGCAGCCGGTGCCGTGCGTGGCCCGGGTGGTGATCCGCGGGCGGGTGAATCGCTCGACACCGTCGGCGCTCACCAGCACGTCAACCAGAATGTCGCTGTCGAGGTGACCACCCTTGATCAGGGCGGTGGTGGCACCCAGGTCGAGCAGCAGCTTGCCTGCCTCGACCATCGAGTCGGGAGAGCGGACCTCCATTCCGGTCAGCAGCTCCGCCTCGTCGAGATTGGGGGTGACGCACTTCGCCTGCGGCACCAGCCGGTCGCGCACCGCGATCACTGCGTCGGCTTCGAGCAGCCGATCACCGGAGGTGGCCACCATCACCGGATCGAGAACGTAGTTCCTGCTGCCGAGCCGACCGATTCCATCCGCAACCAGATCGACCACCTCGCGGTTGGCGAGCATACCGGACTTGATCGCCTCCGGGGGCAGATCGTCGGCCAAGGCATCGATCTGTGCCTGGATCACTTCGGGAGAGATCGGATGAATCGCGCGCACGCCGAGGGTATTTTGCGCGGTCACCGCGACTATCACGGTGGTCCCGAAGCAACCGAAGGCCTGGAACGTCTTGAGGTCGGCCTGGATGCCGGCCCCGCCGCCGGAATCCGATCCCGCAATCGAGAGCGCGATGTGTCGCACGCTGTCGGCCAACTGATGGTCCTTTCGCGATGAGCCTGGTGACCACGCTGCGCGACCTGCACCGGCGCAAGGCGCGTGAACGCCGTGGTCTGGCGTTGGCTGAAGGTATCCGGCTGGTCGAGGAAATGCTGCGGGCAGGGGTGCCCTGCCGGGGTGCGGTCTGGTCGCCATCTCTGGAGGCGACGCCGCGGGGGACCTCCCTGCTGGCGGAACTGCACCGCCTCGGCGTGCCACTGGAGCCGGTGGCGGACGCAGAGATGGCATCGATCGCCGCCACCGAGCAGCCACAGGGGATCGTGGCGGCCTATGCACCGCCGGCCTGGCAGCTCGACGGCCTGCTGCCGAGTCCGGGCCGCCCGCTGCTGCTGCTGGACGGTGTGCAGGACCCCGGCAATGCCGGCACCATAGCCAGGACAGCGCTCGCCTTTGGCGCCAGTGGGCTGATCGCACTGCCTGGCACGGTGGATCTCACCAACCCCAAGGTGGTCCGCTCGGCTGCAGGCGCGCTGTTTCAATTGCCGCATCTCCACGCCGATACCGAAGCGGTCGTCGAAATGCTCGCCGGCCGTGACGTCGAGGTGTGGGCGACCACGATGGACGGCGAACCACTGCCGGCCCCACCCTCATCACCGGTGGCACTGCTGCTCGGCAACGAAGGGGCAGGGATCGAACCGGAACTGCTCGACACCGCAACACGCAAGGTGATGATACCGATCAGCGACGCGGTGGAATCGCTCAACGTGGCGATTGCTGCGGGAATCCTCCTTCACCACCTGGGACAGCCGTGAATCAACCTGGCGTCGTGGAGTCGATCGCGATGGCATCGCCGGTCTGGTGGGCGACTTTCGCGACCGTGCTCGGGCTGCTGCTCGGCTCGTTCCTCAATGTCTGCATCGCGCGCTGGCCTCGGCAGCAATCGGTGATCAGCCCGAGGTCCCGCTGTCCCGAGTGCGGCAACCTGATCGCGTGGTACGACAACATCCCGGTGCTGAGCTGGCTGCTGCTCGGGGCGCGCTGTCGGCACTGCAAGCTGCCGATACCGGTTATGTATCCGCTGGTCGAACTGGCGGTCGCCATCATCTGGGGCTGGTCGGCCTGGCACTACGGAGCGTCGGTGGAGTTCGTGCGCGCCGCAGTGTTCTTCACCATACTCCTCGGCATCGCGATGACCGATGCGCGCGAATACATCATCCCCGACGAGTTCTCGGTGGGCGGCACCGTGCTGGGGATCGGCTTCGCGTTCGCTGGCGGTGCGCTCGCGTGGCAGTCCGCATTGCTCGGCGCAGTGGTTGGTTTCGGATTGCTCTACGCAGTGGCCTGGATCGGCGGCAAGGTGTTCGGCGAGGACGCGATGGGCGGCGGCGACATCAAGATGATGGCAATGATCGGCGCCTTCCTCGGCTGGCAGGGAGTGCTGCTGACGCTGTTCCTGGGCGCGTTCCTGGGAGTGCTGATCTTCGGACCGATGAAACTGCTGGGACGCGAGAAGCTGGTGCCGTTCGGGATCTTCCTGGCGATCGGTGCGGTGGCCACCTGGCTGGTGGGCGACCGGATGCTGGGGTGGTATCTGGTTTCGGTGCTGGGGACGTAATTGTAGGGGCGGGGCACGGGCCGGGCGTGCCCGGCCCCTACGATCGTTGCGATGCTGGCGCGGGCTGGGCGTGCCCGGCCCCTACGACCGTTGCGATTCTGGCGCGGGCCGGGCGTGCCCGGCCCCTACGACCGTTGCGATTCTGGCGCGGGCTGGGCGTGCCCGGCCCCTACGAGGATTCTCCTGATGAAATTCGTTCTGAAAGCCCTGTTGCTGGTGCCACTGCTGTCCTTGCTCGCGGGGTGCCGCGGCTACAAGCCGGGCGCCGTTTCCCTGGAGCAGCACGAACTTGATTCACTGGTCACCGCGCTGATGCCGGATGTCGCCCGGGCGACCGGTCTCGAGTTCCGCGAGACGCCGAAGGCCGGCATCCGCACCCGCGATGAAGTCCGCTCGTACTTGCTGGTCAAGCTCGCCGAGGAGCTGCCGGAGGAGCGGTTGGAAGGACTGGTGGCCGCTTACCGGTTGATGGGACTGATTCCGGACTCGCTAGATGTCGGCGAGTTGTTCGTGGATCTCTACACCGAACAGGTGGCCGGGTTCTACGAACCGGATTCGTCGATGCTGTTCGCGGTGGCGGGCACCGATATGGCCACGCTCCGGGCAACTCTTTCGCACGAACTGGTGCACGCACTGCAGCATCAGTACTTGCCGCTCGACTCTATTCTGGCCGACCGGAGTGATGCCGACCGACTCGCTGCTGCGCAAGCGGTGCTGGAGGGGCAGGCGACGGTGGTGATGATCGAGGTGCTGGCACCCGACACCGACCTGCTGCACAACGATGCCGTCTGGGACCAGATCGCCTCCCAGCTTGCCAGGCCGCAGGCTGGACTCGACGTGTTCAACAACGCGCCCCTGGTGATCCGGACCGGATTGATCTTCCCCTACCTGCAGGGGGCGGGATTCATCCGTTGGTTCAAGCTCAACCGCCCGGGCCAGCAACCGTTTGGTGCCGACCTGCCGACATCCACCGAACAGATTCTCCATCCGGCGCGCTACCAGGCCGGGGACCAGCCTATCCGACTGAGATTCGCCGAAGACACCACCGACGTGATTCACGAGGACACCTTCGGTGAGTTCGAATCGCTGGTACTCCGGAGTGCGATGGCCGGGATCACAGCGGTGGCCACTGATCTGCCGATCGGCTGGGGTGGCGACCGGCTCAGGGTCTACCGCAGCGACGACGGCCCGGCGCTGGTGTGGTACGTGGTGTTCGACGAGGCCAGCTACGCGGAGAACTTCCGACTCAGGGTGGTGCAGGGACTGCTGCGGCTTGATCGCCCCGGCTACCGGACCACCATCGAGGAGTTGAGCATCGACGGCGTACCGGGGGTGCGGGTGGTGATCGCCCCGGAGGGGTGGTCTCGGTGGCAGTCGTTGCCGCAGGTCCGGTAGGGGCGGGGCACGCCCCGCCCGTTTGGTTCCACGCACGCGACGAACGGGCCGGGCGTGCCCGGCCCCTACGGCCACCATCGCGTCAGCGTGTAGATCACCAGTCCCGCCAGCCCGCCCACCAGGGTGCCGTTGAGACGCACGAACTGCAGATCGCGACCCACGGCAAGTTCAATTCGTTCTGCTGCAACCGAGGGATCCCAACCGGCAACCGTCTCGGCGATCATTGCTGCTGCTTCGTGGCGATGTTGTTCCAGCACACTGGCCACCGTCTCGGTGACGAAGCTGTTGAGCTCCTGTTGCAGTGCTTCGTTCGATCCGAGTGAGGTGGCAATTCCGGCCAGCACTTCCTCGATCGGTTCGAGCGACGCCTCCTCGGGCGCGCTGCGGTAGCGGGCCGCCGTTGCCCGGGCCTGGTCCCAGATCGACGCCACGAAATCCTCGACCACCGGATGGCCGATCAGGTCGCGCTTCATTCCCTCGAGCTTCTGCTGCATCTCGGGCGAGGTCTTGAGCCGGACGATGAACTGTTCCAGCAGCGCGTCGAAGCGGCGCCGGATCGGGTGGGTCGGGTCATCGGTCATCGCGGTGAGGGTGCGCTCGATGCCGGCGATGATCCGGTCGGCAACCTTGTCGCGCACCGGGATGGGCAGCCAGCGGGGTGCCTCTTCGCGGACCCGGTCGCGGATCACATCGTGGGCCTCGCGCACCGCGGTGGTAACTGCCTGGATCACCTCACTCAGCAATTCCTGCGGCTTGGAGCCGGTGGCGGCCACCTCCAGCACCTCGCCCACCAGCGGGGCCAGTTGCACCTGTTCCAGTCTGGAAGTGGCGCTCCGGTGCATCAACTGGCGCACCTCGGTCTCAGGCAGTGACTCGACCGCCCGGGCCAGTCCGCCGGCCAGGTGACGGGCGAGCAGGGTGCGATTGGCGGGATCTGCCATCCATTCGGCGGCCCGGTCGGCCGGGTGGATACCGGCGAGACGCGGCACCAGGACCGCGCGCGAGAGGAAATGGTTCTGCACGAAATTGCCGAGTATCTGGCCGACGCGGTCCTTCTGCTTCTGGAGGATCGCGGTGTGGGGGATCGGGATCCCCATCGGGTGGCGGAACAGCGCGGTGACGGCGAACCAGTCGGCCAGGCCGCCCACCAGCGACGCCTCGGCGGTGGCGCGGACATAGCCCAGCCAGGGATATTGCGACTCGTACAGCCGGGAGATCACGAAGATGATCGCAGCCACCACCAGCGCACCGGCGGCGACGGCCTTCATCCGGGCCAGTTCTCGACGCCTGACGGCCTCGTTGAGGAT
>CBFGRM010000026.1:0-25448 GCA_965651205.1 uncultured bacterium
GTGCGGACCACGCTGCACAACTTCCCCGAGCCGACGAGCTGATCGGCGATGGCGCCCGCCACTGCGGAAGGGAGCTGAACGATGGTGCGCACGATCGTCGATCCGGACGGCCAGCAGTGGCAGGTGACGCTGAGTGGTCGGCGCACCCAGTATGTCCGCGACGAGCTGTCGCTGGAATTTCGGCAGATGTCGACCGGCGAACTGCGCTACGTCCGCTTCCGGCCCTCGGGAGCAGCCGCTCCGCAGCTCGCCTTCGACGAGACCAGCGACGCGATGCTGGTCCGCCTGCTCGGTTCATCGCAACCGGCCTGGACTTCGCCCGAAGGGGTGCGTCGCCAGACGTGACCCGATGATCGACCTGCATTGCCACTCGACCGCCTCCGACGGCCTCCGCACTCCGGCCCAGGTGGTGCAGGCGGCAAGCGACGCCCGACTCGCGGCGATCGCGCTCACCGATCACGATTCAACAGCCGGACTGGTGGCTGCCCGCGAAGCCGGTGCACTGCTGGGAGTGCGGGTGGTTGGCGGCTGCGAGTTCTCGGTCGCCGCGCCGTGGGGCGAGATGCACCTGCTCGGCTATTTCATCGAGCCCGGTGTTGCGGCGATCGAGGAGTTCCTGGCGGGTGAACGGCAAATGCGCCAGTCTCGCGGCCTGGCGATGCTCGACCGATTGCACGGACTGGGGATCGCGATCGACCGGGAAATGCTGATGCAGGCAGCAGGCGGCGGCGCGATCGGCCGCCCTCACGTGGCAAGGGTGCTCAAGCAGCTCGGCCACGTCAGCACGGTGCAGGCGGCGTTCGACAAGTACCTCGGTCGAGGCCGACCGGCGTTCGTGGAGAAGGAACTGCCCACGTTGCGCCGGGTTGCGGATCTGGTGCATTCCGTCGGTGGCGTAGTGTCAGCGGCACACCTCAAGACTCACGGCAATCACGACGTGCTGGTCGAACTCAAGCGCGAAGGTCTCGACGCAGTGGAGACCCGACATCCGAGCCACGACGCCGACCGGGTGGCGATCCTCACCGCGGCAGCACTGGCGCTCGACCTGGGCCGCACTGGCGGCAGCGACTGGCACGGCGAGGAGGATCCGATGGGTACTCACGCGGCCCTGGGATCCCAGCAGGTACCGATCGAATGGCTCGAGGATCTGGAACTCCGTCGACCACAGGTGAGTCGATGAACCATCGCAGTGGTGTGGCACTGGTGACCGGCGGGGCGCGGCGGCTGGGCAGGGCGTTTGCGGAGGCGCTGGCGGCGGACGGGATGAAGGTCGCGGTGCACTACGGGCGGTCGGCGCGCGAGGCCGACGAGGTGGTGCAGGGCATCGTTGCCGCAGGGGGCGACGCCGTGGCACTGGGCGCCGACCTGCGCGACGCCGAGGCCGCTGCCGCACTTCCGGAACTGGTGGTGAAGCATTTCGGGCGACTGGACGTGCTGGTCAACTCGGCCGCCGTGATGGAGCGGATCGATCTGGCTGACACCACGATCGCCGACTGGAACTCGATCATCAATCTCAATCTGCGGGCGCCGTTCTTCCTGGCGCAGCGTGCCGCACCGCACCTGATCGCGACCGGCGGCACCGTCATCAACATCGCCGACCTGTCCGGGCTGGAGCCCTGGCGCGGCTATCCGGTTCACTCGATCAGCAAGGCCGGGCTGGTGATGATGACCAAGGTGCTGGCCGCGGCACTGGCGCCATCGGTCACGGTCAACGGGATTGCACCCGGAACGGTGCTGCTGCCCGACGACTGGGGCGACGAGCGGCGCGAGTTCCTGGCGGAGACCACGCCACTCAAGCGCCTCGGCAGCCCGGAGGACGCCGTGGCGGCCCTGCGCTACCTGGTGCACCAGGCCGACTTCGTCACCGGCGAGACCATAGTGGTCGACGGCGGCAGGCTGCTCCGGCGCTGAGCGGTGTTGCGGAACCAGCGGAGCGGGCCGGGCGTTGCTTACATTGTCGGCCGGCTGGCCGTCCGAACACCACCCTCGAACCGGAACACAGATGCCTGAACCCACTCCCGAAACGCTGGTTATCATCGGCTCCGGGCCGGCGGCCTGGACCGCCGCGATCTACGCAGCACGGGCGTCGCTCGACCCGCTGGTGGTCGAGGGCGAGCCGTCGCGCGAGATGATCCCCGGTGGTCAGTTGATGTTCACCACCGAAATCGAGAACTACCCCGGATTCATCGAGGGGATCGGTGGTCAGGAGCTGATGCGGCGCTTCAAGGAACAGGCGGTGCGGTTCGGCACCCGGGTGATGAGCGAGAACATCGCCTCGGTCGATTTCAGCAAGCGACCCTTCGTGTTGCGCCCCACGTGGAGCGATCCGATCACCGCAAGATCGGTGATAGTCGCCACCGGTGCCCAGGCGCTCTGGCTCGGGCTCCACAACGAGGAGCGGTTGGCGCACTCCGGCGGTGGCGTCTCCGCGTGCGCGGTGTGCGATGGGGCGCTGCCGTTCTTCCGCGACAAGGTGCTGGTGGTCGTCGGCGGTGGTGACACCGCGATGGAAGAGGCGATCTACCTCACCAAGTACGCCAGCGAAGTGGTGGTGGTGCATCGGCGCGAGGAGTTCAGGGCATCCAGGGTGATGGCCGACCGGGTGCTCGCGCATCCCAAGATCCGCGTCGAGTGGAACACGGTGGTGACCGACGTGCTGGGCGATGCGGAGATCACCGGGCTCAGGCTCAAGGATGTCAACACCGGCGCAGAGCGCGAGCTGGCGGCGGGCGGATTGTTCGTGGCGATCGGTCACGCACCCAACACCGGTTTCCTGGACGGCCAGCTCGAGCTCACATCCGGCGGTTATATCGTGACACCCACGCCCTGGCGCACTGCCACCTCGGTGAAGGGAGTGTTCGCAGCGGGCGACGTGATCGACGAGTACTACCGACAGGCGATCACTTCCGCCGGCACCGGCTCGATGGCGGCAATCGACGCCGAGCGGTGGCTGGCGCACCACGACGAATGAGTGCGGCCGCTGCACCCGAAGCGGTGGCGATTCCGAACGGCTCGCTGGGCCAGAACACCTGGTTGCTGATCGATCCTGCCACCAACCGGGCGGTGGTGATCGATCCCGGTGAGGATCATTCCCGCATCCTTGCGATGATCCGCCACCGCCGGTTGGCGATCGATGCCATCTGGCTCACCCACGGGCACATCGACCACATCTGGGGTGTTGACGCGGTGCGCGACGCCACCGGTGCGGAGGTGTGGCTGCATCCGGCCGATCGCGACTGGTATGACGGCTTCGCAGACCAGTGCGTGGCGTTCGGGTTCGAGCATTCGGCCAAACTTGCTCCACCCGACCATACCCTGGCTCACGGCGACGTGCTGCGTCTGGGTGAGTACCGGTTTGAGGTGCTGCACGTGCCCGGCCATTCGCGCGGGCACGTGGCGTTTGCAGGACACGGACTGGTGGCCAGCGGTGACGTGCTGTTTCAGGGGTCGATCGGGCGGTCGGACCTGCCGGGTGGAAATGGCGAACAGTTGCTGGCCAGCATCCGGGAGCATTTGCTCACCCTGCCCGACGAAACGCGGGTGCTCACCGGTCACGGACCCGAGACGACGATCGGCCGCGAACGGCGCAGCAATCCGTACCTGCAGGGGTAGGGGCTGCGGCGCTATCTTGCCCGGGTTCTGGTGTTACTGGACGAATTCAACCGGAGTGAACACGTCGCGATGAGTTTCCGCACCGAGAAGGACCCTTTGGGCGAGAAGCCGGTTCCCGAGCAGGCACTTTACGGCATCCAGACGGTCCGGGCCGTCGAGAATTTCCCGATCTCCGGCCAGCGCCCGCTGCCGGGATTCGTGGAGGCCGTGGTGATGATCAAGCGGTCGGCGGCGGCGACGCACAAGGCGACCGGGCGACTCGCTCCCGAACTGGCTGACGCGATCATTCAGTCCGCGGACGAGGTGCTCTCCGGCGAGCACCGGGACCAGTTCGTGGTGGATCCGTACCAGGCGGGTGCCGGCACGTCGCACAATATGAATTGCAACGAGGTGCTAGCCAACCGGGCCAACGAGATTCATGGCGCGCCGCGCGGCGGTTACGCACCGGTGCATCCCAACGACCACGTCAATATGGCGCAGAGCACCAACGACGTGATCCCGACCGCGATGCGACTGGGAGCGCTCCGCGCGCTGCCTGGCCTGCTCGCAGCGATGGACGCGATGGCGGCGACGCTGCTCGCCAAGGGCAGGCAGTTCGACGGGATCGTCAAGTCGGGGCGCACCCACCTGCAGGACGCCACGCCGATCCGCCTGGGCCAGGAATTCACTGCGTACGGACACACGGTCGAGCGGCATCGCGCCAAGATCGAGCAGGCCGCCTCCTGGCTGCGCGCGATGAACATCGGTGGCAGCGCGGTGGGCACCGGACTCAATGTCGAGCCCCGCTATCCCGCGCTGATGGTGGAAAATCTCTCGTCGCTCAGCGGCATCCAACTGGAGGTGTCGGGCGACCGGATCCAGTTGATGCAGTCGATGGGTGACATCG
Source organism: uncultured bacterium (assembly GCA_965651205.1). Classification (GTDB taxonomy): domain Bacteria; phylum Gemmatimonadota; class Gemmatimonadetes; order Gemmatimonadales; family GWC2-71-9; genus Palsa-1233. The sequence goes on from CBFGRM010000026.1 coordinate 4,499, forward strand.
CGACCTTCAGCGGCGCGATCCGCTCCTTCGTGCTCGACCTCTGCAAGATCGCCGACGACATCCGGCTGCTGGCGTCCGGGCCGCGCACCGGCCTGGCGGAGATCGTGTTGCCCGCGGTGCAGCCGGGGTCGAGCATAATGCCCGGCAAGGTCAATCCATCGATCGCCGAGATGGTCAATCAGGTGTGTTACCAGGTGATCGGATTCGACACCACGATCGCGATGGCGGCCAAGGCGGGCGAGCTCGAGCTCAATGTGATGATGCCGGTGATCACCCACAATGTGCTGCTGGGGATGCAGATCCTGACCAACGCAGTCACGGTCTTCGACGAGCGTTGCCTCGGCGGCATCGAAGCCGACGAGGCGATGTGCGCCTACTGGCTGGAGCGCTCACCCGCACTGGTGACCGCGCTGATGCCGAAGATCGGCTACGCCGAGTCGGCGCGGCTCGCGAAGGAAGCGCTGGCGACCGGCAAGACCGTCAAGCAGCTGGTGACCGACAAGAAGGTGCTCGAGGGTCGCGAGCTGGAGGAAGTGCTCGACCTGCGCGCGATGACTGAAGTCGGCGTGCCGGGCAGCAGCAAGGAGTGAGCGAAGCGCGGGGACGGTGGGGGCAGTTGGCACTGCTCACCACCGTTATGCTGCTGGGGATGGCGGTGTGGCTGGCCGCGAGTGCCGCAGGACCGGCGCTCGCGGCCTCGCTGCACCTGACACCGCGGCAGACCGGCTGGCTGACATCATCCGTGCAACTCGGCTTTGTGGCCGGAACCCTTGCTGCTGCGGTGCTCAACCTCGCCGACATCCTGCCGTCACGGTGGTATGTCGCTTGTGCGGCGGTGCTTGCCGGGCTGGCAAACTACTCGCTCGTGGCTGCCGACAGCTTCACGGCGGCAGTGTTGTCGCGACTGTTCACGGGCGTGGCACTTGCCGGCGTGTACCCGCCGGCGATGAAGATGGCCGCGACCTGGTTCCGTGAGCGGCGCGGACTCGCGATCGGGGCAATCGTCGGCGCGCTGACCATCGGCAAGGCTTCTCCCTACCTGATCAGCGGCTTCCACGGCCTGACGCTCGATCTGGCGATCGGGATCCCGTCGGCGATGTCACTCGCAGCCGCAGTAGTGGTGGCAGCGGGGTACCGTGACGGTCCATACCTGGTGCCGCCACGACCATTTTCCTGGGGATTGGTGGGCGAAGTGCTGCGCGAGTCGCGGGTGCGCCGCGCGACCGGCGGCTACCTGGGACATATGTGGGAGTTGTACGCCTTCTGGGCCTGGCTGCCGGGATTCCTGGCGGCACTGCTCGCCGCGCGCGACGCAGCACCGGAACCTGCCCGGGTGTGGGGTGGTGCGATCATCGCACTGGGTGGCGCCGGAGCGGTCTGGGCCGGCTGGGCGGCCGACCGGATCGGCCGGGCGCGGGTCACGCGCATCGCACTGGTTCTGAGCGGCGCGTGCTGCGTGATCTCGCCGCTGCTGTTCGCGCTGCCGCTCTGGCTGGTTCTCACGGTCGTCGCGGTGTGGGGTGTCGCGGTGATCGCAGATTCGGCCCAGTTCTCCGCGATGGTGAGCGAGTTCGCACCGCCCCACGCCGTGGGCACGGCCCTCACGCTGCAGACCTCGCTCGGCTTCCTGCTGTCGATCGCGACCATTCAGCTTGTGCCGATTCTCGCGGCACAGGTCGGATGGCAATGGTCGATGCTGATCCTCGCGCTCGGCCCGGTCGCTGGCTTCAGGGCCCTCCGGGGACTCTGAGCCGGTTCAGGGCAGCCGGTAGCGGACCACTCCACCGGTCTCGAAGTCGGCCGCGTACAGCTCGCGTGCATCGGGATCGACTGCGATCGCGGTCACGACTCGGTCGAGTCGGAGGATCCCGGCCGGCTTGCCGTTCCAGTCGAAAGCGTGAACCATCCGCGCGTGTTCGTTGATCACGGCATCGCCAGGACCGCCCGGCCAGGCGAAAGAGGCGCCCGAGTGCAACAGGTAGAGTCGATCCTTGCTCGAGCTACAACCCTGGTAGTGCATCACCGTTCGCTGGGGATCGTGTCCGGCCTCGGCGCTGCGGCTGAACACACCGGGGCGGGGGAACGGTACCTCGACCTGCGCGACGTGATTGCCGTCGCTGTCGACGATGTCGGCACGACCGATGTCGAAGTAGGCAATCACTGCACGGGTGCCATCGAGCGCGGCGCAGAGTCGATTGTTGGCGGCCTGGAACGCTCGTGTCGCGGTGCTCACCGAATCGGGGCCGGGGACCAGGGTGGTGGTGCCGATCGCCTGGCCCGAGTCGCCGACAAGGCGGATGTTGTCCTGGGGCCGCATCGCCCAACCAACGAAGCGATCACCAACGCGCACCGCGCGGAACGTGGAGGTGAAGTCCGCCGGCAGGCCAACGATCCTGACAGTCTCGACCGGATCCCCACCCCTGAGGTGGGTCAGGCGATTGGTGCTCAGGTCGTTGCCCCAGATTCCACCGGTGGGATCGGCAGAAATCGCGGAGAGCAACCCGAACTCGCCCGGGCCCTCGCCCTGACGACCTGCGGTGGCCAGGTAGGTTCCGTCACGACGGTCGACCAGGTGCAACCAGGGATCGGAGATCTCGCTCAGCAACCAGAGCAAGTCGCCGTCGACCACCATCCCGCCCACCGCACCTATCCGCTCGTCCTCGGTGACAAGCTCGCCGGTGAGGTCGGTCACTTCCATTCCGGCGTAGTCGGCATCGGTCACCGGGGTCTGGGCAAGCTGGCCGAAGGCATCCTACGGTTGCCAGGCCGCCTGTTCGTCCGAACCGCCGCCGCAGGAGGCGAGCAGTGATATGGTGAGGCCGAGCAGGGCGGGTCGGGTGAAGCAGTTCACGTGGTTTCCCGGGGTCGATAGTGGTCAGTTGCGGGCGGACCGGGGGGCGAGCCAGTGGCCCGCCGCGGGGCTATATTAACGGGATGCGCGTCACGACCTGGACCGAGTACTCGCTGATCATCTCGATCAACCTGGCGCACCGCCGTCTGGCGGGCTCCGGGGCGGTAGCGGCCCGTGAGATCGCCGAGACCGAGCGTCTTCCGGCGGACTATGTCGAGCAGATCCTGCTCCGGCTCCGCCGGGCCGGCATCGTCGAATCGATCCGCGGTGCCAAGGGCGGCTACCTGCTGGCCCGTGACCCCGGGCAGGTCAGCGTGTACGACGTGATGACGGCCAGCGAGCACCAGACTTTCGAGGTCAACTGCGACAACCACAGGGTCGACGACGAACGCTGCAACCCCGGCAGTGCGTGCAGCATCCGACCGGTCTGGAACGAGCTGCAGAATCGCGTTGACGGATTCCTGCGCAGCATCTCGCTGGCAGACCTGATGCGTCCCGAACAGCAAGTCCAGGAGCTGGTGACGCTCGGGGTGTCGTGATGCCCATCCGCCGGTCCGAGTCCCGATTGCTGCCGCAGCTCGATCCCGAGCAACTGCAACGATACGCCCGACACCTGACCCTGCCGCAGTTCGGATTGGAGGGCCAACAACGGCTCGCAGCGGCGAAGGTGCTGCTGATAGGTGCCGGTGGCCTTGGTTCGCCCGCCGCGCTTTATCTCGCGGCAGCAGGAGTCGGGACCCTCGGCATCATCGACCACGATGTGGTCGATATTTCCAACCTGCAGCGGCAGATTCTCCACGGAACGGCTGGGCTGGGCACAGCCAAGACGGCCTCGGCCGCTGCCCGGATCACCGACCTCAACCCCCACGTCAATGTGATCGAGCACCGCGAACGACTGACCTCGCAGAACGCGCTGGAGATCGTCGCCGGATATGACATTGTGCTCGACGGCAGCGACAACTTTCCCACTCGCTATCTGGTCAACGACGCCTGCGTGCTGACCGGCACGACGCTGGTCTACGGCAGCATCTACCGCTTCGAGGGGCAACTTTCGGTGTTCGCCACTGAGGGCGGCCCGTGCTACCGCTGCCTCTTCTCGGAACCGCCACCGCCGGAACTGGTGCCCAACTGTGCCGATGCGGGAGTGCTGGGAGTGCTGCCCGGAATCATCGGTTCGTTGCAGGCGCTGGAGGCGATCAAGTGGATCACCGGGATGGGTGATTCGATGGTGGGTCGTCTGCTGTTGTTCGACGCGCTGACACTCGGCTTTCGCGAGATCGCGGTTCGCAGGGATCCGGACTGCGCAGTGTGCGGCGACAGTCCGTCGGTCACCCGTCTGATCGACTACCAGGCGTTCTGCGGAGTCACCTCGTTCGGCGATGCAGGAGACGATCAGGAAGTGTCGGTCGAGGCCCTCGCCGGCGAGCTCGCGGGCGTCACGCCGCCGCTGGTGCTCGATGTGCGGGAACAATGGGAGCACGACATCGCTCACCTCGACGGGGCGGTGTTGATGCCGCTCGGCGAACTGCCGGCGAAGCTGGCCGAACTGCCGCGCGATCGTGGGCTGGTGACGATGTGTCACAAGGGCGTCAGGTCGGCCAAGGCGGCGGCATTGCTCCGACGGGCGGGGTTTTCGGGCGTGAGGTCGCTGGCGGGCGGGATCGACCAATGGGCGGCGGCGGTCGATCCGGGAATGAAGCGCTACTGACTGGCGACAAGCGCAAGTTCAGTTGATCGGCACCGCAGTGAGGGGCGCTGTGAAGATGGGGTGCATTATGAGGGGGTGCACCATATCAATTGAGCAGTAGATCTCGTCATTGATCTGCCTGAGGCAGGCGTGACCGTATGCGACGAACTCCACCGCGTTGTATGCCGAATAGTCGAGTTCGTCCCACATCCTGCCATCTGCCCACACCCGCACCTGGCCGTCCTTTCTCAGGTACAGATCGCTATCGTACCCGACCACCAACTCCGCCCCTGCGCTCCAGGGATCATCGACCAGTGTCGGAGTGGTTGATGACCTGGTGAAACCAATCGCGCCCCAGCACCAGATCTTGCCATCGGTTGCTCTGCCGCAGCTCATCTCGTTGCCGGCCGCGATCCTGTCGAAGCGATGATCCCCCGCAACTCGTACCGGTATGGCAGATGCGGAAGTGGTACCGTCGCCCAGTTGGCCCTGGCGGTTCTGTCCCCAGCACCAGGCGAGCTGATCGGGATCCAGTGCACAGGTCGCATCGCTCTTGCCGCTGATCGCCACGAAGGGGCCGAAGCCAGTTGCGGTGGCCGTGGTCGAGGTTCCCCTGACCGGCCAGCACCACAACATCCCGTCCGCGGCAGCCAGGCCGCAGACCGAGCCGTTGAATCCGGGCTCGCCACCGATGTTGAGCTGTGCCAGCGGAGGTGCACCACCGACCTTGTGCCAGGTTCCCGAATCAGCCGCTCTCGTGCACCACGATGAACCCTGCTGATCAAGGATGCAGAGTATGTGGAAGCCGGTGCGGACCAATTCCGGCACGACACCGTCGGGCAACGGCTCCCTGGCGTACCTGAATGTTCCACTGGGGTGCAGCACAATGTTCCTCCCCCAGCAGAACAACCCGCCCTCCTGGATGCCGCAACCGTATGAGAAGGTGGCGTCGATACCGCGTGCTTTGGCCACAGCAGCCTCGGTCACGATGGTGTGCCCGACACCATCCCCCGCGCTGACGTTCAGTGAGAACTTTCCGGACGGTCCGCCGCCGTAGTCGAATTGGTAGTCATCGTTGAATCGCGGCAGTGTCCAGACCGCTCGTGCGAGTCCGAATGCATCACTGTGCTCGTTGATGACTTCGATGCGGCCATCGCCACTCCAGTTCAGGGGCCAGTCCGGCACCGGTGTGCCGTCCCGTTCGCCGAGCCGGATGACGATCGTGAACTCCTGGCCGGGGGTGCTCACTGCTGGCACACCCTCGATGACGTCGGTACGCCAGGGAACCGGTTCCGGTGTAGGCTCCGAAGTCTGGCAGGCTGTTGAAAGTCCGGCCAGCAGGGCGGTGACGATGTACCGACGAAGAATTGGAGTCACATTCACGGACCTCCAAGGCTGGACCGAGGTCACATTCCGGCGGTGTGAATGGCAGGACGGCCGGGCTCCCTATCGGGATCCGGCCGTGTATATCTCGACAAGCTGCCTGGACTGAGTGCCGAAGGGGGGACTCGAACCCCCACGGGCTTGCGCCCACTGCGCCCTGAACGCAGCGCGTCTACCAATTCCACCACTTCGGCGTGGGCGGCAAACCTAGTGGCTTACTGGCCTTGTGGTCAAGCGATCCCGGGATGCGTCCGTTACTTTGAAGGTGATGACGCGCAAGGACTCCCAGGCCGCCGAGCCGGCCAATTCGACCCGGGTGTCGGTGGCCCGCAACCCCAAGGCGTCACACGACTACCACATCCTCGACACATTCGAGGCTGGGCTGGTCCTCACCGGCACCGAGGTCAAGGCGCTTCGCCGCAAGGGTGCCTCGATCAAGGAGGCGTTCGCCCGGATCAGCCGGGGTGAGCTGTTCCTTGAGGGGATGCACATCACCCCCTACGAGCAGGGCAATCGCTACAACCACGATCCGATGCGCACCCGCAAGCTGCTGATGCACCGCCGCGAGATCGAACGGCTGATCGGCCAGGTCGAGCGCGACGGCCTCACCCTGGTGCCCCTGGAGCTGTACTTCGTGCGGGGCAGGGCCAAGGTCAAGCTGGGATTGGCCCGCGGCAAGAAGGCCCACGACAAGCGCGAGACGATCAAGCGACGGATTGCCGATCGCGAGACTGCCCGGGCGCTGTCCTGGCGAGGCAAGCGGTGATAGCCGCGGCTGTCCTTGGCGCGATTCTCACCCTGGCGGCGCCGCCCGAACAGTTGCAGGTGACCACCCAGCGGGGGGTACAACGGATCGCGCTCTGGATCGAGCCCGGAATGGGTGCGCTGGTTCCGCTGCCGCCCCTGGTGCGCGCGGTGGGCGGCAGCAGCGTTGTCCAGGGTGATCGGGTGATCTGGAAGACCAGTTTCGGTGAATTCACGTTCCTGGCAGGGGCGCCACTGGTGAACACCGGTGGCGACGTGCCGCGACCATTGCCGGCATCGTCACTCAGGCGGGGTGACACCCTGTTCGTGCCGCTTGCGTTCGTGGCCGAGGTGCTGGCCGACCCGGCCAGGAAGGCGTGGACCTGGAACCCGTCGAGCGCGACGCTCGAGGAGGGTGCCACCCTGTCGCCCCTGGTGGCGCGACCGGTTCCCGCCGGAGACCAGCCGGTGGTCAGGCCGACTTCGGGTGGCCTGCGACGCTCGCACCGGGTCACCATAGATCCGGGGCACGGTGGCACCGATCCCGGCAACCCCGGGCACTTCTTCCCGGCCGGCCTCAAGGAGAAGCACGTGACCTTGGCGGTGTCCCTGCTGGTCCGTGATGAACTCCAACGACGCGGCGTGCACGTGACGATGACCCGGACCACCGACACCCTGATCAACCTCGGCCACCGAGCGCCGCGATACTGCCGTGACGACTGCGACCTGTTCGTGTCGATTCACGTCAACGACCTCGATCCGCGGCCGGGTTACACCAGTGCCCGCGGATTCGAGACGTACTTCCAGGGCGAGGCTCGTGCTGCGGACGCAGCCCGAGTGGCAGCTATGGAGAACGATGCGATCCGGTACGAAGTCGCCGAGGAAGAAGAGGTGCGTGGGTTGGAGTTCATCCTCCGCGACCTGCAGACCAACGAGTTCCTGCGGGAGTCGGCACGGGCGGCGGAACTGGTCCAGCAAGCGCTTGGCCGAGTCCACGATGGTCGCGACCGGGGCGTCAAGCAGGCCAATTTTGCAGTGCTCAACACCGCCCGCCGACCGGCGATCCTGGTCGAGCTGGGCTTCGCAACCAACCGCGAGGATGCCCGGCTGATGACCACCGCCTCCGGCCAACTGGCCCTGGCCGGGGCCCTGGCCGACGCGATCGAGACCTACCTCCACGAATTCGACCGCCGGAGCGGCGCCGCAGCGGAGGGCAACTGATGCGATTCCTGCCGCTGCTGCTGTTGCTCACGCTCGGGGCCTGCAGTTGGTCCAACTCGCTCTATCACGCGCGGCGACTTTCCGACTCCGCACTCAAGGCGGAGCGCGAGGAGCGCAATTTCGACGCGAGCTCGCTCTGGGGGCAGGCCGCGGTAAAGGCCGATTCGGCCCAGGCTCGCAGCGACCCCGAGAGCGACGACGCGATCGAGGCGCGCTGGCTCCGGGGCAGGGCAATGGCGCATCTCGGCAATTGCACCGAAGCAGTGCCACTGCTCGACGAGGCGCGGATCCTGGCTGGTGACGTGCCGTGGAGCGACGACCTGGCGCTCGAGCTGGCCCGCTGCCGGGGCAACGCGGGCGACACCGATGCCGCGATGGAACTGATCACCGGCCTGCTGGCATCCGACGACAACAACTTGCGCCAGCAGGCACGCAGCCTGGGCGGTCGGATACTGCTGCGTGCGGAGCGCTGGTCGGAAGCCGAATTGCTGCTGGCCGATGATGACACTCGCACCGGTCGCTGGTTGTATGCCGTCGCGCTGGCACGTACCGGCCGGAGCGCGGAGGCGCTGGAAACGGTCGAGCCGTTCATCGAGGCCGGTGACCGCACCCAGGAATGGGGGCAGTTGGTCGGTGCGCTCGCGAGCCGGAATGATGCCGACGCAACTGCATTGCTGGAGCAGATCGGCGCGATGCCGATGGTGACTGACTCGCTGCGTTCGGCCTGGCTGCTGGCGGCCGCGGAGGGCAGCAGCGATCCCGTGCGTCGCCGGGCCTGGCTCGACACGCTGGTGAAGTTGCCGCGCACTCCGGCGGTGTCGCGTGGACGTGCTCTCCTGATCCAACAGGGATTCGCGTCGGCCACCGACCCGACCCAGTTGCAGGCCACCATCACGGAACTGGCATCGCTGAGCCGCGAGGACCCGGTGGCACTGCTCACGCTGAATCGACTGTCGCGATGGGGCAGCGCGATGCTGGCCGACATCGACTCGATCGCGCCGGGCGAGGTCGAGGGTGATATGGCGATGTTCTACCACGCGATGGTGGCCCACGACTCGCTGGGTTCACCCCGACTCGCGTCCTGGTTCCTCCGCACCCTGGAACGGGACTGGCCCGACTCGCCGTATGTGCCCAAGGCGTTGCTGTGGCGAATCACGATCGAACCCGATTCGGCCGCTGCCATTCGTCAGCGCCTCACGCTCGACCACACCTACTCGCCGTACCTGGTATGGATGCGTGGCGGCGACGATCCCCGGTTCGCCGAACTCGAGTATGCGCTCGACTTCTATCTCGGCGACCGCTTCGCTGCCGGCAGCAGCGAGGTCATTCAGTGAAGTCACCGCGCACCGTTGCCGGGATGTCATTCGACAACCCGGTGCTGCTCGCCTCGGGGACGGCCGGGTACGGCACCGAACTCACCGGAGTGATCGACCTCGCGCGCCTCGGAGGCATCGTCACCAAGGCGGTGTCGCCGCTGCCGCGCGATGGCAATCCCCCGCCCAGGGTGGCCGAGTTCCGGGGCGGGATGCTCAACTCGGTGGGGCTGGCCAACCCCGGCGTCGAGGCGGTCCGGGCCGACGCGCTGCCAGCGCTGTACGCACTGCGACTGCCCGGCAAGGTACTGGTCAATGTGGTCGGCTTCCGCACCGATGACTACGCCCTCGTGATCGAGCGGCTGGACGAACTCGTCGGACACGATGGCTACGAGATCAACCTGTCGTGTCCCAACACCTCGGCGGGTGGGATCGAGTTCGGGGCCGACCCGGGAGCGGTGGACGCGGTGATCCGACTCTGCCGATCGGTGACGAAGCGGCCGCTGTTCGCCAAGCTGTCGCCGGCACTTGCCGACATTCCATCGATCGCGGCGGCAGCAGTCGATGCGGGTGCCGACGGAGTGTCGCTGGTCAACACGATGCCGGGGATGCTCTTTCATCACGGCGAGGAGCCGCGGCTCGGCAACGGCTTTGGCGGAGTGAGCGGTCCGGCAGTGCTCGCCACCGGGGTGCTGGCAGTGCATCGGGTCAGGTCACGCATATCCGACATCGCCATCATCGGTGTCGGGGGCATCCGGTCGGCCGACGATGCGCGGCAGTACCTTCAGGCGGGTGCCGACCTGGTGGCGATCGGCACGGCCGCGCTGGCCGACCCGCGGTTGCCGGAACGAGTCATCGCGGATCTGGAGGCTGCTGATGCCTGAATTGATCGTTGCCCTCGACCTGCAGGACGCGCCATCGGCAGTTGCGCTCCTCGACGAGTTGCCCGAGGGCTGTCCGGTGAAGGTCGGATCGGTGTTGTTCACATCCACCGGTGCATCGTTCGTGCGGGCATTGGTGCAGGATGGTCACCCGGTGTTCCTCGATCTCAAGTGGCACGATATCCCCAACACCGTGGCCAACGCGGTGCGTGCCGCAGCCGACCTCGGCGTCGAGATGGCCACCGTCCACGCGCTGGGTGGCGAGGCAATGCTGGCGGCAGCGGTGGAGGCGGCCGGGCCGATGAAACTCGTGGCAGTCACGGTACTCACCTCGCACGAGGCAGGCGACTTCGGCCGGATCGTGGGGCGGCGGGTCGAGGAGACCGAACCCGAGGTGGTCCGGCTGGCCAGGAGCGCCATCGATGTCGGGATTCACGGGGTGGTCTGCTCGCCGCAGGAAGTGGCAGCGGTCAAGCCGGAGGTGGCTGGGGGAAGGATCGTGGTACCCGGGATCCGCCGGTCGGGGGAGGATCACGGCGACCAGGCCCGGGTGGCGACCCCGGCAGCGGCGGTGGCAGCGGGTGCCACCCATCTGGTGGTGGGGCGGCCGATCATCGCCGCCGCGGATCCGGCGGCGGCGTGGGCTGAGTTCAGGGCGATGGGGTAGTCCGCTGCCTTTTGGCCGCGGGTGGAGGGGGCCCGGGTTGCGCGGCTGGGCAGGCCCCTGTATCATTCAAAGCTGTCCAGAAAACCAGGTTTCCGGAGAGAATTCGTGAAGGTCCGTTCGAGTGTCAAGCCGATTTGTGAGAGCTGCAGGGTGGTCAAGCGTCGCGGCGTGACGCGGATCATCTGCAAGCGTACCCCCAAGCACAAGCAGCGGCAGGGCTGATATGGCGCGCATAGCTGGTGTGGACCTTCCGCGCGAGAAGCGCGTCGAGATCGGGCTCACGTACATCTTCGGCATCGGTCGGGCGACCAGCAAGCGGTTGCTCGAGGAGACCGGCATCGACGCGACCACGCGGGTGCGTGATCTCTCCGATGCGGAAGTCGGTCGGCTGCGTCAGGTCATCGAGCGGCTGGTAAAGACCGAGGGTGCCCTGCGCACCGAAGTCGCGATGAACATCAAGCGGCTGATGGACATCGGCAGCTATCGCGGCATTCGTCATCGTCGCGGGCTGCCGGTGCGCGGTCAGCGGACCCACACCAACGCCCGGACCAAGAAGGGCCCGCGTCGGGCCATTGCCGGCAAGAAGAAGGCAGCGAAGAAGTAACCGATGACTGCTCCCACTACTGGCAAGTCGGGCGCCAAGCGCTCTCGCAAGACGGTCGAACCGGAGGGGATGGTTCACGTCTCCGCCACGTTCAACAACGTGCTCATCACGATCACGGATATGCGTGGCAACACGATCACCTGGGGCACCGCCGGCAAGGCGGGCTTCAAGGGATCCAAGAAGTCGACGCCGTTTGCCGCCACGGTGGCGTCGGAGAATTGCGCTCGCGAAGCGATGAACCTCGGCCTGCGCCGGGTGCACGTGCGGGTGCAGGGTCCGGGCAGCGGTCGCGAATCGGCGATCCAGGCGCTCGCATCGGTGGGCCTCAAGGTCGCATCGATCCGCGACGTGACGCCGATCCCGCACAACGGTTGTCGGCCACCCAAGAAGCGCCGGGTCTGAGGCATCGCGCGAGGTCCGTCCTCGCGCAGCCGCCCGCGAATACCGCTTCGTGGTGTCGCACCCGAAGCAACGGATGAGGAGTCGATGGGCATTGATCTGACCGGAATGGTGCGTCCCCACGTGGTCGAGATGACCAAGCTGGAGGACAACCCCAATATCGCCGAGTTCCTGCTGCAGCCGCTGGAGCGCGGCTACGGCCACACCCTGGGCAACGCGCTGCGCCGGATGCTGCTGTCTTCGCTGTCCGGCAGCGCCGTCTGGGGCTTCCGTCTCGACGGCGTGCTGCACGAGCACCAGACGGTCCAGGGCGTGCTCGAGGACGTGCACCAGATCGTGCAGCGGCTCAAGTCGCTGACGCTGGTGCTGGAGGAAGGCGTCGACGAGGCGGTCCTCCGGATCAAGAAGCAGGGGCCCGGGCCGGTGACCGCAGGCGACATCATCGATTCGGGTGAGGCCCGGGTGGTCTCGTCGGATCACCTGCTGTTCACCGTGCAGGACGACCGCGAAGTCACCTGCGAGCTGTACGTGAACAAGGGCCGCGGTTACGTCGAGAGCGAGATGCACCCGACCGACCGCTCGTACCCGGTCGACCTGGTGCGGATCGACGCGATCTACAACCCGGTGCGCCGTGCCAATTTCACCGTGAGCGAGACCCGCGTGGGTCAGCGCACCGACTACGACCGGCTGGCCGTGTCGGTCGAGACCGACGGCACCATTTCGCCGGAGGACGCGGTGGCCTACGCGGCTGCCCTGGCGATGGAGCACTTCCGCTCGTTCGTCGACTTCGGCAAGGTGCCCGAGGTTCCCGACCCCGAGCCCGAGCCGGAACCCGCCCCGCCCCCGCCGGCGGTACCCTCGACCGGGCTCAAGGCCCGGCTGGACCGCAGCATCGAGGATCTTGGTCTCTCGGTCCGCTCGGTCAACTCGCTCAAGAACTCCAGCATCCGGACCCTCAAGGATCTGGTGATGCTGAGCGGTGTGGCGCTGTTCAAGGTGAAGAATGTCGGCGAGAAGGCCCTGGTCGAGATCGCCGAGATGCTCGAGGGCGAGGAACTCAATTTCGGGATGACGTTCGAGGAGGTCGATGGTGACCTCCGCGTCGTCGACCCTGGCACCGCGCCGATGGTCGTGGCTGCCTCGTTTGCTGAGGAGGACTGACCAATGCGGCACAATGTCAAGGGACGCCAGCTTTCGCGCACCGCCGCGCACAAGCGCGCGCTGATGCGCAATATGGCTTCGTCCTTGTTCCGGCACGAAGGGATCACCACCACGGTGGCCAAGGCCAAGGAACTGCGCCCCTACGCCGAGAAGCTGGTGACGCTGGCGCGCCGGGGCGACCTGCACGCCATCCGCCAGGCGGAGCGCAAGATCAAGGATCGCGAGGTGCTCTCCAAGCTGTTCAAGGAGATCGGGCCCCGTTTCGCCGGTCGTCCCGGCGGCTACACCCGGATCCTCAAGTTGGGGCACCGCCCCGGTGACGGCGCCGAGATGGCCCGGATCGAGCTCGTCGTAGAGTGATGACGCCGATTCGGTCTGTGGCGGCAGTGGAACGGGGGACCTTCGGGTCCCCCTTTTTTACGGCCCCGGGGGTCGGATGCCAGAACGGGTGGCAATCCGGAGGGATGCCACCCGTGGTGTCGCTGTTGTCGGGGCCGCTTGCGGGCGGGAGGTTCCTCGCCGCCGGCTCAGGCCACCGGCTGGGGACCGGTCGCCTTGACCACCTTGCCGGTGCGGATGCAGCGGGTGCAGACCTTGACCCGGCGCGGGGCGCCCTCGACTGCGACACGGACGGTCTGCAGATTGGGCATCCAGCGACGCTTGCGCCGATTATTGGCGTGAGAGACGTGGTTGCCGGTCGTCGGCCCCTTGCCGCAGACGGTGCAGACGCGTGCCATTGGGAACTCCAGGTACAGGGTTGTAGACAGCCTGAAAATATAGCCAGTGGCCCAACCGGGGTCAATAACACCGTTGTGGGTCGCGGGTCCAGGGCAGCGAGGGGGTCTGTCGGCCACTCCTCCCGCGCCGCAAGACCCGCCACTCGCGACGCACAGGGAGAATTCCTATGCCACGGGCACTGATCACCGGAATCACCGGTCAGGACGGCTCCTATCTCGCCGAGTTCCTGCTCGCCAAGGGCTATGAGGTCACCGGTGTGGTCCGGCGCACCTCGCACCATTCGTATGAACGGATCGATCACCTGATCCCGCAACTCCGGATCGAGGCTGCCGACCTGCTCGACCAGCATTCGCTCACCACGGTGATCCGTGAGGTGCAGCCCGACGAGGTGTACAACCTGGCCGCGCAGAGCTTCGTGCCGACTTCGTTCAGCCAGCCGGTGCTGACCGGCGAGTTCACCGCACTTGGCGTGACACGCATCCTCGAGGCGGTACGGCTGGCCTGTCCCGGCGCGAAGTTCTACCAGGCGTCCAGTTCGGAGATGTTCGGCAAGGTGCGCGAGACCCCACAGAACGAGGAGACGCCGTTCTATCCGCGCTCGCCCTATGGCGTGGCCAAGCTGTACGGCCACTGGATCACGGTGAACTATCGCGAGAGCTATGGCCTGCACGCAGTGAGCGGGATCCTGTTCAACCACGAGTCGCCCAGGCGCGGCATCGAGTTTGTCACCCGCAAGGTTTCCGACGGCGTGGCCCGCATCAAGACCGGGCTTGCGAACGAACTCCGTCTCGGCAACCTGCAGGCCCAGCGCGACTGGGGCTTTGCCGGTGACTATGTCGAGGCGATGTGGTTGATGCTGCAGCAGGACCACGCGAACGACTACGTGATCGGCACCGGCGTCACCCACTCGGTGGAAGACCTGGTGCGGACGGCCTTCGAACACGTCGGGCTCGACTGGCGCGAGCACGTGATAACCGACCCCAGGTTTCATCGACCCGCCGAGGTGGACCTGCTGCTGGCCGATCCCGCGCGGGCCAGGCGGGAACTGGGTTGGCAGCCGCGCACCTCGTTCGAGGACCTGGTGCGGATGATGGTCGACGCCGACCTGGAGCGGTTGGCGCGCTGATGCGAAGACTGCTGATCACCGGTGCCGACGGCTTCGTGGGCCGCTGGCTGGTGCGGGCGGCCCGCGCCGAGCAGCGCGAGGTGATTGCCGCAATCGGTCCGGGTGGGATCGCAGCCGAACAGTGGCTCACTCCGGCCGAGTCGGCAGGGGTGCGCAGTATCGAAAGCGACATCACCAGTCCGGCAGATGTCGAGCGCCTGGCGGGTGAAGATGTCGATGCCATCGTCCACCTGGCGGCGATCGCGTCTGGTGCAGCAGCACGGCGTGACCCCGAGGCCGCCCACCTGGTCAACACCGCCGCCGCGATCGACCTGGCCCGGCAGCTTGTCCGGCAGGGCGCGACCGCGAGGCTGTTGTTCGTTTCCACCGGCGAGGTGTACGGTGCCGGGCACTCTGCACCGATCGTCGAGAGTGCGGCGGTGGCCCCGGTGTCGCCGTACGCGCGGAGCAAGGCGGATGCAGAGCGCGGCATCGCCGAGGTGGCCAGTGCCGCGGAACTGGACTACGTGGTGGCGCGGCCATTTCCGCACACCGGCCCGGGGCAGGCCACCGAATTTGTGGTGCCGGCGTTCGCGGCCAGGCTGCGAAAGGCAAAGCGCGCCGGTGCCGCAACAATCGCGGTTGGCAACCTCGACGTCAGTCGGGACTTTCTCGACGTGCGCGACGTGGCGAGGGCATACCTGCTGCTGCTAGATCACGGGGTGTCCGGGGAGCACTACAATGTGGCCAGCGGTGTCGGGCACCGGATCGACGAGATCCTGGCGCTGCTGATTCGGCTGGTGGACGTGATGGTGCAGCCGGTGGTCGATCCCGACCTGGTGCGGCCAGCCGATATTCCGGTGCTGGTGGGCGACGCCACGAGGTTGCGTGACCTCACCGGATGGGCACCAACGATCAACCTTGAACAGACATTTCGGGACTTGCTAGATGCCCAAGCGGACTGACCTTTCCTCGATTCTCATCATCGGCTCGGGCCCCATCGTGATCGGCCAGGGGGCCGAGTTCGACTATTCCGGGACGCAGGCGGTGCGGGCGCTCAAGGAGGAGGGTTACCGGGTCATCCTCGTCAACAGCAATCCTGCGACGATAATGACCGACCCCGAGATTGCCGACGCGACATACATCGAGCCGGTGACTCCGGAGTGGGTGGCCAAGGTGATCGAGCGCGAGCGACCCGACGCACTGCTGCCGACGATGGGCGGCCAGACCGCTCTCAACGTGGCTATGGCGCTGCACAAGGATGGCACCCTCGAGAAGTACGGAGTCGAACTGATCGGCGCCAACGAGCGGGCGATCAGGATCGCGGAGGATCGCGCCGAATTCGCCGAGGCAATGGTGCGAATCGGTCTGGCGACGCCCACGGGTACTGTCGTGTCTACCCTGGAGGAGGGTCTGGCGGCGGTCGAGCGCACCGGATATCCGGCGATCCTGCGGCCGTCGTACACACTGGGCGGCTCGGGCGGCGGCATCGCCTACAACCGCGACGAGTTCATCGCGATGCTGCAGAATGGACTCGAACTTTCCCCGGTGACCTCGGTGCTGGTCGAACGCAGCATAATCGGCTGGAAGGAATTCGAGCTCGAGGTGATGCGCGACGGCGCCGACAACGTGGTGATCGTGTGCTCGATCGAGAACATCGACCCGATGGGAGTGCACACCGGTGACTCGATCACCTGTGCTCCCGCGATGACGCTCACCGATCGCGAATACCAGCAGATGCGCGACGCGTCGATCAGGATCATCCGCGAAGTGGGTGTCGCCGCCGGCGGCTGCAACATCCAGTTCGCCGTGGATCCCGACACCGGTGAGCAGCTCGTGATCGAGATGAATCCGCGGGTGTCGCGCTCGTCCGCGCTGGCGTCCAAGGCCACCGGCTTCCCGATCGCCCGGATCGGTGCCAAGGTGGCGGTGGGCTACACCCTCGACGAGCTGCCGAATGACATCACCAGGGTGACACCGGCCAGCTTCGAGCCGGTGCTCGACTATGTGGTGGTCAAGGTGCCTCGCTTCGCGTTCGAGAAGTTTCCCACCGCGTCGCCCGAACTCACCACCCAGATGAAGTCGGTGGGTGAGGCAATGGCGATCGGCCGCACCTTCAAGGAGGCGCTGCAGAAGGGCTTCCGCGGACTCGAGATCGGCCGGGCCGGCTGGATGGTTGGCGAGGGCCCGATCGACGACCGGCTCTCCGATGACGCGCGCGAGACGTTGCTCGCCGCGATCCGGCGACCGACACCGGAGCGCCTGTTCCAGGTCAAGCGCGCCCTGGTCGCCGGGATCACGGTCGAGGAGATCCACGACGCATCGCGGATCGATCGCTGGTTCCTGCACCAGCTCGCCGAACTGGTAGAGCTGGAGGAGGAGTGGATCCGGCATCCGCTGGGTCAGGATGCCACCGCCGATGGTGCCATCCTGCGGACGCTCAAGCGTGCCGGCTTCTCCGACGTGCAGCTTGCCGACCTGCGCGACAGCACCGAGACCGAGATCCGCGCCCTGCGTCATCGCCTCGGCCTTCGTCCGGCATACAAGACCGTGGATACCTGCGCCGGCGAGTTTCCATCGAGCACGCCCTATCTCTACTCCTCGTGGGACGAGGAGAACGAGGCAGGGCCCGGCGACGACAAGCGCGAGACCGTGATCATCCTCGGCAGCGGTCCCAACCGGATCGGCCAGGGCGTCGAGTTCGACTACTGTTGTGTCCGTGCGACGCTTGCGTTCCGCGATCTCGGCTATCGCACCGTGATGGTCAACTCCAATCCGGAGACGGTGTCCACCGACTTCGACATCTCCGACGTGCTGTACTTCGAGCCGCTCACGCTGGAGGACGTGCTGGAGATCGTCAACGTCGAGAAGCCGATCGGCGTGGTAGTGCAGCTTGGTGGCCAGACTCCGCTCAAGCTTGCCAGGGGACTGGAGGCAGCCGGGGTGCCGATCCTGGGTACCTCGCCAGATGCAATCGATGCCGCCGAGGACCGGCGCCGGTTCGAGGCGCTGGCGCGCGAACTGGGTGTTGCCCAACCACCTTCGGGTACGGCCGACTCCCTCGCGGAGGCGCTTGAGGTGGCGGCACGCATCGGGTATCCGATCCTGGTGCGGCCCAGTTACGTGCTGGGTGGCAGGGCGATGCGGATAGTCTACGACGACGAGGAATTGACCGATTTCTTCGGCGAGGCCGCCCGAGTCGCACCCGGCCACCCGGTGCTGATCGATTCGTTCCTGGAGGACGCATTCGAGGCCGACGTCGACGCGATCGCGGACGGCGAGAGCTGCATCGTGGGCGGCGTGATGCAGCACATCGAGGATGCCGGCATTCACTCGGGTGACTCCGCCTGCGTCCTGCCGCCCTACCTGATCACCGAGGAGCAGGTCGAGAAGATGCGCGAACACACTCGCGCATTCGCACTGGCACTGGGAGTGGTCGGCCTGATCAACGTGCAGTATGCCGTGCGCGAAGGCGTGGTGTACGTGATCGAGGTCAACCCGAGGGCCTCACGCACCATCCCGTTCGTGTCGAAGACCACCGGAGTGCCGCTGGCCGGGCTGGCGGCGGCGGTGATGGCGGGTCGCAAGCTGAGCGACCTCGGGATGGTCGATGACCCGATGCAGCCGTATGTGGCGGTCAAGGAGGCGGTGTTCCCGTTCGCCAAGTTCCCCGGTGTCGACGTGATGCTGGGGCCGGAGATGCGTTCGACCGGCGAGGTGATGGGGATCGCCGATTCGTTCGGAATGGCGTTCGCCAAGTCGCAGACCAGCGCCGGCAGCGCGTTGCCGCTGGAGGGCCGGGTGTTCGTCACCGTCAACGACCGTGACAAGCCGAGCGTGGTGCCGATCGCCAGGCGATTCCAGGAACTGGGATTCGACATCCTGGCGACGCGCGGCACCGCGCGCTACCTGCGCGCACGCGGCGTGCTGGCCGAGCCGGTGCTCAAGGTGTACGAGGGACGACCCAACGGCATCGACCTGATCGTCTCCGGCCAGGTGCAGTTGCTGGTCAACACTCCCCTCGGCAAGCTCACCGCACACGACGACCGATCGATGCGGAGCGCAGCATTGCAATACAACGTGCCGTACACCACCACTATGTCGGCCGCTGCGGCAGCGTGCGACGCGATCATCGCGCTCAAGAACCGTCGCGGCGAAGTGCGACCGCTGCAGGAGTGGCACGCGCGGGCCCGGGAGCTGGCGTCGTCGTGACGAGATCAGCGCGCGATCCCGATTTCATCGCCGCGCTCGGTGAGCGGGTCACCGGCGAGGTGCGCGAGGCGGAGTCGCTGGCGCGGTTGTCCACCTATCGAATTGGTGGTCCGGCCACCGTGCTGCATCCGGCCAACGGCGAGGATGTGGCGGCAGCACTGCGCACCGCCGGCGAGGCCGGAGTTCCCTGGTTCGCATTGGGGCTGGGCAGCAACCTGCTGCTACCCGACCAGGGTATGGACGCGCTGGTGATCCGGATGGGCAAGGGGATCGACGGCGTGGTGCAGGACGGATATCGCTGGACCTTCGGTGCCGGCCTGCCCGCACCGTTGGCGGCGCGCCGCACCGCCAAGGCCGGCTGGGGTGGAATCCACAAGATGGTCGGCGTGCCGGGCACTGTGGGTGGCGGCATCGTGATGAACGCCGGCTGTCACGGCGCCGAGTGGCGCGACGTGGTCGAATCGGTGCTGGTGGTGGAGCGCGACGGCAGCGACAGGGTGGTGCCGGCCGCCGATGCCGGGTTCACGTATCGGCGCAGCAACCTCGGGCCGGTGGTGGTGCTGGCCACAACGGTGCGGCTGCACGAGGCGGATGCGGCCCGGCTCGATGAGGAGACCGAGGCGCTGTACAGGTGGCGTCGCGACGGAACGCCGTTCAACCAGCCCTGCTGTGGCAGCGTGTTCAAGAACCCGGTGGTGCCCGACGAGTGGCCGGAGCGGCCGCGCACCAGTGGCCAGTTCATCGAGGCCACCGGACTCAAGGGATTGCGGCAGGGTGCCATCGAGGTGTCGCCGATGCACGCGAACTACTTCGTGAACACCGGCGGCGGCACCGCGGCTGACGTGGTGGCGCTGATTCGCGAGGTACGCCGCCGGGTCGAGGACCAGTGGGGCGTGGTGCTGGAGCCCGAGGTGAAGGTGATCGGGGTGGATGGGGTGGTGACAGGCGTGGACTGACGCCGGAACCAGTTTGATGACGGAATCCAGGCCGGTCCTGCGCAAGGTGTCGTGAGCATCCAATATCACACCGCCCGGAGTCACGATGCGCCGCCTGCTTGCTTCCGCTGCCGCCCTGCTGGTCCTTGCCGCCTGTGGCGGGTCGTCCACCGGTCCGGACGCCGGTCCCAATACGCCACCGCCACCGCCACCGCCACCACCTCCCGGTGGCAGCAGCCAGCTCGCCGCCACCATTGATGGCCAGCAATGGTCAGCAACCTCGTCGCTGATCTACGCCATCGCCAACACCAGCACGATGAAGGGCGGACTCACGTTCAGCGGCAGCGTGCTGTCGCCGAGTCGGGGGCTCACGTTCACGCTGGCGCGAATCAAGGGGCCGGGCACCTACCCGTTGGGCGTCAACATCGGCACCAACGCGGGCGGCATACTGTTGCTCAGCGAGGGGAGCCAGTCGTGGTCGACGCCACTCAACGGTGATGCCGGCACGGTCACGATCACCTCGATGAGCAACGGTCGGGTGGTCGGGACGTTCAGCGCCGAGCTGGAGTCGCAGGTCGGCACGATCACGCCGGCCAAGCGCACGGTCAGCAACGGTTCGTTCAACGTGCCGATCAATCCCGGCTACACGGCACCACCGGCCGACGACCTGGGTTCGGTCATTTCGGGCACCATCGACGGCAGATCGTTCAACGGCGCCACCATCGTGGGGCTGGGCGGAGGAACCTCGCTGATGGGTTTCTCCGCTTCCAACACCGAGTGGAACGTGAACGTGTCGCTGGGCCCGGTCGACGGCACTGGCACCCTGCCGATCTCCAATGGTCTTCCGGTACGCAAGATCACTGTGCTGGAGATTGGCAGTTCGACCGGCTATGGCGGTACTGCGGCCGATGAGGGCACGATGACGGTGACGTCGGTCACCGCCAACCGGATTGCGGGCAGCTTCAGCGCCACGCTGGCCCGGGTGGGCGGTGCCGGCAGCATCCAGGTGAGCGGCACGTTTGATGTGAGGACGGCGCAGTAGGCGAGAA
>CBFGRM010000027.1:0-24647 GCA_965651205.1 uncultured bacterium
CGCTTTCTCGCTTTCTCGCTTTCCCGGACTCAAATGGCACGAATCATTGCGATAGCCAATCAGAAGGGTGGGGTCGGCAAGACCACCACTGCGGTCAACCTTGCTGCTTCGTTGGCGATTGCGGAGCGGCGGACGCTGCTGATCGATGCTGACCCTCAGGGGAATGCCACTTCGGGGGTGGGGATCGACAAGGCCGGGGTGGCCAGCTCGCTGTATGACGTGTTGATCGATGGGGTGCCGGTTCGGGATGTGGTTGTTCCGGACGAGCAATTGTCGTATTTGCACGTGATTGCTGCCACCCAGGACCTGGTGGGTGCCGAGCTGGAGCTGGTGGGTGGTGAGGAGCGGGAAAGCAGGCTGCGGGCGGCTTTGGGGGTGGTTCGGGACGAGTACGACTATGTCCTGATCGACTGTCCGCCCTCGCTGGGTCTGGTGACGCTCAACGTGCTCACCGCCGCCGACGGGGTGCTGATCCCGATCCAGTGCGAGTACTACGCGCTCGAGGGAATCTCTCAGCTTCTCAATACCATCCGGGTGGTGCAGCAGAACTTCAACCCGGATCTCCAGATTGACGGCGTGCTGTTGACGATGTATGACGCTCGGCTCAATCTCTCCAAGCAGGTTGTCGCCGAGGCCAAGGACTATTTCGGGGTCAAGGTGTTCAGGACCGTGATCCCGCGCAATGTCCGGCTCGCGGAGGCGCCGTCGTTTGGCAAGCCGATCCTGATGTATGACGCCCAGTCGGTGGGCGCCAAGAGCTATCTGTCGGTGGCACAAGAGCTTATCAAGCGAACTGAGAGCAGGGGCAAGGGGGAGCCGGGATGAGCGAAGCCAAGCCCAAGCGTCTTGGTCGTGGTCTGGAGGCGCTGCTCGGTCCGATCGCCAAGGACCAGCCGGTGGAGGCGTCTGCCCTTCGGGAGTTGCCGGTGACTGCCATCTCCCCCAACCCCTGGCAGCCCAGGCGCGAGTTCGATGAGGCTGCATTGGCCGAACTGACGGCCTCGATCGAGGCGTCTGGGTTGCTACAACCAATCGTTGTGCGGCCTGTCGGGTCCAGGTTCGAGCTGATCGCTGGTGAACGCCGCTGGCGGGCGGTCCAGCGTCTGGGCTGGAAGGCGGTACCTGCGGTGGTCCGCGAGGTCGACGATCAGGCCGCCCTGACCTTGGCGCTGATCGAGAATCTCCAGCGTGATGACCTGAACGCGATCGACACGGCGATCGGCTACCAGCAATTGATCTCCGAGTTCGGTCTGGCCGCCAACGAGGTGGCCCGACTGGTGGGCCGGGATCGGTCCACGGTGGCTAACACGTTGCGGTTATTGAAGTTACCGTCCAAGGTTCAGGAGATGGTGCAGGCCGGGGAGCTCTCCGAGGGGCACGCCCGCGCCCTGCTTGCCGTGGAATCCCCGGCCGAGATGGCCCGCTTGGCCGCCGAGGCGGTCGCCGGCGGGTGGTCGGTGCGACAGATCGAGGCGATGGTCCGTGGCGACGACAACCAGAAGCCCCGCGGCAAGATGTTCCGCAAGGGTGCCGGCGCCGAACGCGCCAATCCCTCCGCCGACGCCCGCAGGGTGGAGGATGTCCTCCGCCAGCGGCTCGGCACCGATGTGCGGCTCACCGCCAAGCGGCGCGGCCGCGGCACCCTGGCGATCTCCTATTACTCGAACGATGATCTGTCGCGAATCCTCGAGTTGATTCTCGGCGAGAGTTACGAGGGCTGAGCCGATGCGGAGAATGCTGCTCCTCATCCCGCTCCTGTTCGCCTGCAGCGACACCCCTTCGGCGGGAGATGGTGCGCCGAGGGTGGCGCTGGTGACTGCGGGTTCGGTGAACGATGCGGCGTGGAATGCCGGTGCCTGGCAGGGGTTGCAGGAACTGCGTGACTCGCTCGACGTGGCGATCTCGCACGTGGAGGCGCGCACACCTGGCGAGCAGGAAGAGGCGCTCCGCAGCTACGCGGAGCAGGGATATCAGTTGGTGTTCGGACACGGATTCGAATTCCAGCAGCCGGCGGAACGACTGGCGACCGAGTATCCGGCAACGGTGTTCGCGATCACCAGCGGTCATCAGGCCAGGAGCGGAGTGATACCGCTGATCTTCAACTTTCACGAAGCGACATACCTGCTCGGGATGTTGGCGGGCGGCCTCACCAGCAGCAACCGGATCGGCTTCATTGGTGGAATGGAACTGCCGCCGATCGTGCTCGGCTATCACGGCTGGCTCGCCGGTGCACGGGCGGTGAATCCCGAAGTTGATTCGCGCATCACCTGGCTCAATTCGTTCGACGACGCTGCAGCCGGCAAGGAAGCCGCACTGGCGATGATCCGCCTGGGTGTCGACGAGTTGCACCACAACGCCGACGCAGCGGGGCTGGGAATGTTTTCCGCGGTACTGGAGCACCCGGACGTTCACGCCTACGGCGCCAACGCCGATCAGTCGGAACTGGCACCCGAACAGGTTGCGGCTTCCGCGGTGATCGACCTGCCCCGCGCGATGCTGCTGGTGACCCGCACCGTGGTGCAGGGCGACAGCGCGCCGACCATCGAGCCGTTCGGCCTGGCAAGCGGCGTGATCCGTTTCGTTCGCAACCCCCGCATCGAATCGACGGTGCCGGATGCGCTGTGGAACAGGATCGACGCCGCAGCCGATTCGATCAAGGCCGGTACTCTGGTCGTCACCGAGGGAGCCACACCGTGAACACCGCGCCGCTGGATGAGGTCGTCGAGTACCTTGATGAACTGCTGCACATCGAGGCGATCAGCGATTACGAGGGCGCCCTCAACGGCCTGCAGGTCGAGAACAGCGGCGAGGTCACGTCGGTGGTCGCCGCGGTTGACGCCTCGCAGCGCACCATCGACAAGGTGGTGGCGGAGTGTGCGCCGGGCGCGCTGATTCTGGTGCACCACGGCCTGTTCTGGGACGGCAACCGGCCGGTCACCGGGCGGCGCTACCGCCGCATCAACGCCCTGCTTCGCCACGACATCGCACTGTACTCCGCCCACCTGCCGCTCGATGTTCATCCGACCGTCGGCAACAACGCAGTGCTGGCCCGGATGCTCGGCATCCTCGACCCGGAACCGTTCGACGAGTATCGCGGCACGCCGATCGGAGCCGCCGGTCACCTGATTATGGGGCGCGGTGCGCTGGTGAGCCTGATAGAAAAGCAGCTCGGGACCACCGCCCACGTGATCGCCGGCGGACCGGAAACCACCAAGAACGTCGGTATCATCACCGGCTCTGCCGGCGGCAGCATCCAGGCCGTGGTCGAGGCCGGACTCGACACCTTCATCACCGGCGAGGGCCCGCACCACTCCGCGATCGACGCGCAGGAAGCGGGCATCAACCTGGTTTATGCCGGTCACTACGCAACCGAGACCGTCGGCGTGAAGGCCCTGGCCGAAGTCCTGGCCGAGGACTTCAAGTTGGACTGGCAGTTCCACGATCATCCCACCGGGCTGTAGGCTGCCACTCGGCCCCGACCGCAGGATTTCCCCTCGGCGATGCTGAGTCTTTCGCGAGTGTCCAGGCGGTTCGGATCGATGCTCGCGCTCGACGAGGTCGATTTCACACTAACGCCTGGCAGCGTACACGCGCTGCTGGGTGAAAACGGCGCCGGCAAGACGACGCTGATGCGGATCGTCTACGGAATGCTGGCGCCGGACAGCGGCAGCATCACGGTGGGCACCGGCGATGGCAGTGTCACTGTCGACCGGATTGAATCGCCTCGCGCCGCCCGCGCCCTCGGCATCGGGATGGTACACCAACACTTCGCCTCGATCGGCGCGCTCACGGTGGCGGAAAACATCGCCCTCGCGGCAGGATGGCCGGGCGGTCGCGATCACCGGCAACGAGCTGCCCGACTGATAGAGCGGTTGGCGATGCCGCTGGATCCGGCGGCGCGCGCGCGCGACCTGTCGGTGCAACTCCGGCAGCGCCTGGAGATCGTGCAGGCGCTGGCCACCGACGCGCGGATTCTGCTGCTGGACGAACCAACCGCAGTGCTGGCCCCGCGAGAAATCACCGAACTGCTCGCCCTGGTGCGCCACTTTGCGGAAAGGGGTGGTGCAGTGGTGCTGATCAGCCACAAGCTAGACGAGGCCCGGCAGGTGGCCGACAGGATCACGGTGTTGCGGCGCGGCAAGGTGACCCTGAATGCGGCAGCAGGTGAGGTCGACAACGCGACGCTTTCACGAGCGATGATCGGACCGTCGGCGGCGACTCCACCGCCGACAAGACGAGCTGCGTCGACCGATTCACCCGCCAGGATCACGATCGGACAAGTGCAACTGCGGGCCGGCGACCTGGTCGGAGTCGCGGCGATCGACGGCAATGGCGAGCGCGAGCTGCTCCGGACAATTGCCGGGATGGCAACGGGTCGGGAGGATGTCTCAGTCGCGGGCACCGTGGCGCTGATTCCGGAAGACAGGATCGGCGAGGCGCTGTTGCCGAACCACACATTGACGGCGAACTACCTGTTGGGTCATCTGGATCACACTGGCGGCTGGCTCGACTGGAATGCGGTCCGCCAGGACACCGCGACCTCGCTGGCGCGACACGATGTGCGCGCCAGTGGACCCGATGCGCTGGCGTCGTCGCTGTCGGGTGGCAATCAGCAGAAGTTCGTGCTGGGACGCGCACTCGACCGGGCGCCGGACGTGATCATTGCCGAACACCCGGCGCGCGGGTTGGACTTTGTCGCCACCGCCGCCGTGCACGCCGCACTCGTCGATGCGGCAGCTCGGGGATGTTGCGTGGTGGTGCACTCATCCGATCTGGATCAGGTGCTGGCGCTGGCCAATCGGTTGCTGGTGGTGCACCGCGGCGTGGTGCGCGAACTGCCGGCTGACACTCCACGGGACCAGGTCGGGGACGCGATGCTGGGGATACTGCCGACGTGAGTGCGCCGGCGCCCGACATCGGCACACCCCTGGCGACCATCGGACGACAGGTGTTGACGCCGGTCCTCGCGGTTGCGGCGGGACTCGCCGTGCTGGTGTTGTTCCTGATCGTGGCCGGTTACCCGCCGGTCAGGGGACTCGGTGCCCTCTGGTACGGTTCGCTGGGATCACCGTACGCGATCTTCTCTGCCACGCTGGTGCGCGCCACGCCGCTTCTGCTGCTCGGGCTCGCGTTTGCGCTCGGCGCGCGCGGTGGCGCCCTCAACATCGGGATGGAGGGGCAGTTCGCCGCCGGTGCGATCGCCGCCACCTGGGTGGGAGTGTCGCTGGGAGGAGCTCCAGCGGTGATCGCGCTGCCGCTGGTGCTGGCGGCCGGCTTGTGCGGCGGCGCCATCTGGATGGCGGTGCCGGCGGCGCTTCGCATCAGGGTCGGGGTGACCGAGGTGATCACCACCCTGCTGCTCAACTTCGTCGCCGAGGCGGCGGTGGGCTGGGCGGTGACGGGGCCGCTGCAGGAATCGAGTGGCGCGTATCCGCAGAGCGATCCGATCGCGCTCGCGGCACGACTGCCAAGAATCCTGCCCACCGAACGAGTTCACTACGGATTGCTGATTGCGCTGCTGCTTGCGGTGGTTGCGGCGGTGTTGCTGCGCCGTTCGCGGAGCGGGTTCGTGCTCGACGCGACCGGTGCCAACCCCGACGCGGCTCGACTGATCGGCCGGATCGCCGTGACCAGGGTAACCCTCACCGCATTGCTCGGATCGGGGGCGCTGGCCGGACTGGCCGGTGCAATCGAGGTGAGCGGGGTGAGCTACGCGCTGTATCAACGACTCTCCCCGGGTTTCGGGTTCACTGCGATCGCGGTGGCATTGCTGGCGCGACTCAAGCCGATCGCGATCATTGCCACCGCACTGATCTTCGGCGCACTGGCCGCAGGTGCCGGTGCAATGCAGCGTGACGCCGGCATTCCGGCAGTGGCGGCGCAAGTGGTCGAAGCGGTGGTGCTGATCGCGATGGTGCTGGCACTCAGGAGCAGACAGTGATCGACGACGCAGTGTTGATCGCGTTTGGTGCCGCCTCGATCCGGGTCGCGACTCCGCTCTTGCTGGCTGCACTTGGCGAACTGATCAGCGAACGTGGTGGCGTGCTCAACCTCGGCATCGAGGGGTCGATGCTGGCCGGTGCGTTCGCTGCGGCGATCGGTGCGATGAGCGGCGGCGCGTGGTTCGGGGCATTGCTCGGACTGGGGGCCGGTGGGCTGGCAGCAGCGGTGCTGATGGTCACCTCGGTGTGGTTGCGAGGTGACCAGATCATCGCCGGCACTGCCGTCACGCTCGCTGCTGTCGGCATCACCGGATTGCTCACGCCGACCCTTCTCGGCGGCACCGACGCAGCGATCGCAGTCCCCTCGCTGGGGCCGGTGGCAGTACCGGTGCTGGCCGGGATTCCGGTGCTCGGTCCGATCCTGTTCGTGCAGTCGCCCCTCACCTGGCTGTCATTGGCGCTGATACCGCTTGGCTGGTGGCTGTTGTTCCGGACCCGGTTCGGATTGGAACTGCGTGCCGCCGGCGAGTCGCCGGAAGCCGCGATCGCCGCGGGAGTGGCGGTCACCCGGGTGCGGAGTTGGGGGACCCTGATCGGCGGTGCCCTGGCCGGATTGGCAGGGGCGTCGCTGGTGCTGGCCCAGGTCGGTTCGTTCACCGAACGGATGACCGCCGGCCGGGGCTTCATCGCCATCGCCATCGTGGTGCTGGGTCGCTGGCACCCGGCCTGGGTCGCCCTGGGGGCCCTGTTCTTCGGGGCCTGCACCGCGCTTCAGTACCTGTTCCAGGCGGCAGGTACCGCCATTCCCTATCAGCTTCTGCTCGCCCTGCCCTACCTGATGGCCCTGCTGGTGCTGGCCTCCCTGCGGGGACGGGCCGAGGCCCCGGCTGCTCTGGCCCGCAACGCACCACTTGCCGAATCGGTGTCCCGGCGGCACTCTCCGGGAGGTACCGGAGTGCCAACCGACCGATGAAAGGCGAGCCACAGGATGGGCAAATCTGCTGCATTCGCGGGACTCGCCCTGCTCATTGCGTGCAACGGCAGCGGACGAGACCTCTCGCCGATCACCCTTGAGCCGGTGATCACGATGGGCGCCGAGTCGGGCGTCGGCGCGATGGCCAGTTGGCCCAGGGTCTCTGCTCGGCATCCGGCCGGGTACCGGATCCTGATTCCCCAGCCCACCGGCGTGCCCACCCTGCCGGTGGTGTACGATGACAGCGGCCGGTTTGTCGGAACGCTGGGTACCCTCGGCGACGGCAGGGCCGATTTCGCCGACCCGCTGTTTGCCCGCTTGGGCCCCGGGGATTCGATCTGGGTCTTCGACGGCACCAGGCGCGCGCAGGTCTTCTCGCCCGAACGTGAGCACGTCCGCACTGTTCCGCTGCCGGTGGCCCCGTGGGACGCGGTAGTGATGCGCGGTGGTCGGATCGCCCTCACTCCGGCGCTGTTCGGGCAGCCACTGCCATTCTGGGTGCTCGATGCCGACGGCCTGGTCATCCGCAGGGTGGCTAGCGACGACGGCCAGTCGCCTTCGCCCAGGCGGATTATCCCCGGTCGCGACGGCACCGTATGGCTGATCTCGATGACCCACCACTTCAGGCTGCAGGAGTGGGATCTCTACGGCAATCTGCTCCGGGACTTCACCCAGCCGCCGCAGTGGTTCCCTCCCTACGACGAGATGCAGGGTCCCGATGTGGCCAGCGACCGGGCGCCGCAGCCGTCCGCCCAGGACGGCTGGGTGGACACCGACGGGCGAATCTGGATCGTGGGCAAGGTTGCCGACCCCAACTGGCGCGAGGGAATGGGTGAGTCGGCGGCTGGCGGCTCCTCGATCGTCGATGGCGACAAGGTGTACGACACGCTGATCGAGGTGCGCGACGGCGAGACCGGCGCGGTGATCGCCGAGAGCCGCTTCGACGGCGCCTATCCGTTCAGCGCCGAACCGGGAATGCTCACCCGGGTGCGGACCACCCAGGCCGGTTGGCACCGTGCCGAGCTGGCCCGGGTGCTGGTGGACGCGGAGCGGCTGGCTCGAATGCAGTAGCAGGTAATCCGGGTAAGTTTTCCTGAATCTTCAATCGACGGGATTTCCGATGCGCGCACAGCTACTGGTTGCAGGGTTACTCACCACGGCGGCTGCTTGTTCGGGCGGTGATGCCGGCGGTGAGGCCACGGTGGTACGTGACTCCGCCGGGGTGAGCATCACCGAGCACAGCGCTACGGCCTGGGCCGATGCGCCCAGATGGGTGCTGGGCAGCAACCCGATCGCCGTGATCGGGGCTGAGAGCGACGGTGCCATCGATCTCTCCACTTCGCAGATCGGCACTATGCTGTCCGACGGACGGGTGGCAGCGATGTCAATGCAGCCGCCGCAACTGTACCTCTTCGGCGCCGACGGTAGTCAGCCCGAGTTGCTGGGTCGGGGCGGTGAGGGACCGGGTGAGTATCGGTTCCTCTCCGCACTGCTTACCCTGGGCGGCGACACCATCGCGGGCTACGACCTGATGAACCGGCGCGCCCTCAGGTTCCTGCCCGACGGTGAGATCCTCGATCCGGTGCAGTTTCCGATCGATGCCTCTCCGATTCCGCCACTATTGGTAGGCCGACTGGCCGACGGCACCTGGGTCTTCCAGGTGGTCAACCCGATCGAGGCACCGCCCGAGGGCACCACCGGGGTGTACCGGCTGCCGGCGCCGGTGCTGGCCTGGCGGAGTGGCGACGAGGCCTTCGACACGCTCTTCCTGTCGTCGGGGCCGATGCTGGTGCAGGGGGAGGTCTCGATGGGGGCCAACTCGATGACGATGGGCCGCGGCATCGGCTACGGCGCCAACTCGTACGTGGGTGCTGCCGACGATCTGGTCTGGTCGACCACCAGCGAGCGGTTCGAGATCAACGGCCACGACGCGACCGGTGCTCTCAAGCGGGTGATCAGGGTGACCCTGCCCGAGCGGCCAGTGAGCGAGTCCGATCGCGAGAAGTTCCGCCAGATGATGCGCGAGCAGCTCGAGGCGGTGCGTTCGATGGCGCCGGCTGAGCTGATCGAGTCGGAGATCGCCAAGATCGACGAGATGGTGTTCTCCGATACCCACGCGGCGATCGGACAGATGATCGTCGACCGTCTCGGTCGTATCTGGGCCACACCCAATCTGCCGATGGTCGACTCTACGGCCACCTGGGGTGTGTTCTCGCCGGACGGCGCGATCCTCGGTTCGGTGACGATCCCGGCCGGGACCCTGTTCGCCGCCAGTGAGGATCGGGTGGTGGTACGAATCGAGGATGAGGCCACGGGGTTGGTGCGGCTCGAAGTGCTCGGCATCCAGCGAGACCAGTAGCCGGGCGAAGCCGGGGTAGCAATGTCCACCGGTGACTTCCCTGACGAGCGCGGTCGGCGCGCGTTGTCACGGCTCCGCACCACGGCTCGACTCTGGGACGAACTGGTGCAGATTCCGGTCATCGGTCGGCGGATCGGAATCGATGCACTGATCGGCCTGGTGCCCGGTGTGGGCGACGCGGCCGGGGCGCTGGTGGCTGGTGTCGGGGTGGTCTGGGCAGCGCGATACGGCGCCCCGTTGTCGGTGTTGATCCGGATGCTCGGCAACATCGGACTCGACGCGCTGGTCGGAACAGTGCCGCTGCTGGGTGACCTGTTCGACGTGGGTTGGCGGGCACAGACCCGCAACGTCAGGTTGCTGGAGAGGTGGCTCGACAATCCGGACGCCACCCGCCGGAGCAGTCGCCTGGTGGTTGCGTCCGTTGCGGCGCTGATGATCGGACTTGTCCTGGCGGTGTGCTGGCTGGTAGTGATGCTGTTGGGTTGGTTGATCCCTTCCTGATTCTCTCACGCTTGCAGGCCGGAGGAAGAGATGGTGCCGTCACTGGAATCAATCACCCCCAAGGGGGTGGTCGCGCGATTCCTTTTCGCGCTGCTGCTGGTGTATGCCACCTGGAATCCGTTCGGAAAGTCGTTCGTGCACTGGGTGATTATGCCGTTCTTCGGCGGCGGCGCCACCGACGCCGGCACTGCCAGCGCGCCGCTCAAGTTCCTCCTGGCAGTGGTGCTGGTCGCGGGCTGGGCCGTATATCTCCAGGCCACCAGGCGTGCGCTCGGAATCGCAGGTGCGCTGCTGGTGGCCGCGCTGTGCGCCGGCATCGTCTGGCTGCTCACGTCCTGGCGGGTCTTGTCAATGCAGGGCGATGCGATTTCCCACGTGGTACTGGTATGCCTGGCCATTTTGCTCACCGTGGGGATGAGCTGGTCACACATTTCCCGCAAGATGACCGGCCAGACGGACGCCGACCTGGTGGAGTGAGTTCCTGCCCGAGTGCGAACTCGGGGCTACATTCAGTTACACCACTTTCTGGAGCGACCAATGGCAATCCTGTGGACCATCCTGATCGGTTTCGTGGTGGGCGCCGTCGCCAAGTTCATTATGCCGGGTCCGTCCAAGGGCGGCTTCGTGATGACGACCATCCTCGGCATCGCCGGATCGTTCGTCGGAAACTGGGTCTTCGGACTCCTCGGCCTGAGCGGCGGTACCGGTTTCATCGGTGCCGTGATCGGCGCGATGCTGCTGATCTGGGTCGCGCAAATGCTGCAGAAGTAGACTTTCACAAAGGAGGCAACAATGGCGAAGTTCGAAGTGTACCAGGACAAGGCGGGCGAATTCCGTTGGCGCCTCAAGAGCGGCAATGGCGTCCAGATCGCTTCGTCCGGCGAGGGATACAGCGACAAGTCGTCGTGCCTCAACGGCATCAAGGCGGTTCAACGCGACGCCCCCGGTGCTGATGTCGTGGAGGCGTAATCTCGCCCTGGCGGTGGTGCTCCTTGCGGGCCCCACCGCCACGCCGTTCACGGCAGCGGCCCAGTCCGGATCGCAGTTGTTCGTGGTGACCCGTCACGCAGAGAAGGCATCGGAAACAGAACGGGATCCGGCGCTGAGTGCTGCGGGCCGGGCGCGCGCGCTGGCGCTCGACAGTGCGATGGCGGGAATGCCGGTGCGCGCCGTGATCGTGTCGCCGTTTGTCCGGACTCGTGAGACCGCCTCGGCGGTGGCGCGGCGGCACGGCCTGGTGCCGATCGAGATTCCGATCGGACGCGACGGTGTGGCCGCCCACGCGCGGGCGGTGGCCGAGGAGGCCCACAGGCATCAGGGCGCGGTGCTTGTAGTCGGTCACAGCAACACCGTGGGAGCCATTGTCAGGGCTCTGGGTGGCGACAACTCGATCGGCGATCTCCCCGACAGTGACTATCAATCCCTGTTCGTGGTCTTTCCTGACCGGGGCAGGGTCGGCACCCTGAGGGTCCGCTACGGCGCGAACTGATATCTCCCCCGTCCCGCAATCCGGAGGATGCAATGCATCGGCGTGAACTGCTCCGGCTGATTGGCGCCACCGCGGTGGTTTCCGGCTTGTCTACCGAGCAG
The DNA here is from genome assembly GCA_965651205.1 of uncultured bacterium. Classification (GTDB taxonomy): domain Bacteria; phylum Gemmatimonadota; class Gemmatimonadetes; order Gemmatimonadales; family GWC2-71-9; genus Palsa-1233. The sequence goes on from CBFGRM010000027.1 coordinate 11,366, forward strand.
CTCCTGGCCCTCGGCGGCGCCACTCATCGATCGCTCGCCAGTGCTCCCGACGGTGCCGGTTTCTTCGATTCTCACCAGATGCACACCGTTGCGGCCGCCGGTGAGCGAATCATCCCGGCAACCGACACACCCGGCGCGATGGCGGCGCTCTGCCATCGCTTTGCCGAGCGGATCGTGTCGGACCATTACGACACCACGAGGCAACGGCGCTATCTCGATGGCCTGGTCGATCTCGATCGCCGAGCCGCGGCGAGTCACCGGAGATTGTTCATCGAACTCTCGCCGACTGAGCAGGACGAGGTGCTCCGAGCGGTGGAGTCGGATGCGTACCGTGCCAGCGTCGATGGTGGCCCGGGATTCTGGCGTGATCTCAAGTATCTCACCATCTACGGCTACTACACCTCGGAGGTCGGCATCGAGCAGGAGCTCCAGGTAAATCACTACCCGGGACGATTCGAGGGCGCAGCCCCGATCGCGTCGGTGTCGCGATGAGGGGCCGCGAGGACTGGGATGCGATAGTGGTCGGCTCCGGAATCTCCGGTGGCTGGGCCGCGAAGGAGTTGTCGGAGAAGGGTCTCAGGGTGCTGGTGCTCGAGGCCGGTCGCCCGATTGATCCGGCCCGGGACTACCTGATGAATGCGCCCGCGTACGAGTTCGACTATCGCTACCTGGGCGACCAGCGCCAGCTCTCGGAGCGCCAGCCGGTCCAGCGCAAGTGCTACGCCTGTGACGAAGGTGCCACCCAGTTCTTCGTCGACGACGTCGACAATCCGTATACCACTCCCGAGGGTCGTCCGTTCGACTGGATCCGGGGCCGTCAGGTGGGCGGCAAGTCGATTATGTGGGGCAGGCAGTGCTACCGGATGAGCGACCTCGACTTCGAGGCCAACGCGCGCGACGGCAATGGCAACGACTGGCCGATCCGCTACCGGGACATCGCACCGTGGTACGATCACGTCGAGTCCTACGCCGGCATCTCGGGCGAACGCCTCGGGTTGCCGCAACTTCCCGACGGGCCGTTTCTGGCACCGATGCAACTCACCGCCAGCGAGCAATGGTTTCGCGACGGCCTTGCGCGAGCCTACGGCGATGAACGCGTCGTCACCATCGGACGTGTGGCGGTTCTCTCCGAGGCCCACAACGGGCGGGCCGCTTGTCACTACTGCGGCGCCTGTCATCGGGGCTGCAGCACGTCCAGCTACTTCAACAGCGTGCAGACCACGCTGAAGGATGCGCTGGCAACCGGTCGCACCACCATCAGGCCGTTCTCGGTGGTGCATTCGCTGATCTGGAACGAGGCCACCGGCAGGGTAACCGGCGTGAGGGCAATCGACGGTCAGTCGCTGGCCGGACTCGAGTTCAGTTCGCGGGTGATCTTCGTTTGCGCGTCGACGCTGGAGTCGACCCGGATCCTGCTCAACTCCCGCAGCCGTTCGCACCCCGACGGGCTGGGCGGCAACAGCGGTGTGCTGGGTCGCTACCTGATGGATCACACGATGCAGCACGGTGCCCGCGGCGAGGTTCCCGGCTTCGAGGAGCTGCGCACCCTGGGCAGTCGCCCCAACGGCGTTTACCTGCCCCGCTTCCGCAATGTGAAGACATCTCACCCGGATTTCCTCCGGGGATATGGATACCAGGGTGGCGGTTATCGCACCGTGGAGGGTTGGAGTCGCGGCACGGCGGCGCGCGGCTTCGGTGCCGATTTCAAGCATTCACTCCGCACACCGGAATACGGGCCGTGGCGGATGTCGCTGGGCGGATTCGGCGAGTGCCTGCCGCATCCCGATAACCGGGTCAGTATCGATCCCGATCGCCTCGATCGCTGGGGAATTCCGGTGCTGCACATTGATATGCACTGGCGCGACAACGAACGCGCGATGATGCGCGACGCCGAGGAGGCCGCCGCCGAGATGCTCGAGGCCGCCGGCTGCCGCAACGTGAGCACCTACAACAACGACACGCCGCCGGGGCTCACCATCCACGAAATGGGCACTGCCAGGATGGGCAGGAATCGTCGCGACTCGGTGCTCAACCGCTGGAACCAGGTGTGGGATGCTCCCAACGTGTTCGTCACCGATGGCGCGTCGATGGCGTCCTCGGGTTGCCAGAACCCCTCGGTGACCTATATGGCGCTGACGGCACGCGCCGCAGACCACGCGGTCCAACTGCTCAATCGCAAGGAGTTGTAGAGATGGACCGAAGGGAGTTTCTCGCTGCTGCCGGGGCTGCCGCCCTGCCGCTCGGCCTGCGGCTGCCGGGCAGGGATGACATCGACAAGGTCGGCTTGCAGCTCTACACGCTGCGCAGCGAGATGGCCACCAGTGTCGAGCGGACACTGTACGAGGTGAGCCGGATCGGTTATCGCGAGGTCGAGTTCGCCGGCTACTTCGGCCGACCGCCGCGATCGATCCGGCAACTGCTCGATCGCAACGATCTCAAGTCGCCATCGGCGCACGTGTCGCTGGACACGCTCAGGAGTGGCTGGTTCCGGACCCTGCAGGAGGCGTCGGAGATCGGGCAGAAGTGGCTGGTGGTGCCATCGCTGCCCGAGACCGCGCGCGACTCGATCGATTCCCTCAAGCGCACCGCCGAGCTGCTCAACACTGCGGCAGACGATGCGCGCACGTTCAAGATCAAGGTTGCGTTCCACAACCACGCCGTCGAGTTCGAGGAAATCGATGGGCGCCGGATCCTCGACGTGCTGCTCGACGAGACCGACGCGGAGCTGGTCGACTTCGAGATGGACCTGTACTGGATCATCAAGGCCGGTGCCGATCCGTTCGACTACTTCCGCCGCTACCCGGGACGCTTTCCGTTGCTGCACGTCAAGGACTCGTCGGGTGCGCCGGAGCACCGGATGACCGAGGTGGGACGGGGCACCATCGACTTCGCCCGGATCTTCGCAGCCCGCAAGCAGGCCGGGTTCAAGCACTACTACGTCGAGCACGACAATCCCCGAGAGCCGATGAACAGCGTGCGGGTGAGTTACAGATATCTCGACAGTCTGGAATTCTGATCGCGCGCCAATCGGCGGCCCTCCAGCGGCGGCCCGGTGGGCCGCCGTTGGCGCGGTTGCTCCCGTTTCCATCCCGGCAGCGGTAGAATGGAGCCGACCCACTGGCCCCCATCGTCACGGAACGGAACCGATGCGCTCACTGTTCGCCGCCCTGCTCCTGGCTGTTCCATCACTTCCCGCCCAGACCGATTCAGTCTCCTGGATGCGCTATCCGGCGATATCACCCGATGGCCGCACCATCGCGTTTGCCTATCGCGGCGACCTGTACCGGGTGTCGTCGGACGGCGGCGTGGCGGTTGCGATCACCTCGCATCCGGCCCAGGACTGGGCGCCGGTTTGGAGTCCCGACAGCCGCACCATCGTGTTCGCCAGTGATCGCTATGGCAACGCGGACCTGTTCGCGGTGGGAGTCGAAGGTGGCGAACCGCGCCGGTTGACGTGGTACTCGGGCAACGAGACTCCGTTCGCAGTGACTCGCGATGGACAGGGCGTGTTGTTCGGCACTTCGCGACTCGACGCCGCTACCGCGCGAATTCATCCGACAACGGCGCAGCCCGAGCTGTACCGAGTGCCGCTGGCCGGTGGTCGGAGCGTACAGGTGCTCACCACCCCGGCGGAGGCGGTGGCGCCGAGTCGCGACGGACGACGGATGCTGTATGTCGACAAGCCCAGCCAGGAGAACCCCTGGCGCAAGCATCAGCGCTCTGCTGCCGCGCGCGACATCTGGTTGTACCACGGCGAATCCGGCAGTCACACCAGGATCACCAGCTTCGAGGGCGACGACCTGGATCCGGTGTTCTCGCCCGACGAGACCGAGTTCCGCTATCTCAGCGATCAGAGCGGCACGCTCAATGTGCACAGCCAGCCGGTAAGCGGCGGTGAGTCAGTGCAACTGACCCATTTTTCCGGTGCGCCGGTGCGCTTCCTCACCAGCGCCACGGACGGCACGCTCGCCTTCGGCCACGACGGCCTGATCTACACACTTCGAGTGGGCGGCCAGCCCAGCCGGGTGAACGTCAGGATTGCCACCGATGCCAGCGCCAACAACGATCGGGTGATCGCCGTGACCGGCGGGGCGAGCGGGTTGGCGGTGTCGCCGAGCGGCAAGGAAGTGGCATACATCCACCGGGGCGACGTGTTCGTGACCGCAGTCGAGGGAGGACTCACCAGGCAGATCACCCGTACGCCCGAGATGGAGCACGGCGTGCAGTTCTCGCCCGACGGCAAGACGCTGGTGTATGCATCCGAGCGAACCGGTCGATGGTCGATCTGGCAGGCGACCAGGAGTCGTGACGCCGAGCGCTACTTCCACGTTGCGACGGCAATTGCCGAGACGCCGCTCATCGACAATGAATCGCAGAACTTCCAGCCGGAGTTCTCGCCCGATGGCAAGGAACTCGCCTGGATCGAGAACTATCGCACCCTCAGGGTGATGAACCTCGCCAGCAAGGAATCGCGCACGCTGGCCACCGACGAGCATCTCTGGGGCACCGGTCCGGGCCAGCATTTCACCTGGAGTCCCGACGGCAAGTGGCTGTTGTTCAACCTGTCGGTGCCCGGACTCGCGCCCGGCGAGGTGGGCCTGGTGTCGGCCAGCGGTCAGGACAGCGTGATCAACCTGACCCGGAGCGGTTTCAACGACTCCGGTGCCAAGTGGGTGCTGGGCGGCACCGCGATGATCTGGCGGAGCAACCGCGACGGATTGCGCAATCTCGCCGAGGCGGGTGGCGGACAGTCGGATATGTACGCGATGTACTTCACCCAGGAGGCCTGGGATCGCTCCCGGCTCAGCAAGGAGGAGCTGGCACTGGTCAAGGAGGCCGAGGCGGAGGCGGCCAAGGCCAAGGGTGAGCCGAAGGACAGCAGCAAGACCAAGCCGGTCGTGCCGGTGGAGATCGACATCGCGCGGAGCAGCGATCGCAAGGTTCGTCTCACCACTCACTCGTCGTCGCTGGGCGACGCGCTGCTCAGCAAGGATGGCGAGACGCTGTACTACCTCGCGGCGTTCGAGCGCGGCCACAACCTGTGGTCCACGTCGCTGCGCAGTGGCGAGACCAAGATGCTGCTGGCGCTCGACAGCAGGGGCGGCTCGATGCAGTGGGACAAGGAGCAGAAGAAGATCTTCCTGCTGAGCGGTGGCAGCATATCGACGATCGACCCGGCAACCTCCAAGCGGGAGACGGTGACGATTCGCGGTGAGATGGTGGCCGACGCTGCGGCGGAGCGCGCCGCAGGGTTCGACGTGCTGCGACGCAAGGTGCGCGACACTTTCTATCGTCGCGACTTCCACGGAGCCGACTGGGCGGCACTCACCGCACACCACGCGCTTTACCTGCCACACATCGACAACAATCGTGACTTCGCCGAGATGCTGTCGGAACTGCTGGGCGAACTCAACGTGAGTCACAGCGGGGCCCGCTATTCAAGCTCGTCCGCCACCGACGATGCGACCGCGTCGCTGGGTATCGTGGCGGACCTGTCCTGGACCGGCAACGGTGTGCCCATTGTCGAGGTGCTGCGCGGCGGACCGCTGGATCGTGCCGACCTGGAGATCGCACCCGGCACGATCATCGAGGCGATCGACGGGGTGACAATCGACAGCACCACCGACTACGCGCGGCTGCTCAACCGCAAGGCCGACGACCTGATGCTGATCCGGCTCCGCAACGGCGACAGCGTCCGTCAGGAAGTGGTCAAGCCGGTGTCATTGGGCGTCGAGTCGCGGCTGCTCTACCAGCGGTGGGTTGATCGCAATGCCGAGCAGGTGCGCAGAACCAGCAACGGCAGACTGGGTTACATCCACGTGCCCGGGATGAACGACAACGCCTATCGCACGGCGTTCGAGGAGACACTGGGCAAGTACCCGAAGGTCGAGGCGCTGGTGGTCGACACCCGCTGGAACGGAGGCGGCGACCTGGTGGCCGATCTCGATATGTTCCTCACCGGCAAGCACTTCTTCGACTATGCCGATGAGACCCGCGCCAACGGCTTCGAACCCAACTTCCGCTGGACCCGCCCCAGCATCGTACTGGCCAACGAGGGCAACTACTCCGACGGACATTGCTTCGCCTGGACCGTCAAGCATCATTCGATCGGCAAGCTGGTCGGGATGCCGGTGCCGGGAACCTGCACCTTTGCAGGTGGTACCGGCCTGCTCGACGGAGTGTCGTTCGGTGCCCCGTCGGTGGGTGTCCGCGACGCCACAAGCGGTCGGTTCCTCGAGAATTGGCAGACCGAACCCGACATTCTGGTCCGCAACGAAGCCGACGTCGTCGCCAACGGTCGAGACCAGCAACTGGAAGCGGCGGTGGCTGCGCTGCTGGCTGAACTGGACGGGCAATAACGATCCGAAGGAGGCCCACCGGGCCGCCGATCTGGCGCAGTCGAGGGGATCCTCGATTTCGCTGGATAGGCGGCCGGTGGGCCGTCGGCGGATTCTATCGCACCCGTTCGAGCAGTGACTCGGCGGCCTTCTGGTGGGCGACGAACGCCGGCGCGACCTTCTCGACCAACGCCTTGAGTTCGGCGTTGTCGATCGCCGGCAGCAGCGTGGTGGTCACCGCCTCGATGACCGCGGCGTGAAATGCGATCTCGTGTTCCAGGAAGGCGCGGTCGAAGGCAGTGCCACTGAGGCCGCGCAGTCGCTCCATTGTGGCGGCGTGATCTCGGGCGGCAGTGTTGTCGGCGGGCGGGGTGGGAGTGACACCGAGCCTGGCGGCCAGGTCGCGGCCCTGCTTCCGAACCGCCTGGTGGTCACGGGCCAGCATCATCCCGAACTGGCGGATCGCCTCGGTCGAACCCTTCTGTGCCGCCAGCTCACCGGTTTCGATGTCGACGGTGTTGGCGGCGTCGAAGATCGCCACGATGGTGGGGTCATCCGGGCCCTGGTTCTGGGCGGCCGCGGTGTGGAATGGTGCCGCCAGCACCAGGGTCAGGGCAGCGGCAAGCAATCGATTACGCATTCAGACAGCTCCTGTATCGGGTTGTCGGGGCTCGAAATCGGGTCCCGACACCAAGATCGCGACAGCTCCCCAATAAGTCAAGTAATCACTGTAAATATTGACAGAATGAGGATTTCCAGCCAACTTGAGCAGATGAGCAATGGCCAACCGGAGCCGGTTTCGCCGGCACGAGACCAGATGGTGGCGGTGCTTCGATGGGGCCCCCACACCGTCGACGAACTGGCTGAGCAAGTGGGCCTCACCCCCAACGGGGTCCGGGCACACCTGGCCGTGCTCCAGCGCGAGAACACGGTCGAGGCACTCGGCGTTCGCCCCACCGGCAGCGCCGGCAAGCCGCCCACTCTGTACGGTCTTACGCGCTCGGCAGAGGAGAAGCTCTCGCGGGCGTACCCCGCGGCATTGTCCGCACTGGTCGCCACACTGCGGCAATCGGCTCCCCCCGAGGTGCTGCGTCACCTGCTGGCGGAGGCGGGCATTCGGCTGGCCGAGGTCCTCGACGGCGATGATGCCGAGGCTCTGCTCGGGCTGCTGGGCGCGGCAGTGCGGACCCAGGTCGACGCCGCGGGTGTCACCGAGGTTCGGGGGGCAAGCTGTCCGCTCGCCACGGCGGTGTGTGAGGAGCGAGCCACCTGCGAGCTGGTGCGCTCGATGCTCGAGGCCGGGCTGGGGCGGGAGGTGGAGATCTGCTGCCGATACGGCGAGCAACCCCGATGCGGATTCCGGATCGCGGCGGAGACCTGAGCAAGCTGCACGTGACTACCTTGAAACGGAACCCGCGTTCAGAGGTCACGATGAAGAAGGCACCCAAGTCCCACACCACCCGCAAGCGGCCGGATCCGGCAGCGAGTCACTCGGTGGTGAAGGAGTTGATCGAGAACTCGATGCCCAAGGTGCAGCCGCTGCTCCGGAAGCTCGACAAGCTGATTCGTGCCGAACTCGAGGATCCGCAGTACGCCGTCAAGTGGCAGAAGGCCTATTACGGCATTGAGAGTCGCGGTTGGATCATCGAGCTTGCCGCCTATCACAAGTCGGTGAATGTGGTCTTCCTGTCCGGCTCGAAGTTCGCAGCGCCGCCGCCATCGGGCGAGGGCGATTCACGCTACATCAAGATCGAGCACGACGAGGAAGTGCCGGAGGCCGACCTCGTCAAGTGGATCAAGGCGGCGCAGAAGACCCCTGGCTGGAAGTGATCTGATGGTACCGGTGTGCGTCGGGGTCGGCCCTCGGACATCTCCAATCTGTTGAAGCTGCTCGATATGGAGAGTTCGCTGGCCGAACGGCGCGGTCTGGTCACCGAGCTGGGCTGCACCGGCGACCAGAACGACACCGTCACGATGAACGTCCAACCCCACAAGCAGGCTGCCTACTGCCGCACCGCCTCGACCGCGATCTCGATGTCGACGAAGTCACCGATCTGGCCGATGGCCTCGAACGGGCCGTCAAACGACACGCCGAAGTCGTGACGATTGATGCGGGTCTTGGCAAAGAAGGCGATGCGACGACCGCCCCAGGGGTCGTCGAAGAGTCCGTTGTACATCCCCTCGAGCACCACCGGCCGGGTCTGACCGCGGATGGTCAGGTCGCCGTGGACCCGGAACAGGCTACCGGCCATCTCCACCTTGGTGCCCTTGAAGGTCAGGGTGGGGAAGGAGTCGACCGCGAAGAAGTCGCTGGTGCGCAGGTGATCGTCGCGCTGCTTGACCCGGGTGTCGATCGACGCCGCCTGAATGGTCACATCGACCTGGGTGTTGGCCAGGTTGAGCGTGTCGGTGGTGATGGTGCCGCCCCATTCGCCGAAGGTGCCGGGCACCCGGCCGAGCAGGTGGCGGATCCGGAACGACAACTCGGAGTGGACCGGATCGATTTCGAAGCGGGCCTGCTGGGCCTCGACGGCCAGCGGGGTGAGGGTTACCCCCAGGAGCAGGGCTAAGGCGGAGAACAGTTTCAGTTTGCTGGACATATCCACGACTCCGTGACAGGTAAAGAACCGGTGACATCGGAATATAGGTGTTATAACACATAACGTCAACTCCTCGATCGGGGGTATTCTTCGAGGAGCTACCAGATTCTACCATTGGAGGCAGACAATGGCGCAGTCGATGGCAGGCAAGGTGGCACTGGTGACCGGCGGCGGGTCCGGTCTGGGTGAGGCCATAACCAAGTTGCTGGCGGCTCGCGGAGCCAAGGTGCTGGTGACCGATATCAACCTGAAGGCGGCGGAGCGAGTGGCCGGTGAGGTGAACGCCGCCGGCGGCACTGCCGCAGCGATGATGCAGGACACCGCCAATCGGGACCAGGCCGAGGCCGTGGTCGATCACGCGGTGTCGACCTGGGGCGCATTGCATTACGCTGTCAACAACGCCGGCATCGGCGGGGCAGCGGCAATCGCCGGCGAGACCGACCTCGACGAATGGGACAAGGTCATCGACATCAACCTCAACGGCGTGCTGTACGGGATGCGCTACCAGATCCCGGCGATGCTGGCCGCCGGTGCCAAGGGTTGCAGCATCGTGAATATGGCGTCGATCCACGGCACCGTCGCGGCGGTGGGCAACGGTGCCTACACCGCGGCCAAGCACGGAGTGGTGGGGATCACCCGCAACGCCGCCGCGGAGTATGGCGCACAGGGGCTCCGGATAAACTGCGTGGGGCCGGGCTACATCGACACGCCACTGCTCAGCAATCTCCCCGACGACTATCGCACCAAGCTGATCTCCCGGCATCCCCTCGGCCGGCTGGGTGAGGCGGGCGAAGTTGCGTCGGTGGTCGGGTTCCTGCTCTCTGATGAGGCCTCGTTCGTAACTGGAGCGTACTACCTGGTCGACGGCGGCTACACCACGATCTGAAGTGATGACACCGGCCCGATAGCGCGAGGTCAGCGCGATCGGGCCGGGCCGGCCTCCGTCACCAGCTCGTCGCGATTCAGTCGCTCGAGGACCGCATCGAGATGCTCCCGACCACGCGTCTCCAGTGTCAGCACGATCTCGACGTCGCTGACACTGATGTCGGCGAACGCACGTCGATGATACAGCTCCAGCACGTTGGCGCCCTCATCGGCCACCACTCGCGCGACGTGGGCCAGCGAGCCGGGTCGGTCGTGCACCGTGACCGACAGCCGGGCCAGACGGGCATCCGCAACCAGGCCGCGATCGATGATCCGACCCACCAGGTTGACGTCGATGTTGCCGCCGGACAGGATCATCACCGCGTTGTCGCGTTCGGTGAGGCGAATCCTGCCCGCCAGCAGTGCTGCCAGCGGGGTCGCGGCAGCTCCCTCGGCAAGCACCTTCTGGGATTCGAGCAGCAGGTGGACCGCGGCAGCGATCTCGTCTTCCTCCACCGAGACGATGTCCTCGACGTACCGCTCGATGATGGGGAAGGTGCGATCGCCGACACGCTTGACGGCGATGCCGTCGGCGATGGTGTCGCTGGTCTCGATCGGGATCACCTTGCCTGCCCGTCTGGACGCCAGCGCCGACGCGGCCGAGGCGGCCTCGACGCCGTAGATCCTCACCTGCGGGCGCTGCTCCCGGATCGCAGTGGCAATCCCGCCGATCATACCGCCACCACCGATCGGCACGATCACGGCCGTCACATCGGGAAGCTGCTCCAGCAGTTCCAGTCCGATCGTTCCCTGGCCGGCGATCACGCGGTCGTCGTCGAATGCGTGCACCAGCACACGCTGCTCTTCGCGCTCCAGCCGGAGCGCCTCGGTGAGCGAGTCGGACAAGGTGCTGCCGTGGAAGCGCACCCCTGCACCGAATCTGCGGGTGTTGCTGACCTTGATGAGCGGAGTGTGCTCCGGCATCACCACCTCGACCGGCACCGACAGCCTGGCACCGTGGTACGCCACCGCCTGGGCGTGATTGCCGGCCGACGCGGTGACGATGCCGCGGCGGCGCTCGTCCTCGCTGAGGTCGAGCATCCGGTTGAGGGCACCACGGTCCTTGAACGAACCGGTGCGCTGGGAGCTCTCCAGCTTGATGTGGAGCGGAGATGGCAAGCGGTCGCGGAGCGCCAGTGCTGGCACCAATGGTGTCGTGACCACGCCAGCGGCGATGCGGCTGCGCGCGTCGAGGATCTGTGCAAGGTCGATAGTCATCACTCACCCACCGATGTAAAGCCGTCGGCGCTCCACTCGTCGCTGCCGACGCCGTGGTGCACGAAGAAGAGGCCGTCGGGATCGTAGCGTCGCTTGACGTCGGTCAGACGGTTGTAGTTGGAGCCCCAGAACGATCGTCGCCAGTCGGCTTCGAAGTAATCGCTCTCGGACAGGTATGATCCTGCGCCGGGGGCGGCGCGCAGCAGTTCAGCCATCGCCGCGTCGATGGCGGCGCGGTCGCGACGGGCCGCTTCGATGTCCGGATGGTGGCCCGCGATCGCCGGATGCACGTGCGGTTCGGAGCCGGCGATGATCACCAGCGCGAACGCTCCCAGGACGTCGGGATGCGTGGCGGTGTCGCGAGCGGCGGTGATGTTCTCCTCGGGCCCGCCGGCCAGCCCCTTGTTGAAGTGCAGCGACAGCGACCAGTGCCGGGTGGCGGCGAAGATGGCGTCGACCAGGTGCGAACGGACGCTCTCTGCCAGCAGTGCAGCCGGCAGCCAGGCCGAACGGTAGCCGTGGAGGAACTGCGCCGCCTCGCCACCGTCGCCCGACCAGTAGTAGTTGTTGGCCGGTGCACCCGGGCGGTTGTCGTGCACCAACTGTCCCGGGGCGTACTGGTTGATCGCCGAGGGGTCCCACATCTGTCGGGCCGGGAACGCGACGGTGGTGATAGGCGTGTCTAACCGGTAGTTGTCACTGCGAGTGGCGACCCACTCCCGGAATGGTCGCCAGACTTCGTCGACCTGCTGCTGGTCCATCCCCTGTCCCAGCATCGTGATCCTGATGCTGTTGTCGTGTTCGAAGCGGATCTGCTCTCCCCAGTCCGGGTTGAAGAGTCGTTCGTTGTAGAAGCGCATCGTGAAGTCGATCAGTTCCCGGAACGCGGTGTCAGAACTCGCGCGCACGTTGCCGATCGCGGCTGCGAAGTGAGTCGGTAGATCGTGGGTGCGCAGGGTGAGTCGGGTCACCACGCCGAGTGAGCCACCACCACCGCCCTTGAGGGCCCAGAACAGGTCGGGGTTGGTGCAGGCGTTGGCAATTCGCACCTGGCCGTCCGCCGTGACGATCTCCGCCTCGATCAGTCCGGCGGCGGCCAGGCCGAAGCGCTTGGAATGACTGCCGAAGCCACCACTCTGGATCAATCCGGCCACGCCCACCGTGGCGCAGCCGCCGCCCTGAACGTAGCGGCCGCCCTGGGTGGTGACGGCATCGTACACGTGCATCCAGATGCAGCCCGCTCCGACACTCACCGCCGGTTGGGGCGGTTGCACCTCGGCGCATCCCCGGGCGACAAAACCCTCGTGCATCTCGATGCTGTTCATCGCACGCGTCCAGATCAGGAGCGAGTCGGCGGAGTTGGACGTGCCCTGGTAGCTGTGGCCGCCCCCCTTGATAACCACGCGCAGGTTGTGCTCGCGCGCAAAGTTCACCGCGGCAACGACGTCGGCAGCGGACTCCGCGTGAACCACGTAGCTGCTCGGAGTGGATGTCCAGGCGTCGGCCCAGCCCAGGGTCTGGGTCAGGGCCGGATCGTCGCCGACATAGTATGGGTTGCCGAGCTGCGACAGGACCTCCTGGCAAGCATCACCGTCCGATGAGGTGCTGCACGCTGCCAGCGGCGAGGGAGGCGAAATCAGCCGTCCGCCAACCTGGTCGGCCAGCGTCTGCCACTGTGCCTCATCAGGCCAGTCGGCATCGCCGGGCCGCACCCGCGGTCGCCTGGAGTTGCCGACTTCGATGCCGCCATTCGGTCGTCCGCAGGCGTTGCCCAGGGAGAGGAGAAACAACGCGGCACTGGTCTGCCTGATGAGGTCGCGGCGGGAAAGCATCGAGTTCTCCGGCGTCACGGGGTCAGGCTGAAGCTATCCGAAGTCCTCTTCCGATGCTGGGCTTTGCGCCATCAGGTTGACGACTGCTGTCGGGTTGCCATAGAATGCCGATACTCACCACACCAACATCTTTCCAATCGCACTGTCAGGGAGCGGCCTTGCCAACCAGGCGAGAAATCGGCGGTCGTGATGCACCACGGCCGATGACACGCAGAACCGCGGTCCAATGGCTGGGCAGCATCCTGGGCATCTTCTCGGTTGGCTCCCAGACGGCCTGCGTGATCGAGGGGCCGGCCGGTCCTGCGGGCCCTCCCGGCGCCACCGGAGCCACTGGGGCCACGGGTGCCACTGGAGCCACGGGTGCCACTGG
>CBFGRM010000028.1:0-24052 GCA_965651205.1 uncultured bacterium
GTGCGCCGTTAGTCCGCGGCCTTTCGGCCGCGGTTGGAGGTGGGCACCGTTAGTTTGGTGCGATGCCTCCATCGCTGATCTCAGCCACGGGCCTGGTGCGGCGATTCGGGGCCGTGGCGGCACTCTCCGGTGTCGACCTCGAGGTCAACCGAGGTGAGGCCGTGCTGCTCCTGGGGGCCAACGGGGCCGGCAAGACCACCCTGCTCCGGATCCTGGCCGGGCTGACCAGGCCGCTTCGCGGCAGTGTCCGGATCGACGGTCGGGACCTCTGGTCCGATCCCGACGCGCGGGCGATGATCGGTTTCGTCTCGCACTCTGCGCTGCTGTACGAAGACCTCACTCCGCGAGAGAACCTCCGCTTTGCAGCAACGTTGCAGCGGCTCGACGATGCCGGTACCCGGGTCGAGCGTGCCTTGCAGGCCGCCGGCCTGGCCGCCCGGGCCGACCGCCCGGTGCGCGGCTTCTCGCGGGGGATGCTGCAGCGCCTGGCGCTGGCCCGCGGCACCCTGCACGAGCCGGAGGTGTTGCTGTTCGACGAGCCGTTCACCGGTCTCGATCCCGACGCGAGTCGCACGCTGGCGGCGCGGATCGCCGGGTTGCACGAGGCTGGTCGCACCATAGTGGCGGTGAGTCACGATCCGTCCGAACTCTGGTCAGTGGCCTCGCGCGTGGTGGTGCTCGACGCCGGCCGGATCCGGCACGACGGCCCGCGCCCCGACCATCCCGATCAGCTTCCGCAGACACCGAGCGGCGCTGCGACGTGAACACGTTCAGACTGGCGTTCGCCATTGCCGCCAAGGATCTCCGGATCGAGCTGCGCAGCCGCACCGCGCTGCTCACCGCCGCAGCCTTCGCGGTGCTGGTGCAGGTGGTGTTCGTGTTCGCGCGCGAACCGGCCAGCATCTCGCTCACGGTGCTGGCACCGACGGTTCTCTGGGTGATGCTGTCGCTGTCGTCGCTGCTGGTGCTCAACCGCGCCTTCCTGCTCGAACGGGAACACGCCGCACTCGAGGCGATGCTGCTGGCACCGATTCCGCGCGTGGCCATCTTCTGGGGCAAGTGGTGCGCCAACGTGGCGCTGGTGCTCGGCGTGCTGCTGGTGGCGATGCCGGCGTGGATCCTGTTCTTCAACGTCACGCCGTCGCTCCGGCTCCTCGGCGTGCTCGGACTGGCAGTGCTGGCGGTGCCGGGATTCACGGCGGCGGGAACGCTGTTCGCGACGATGACCGCGCGCACCCGCTACTCCGAACTGCTGCTGCCGGTGCTGCTGCTGCCGTTCCTGCTGCCGCCGATCAGTGCAGCCGCATCGGCGGCGCACCGGATCCTGGCCGGTCGGCCGTTCGACGAGGTGGCCGGCTGGCTGCGGATGCTGGTAATCTTCGACGTCGCATTCCTGGTGCTGGCAGCACTGCTCTTCACACACGTGGTGGATGAATGACCCTGGACCCTCTCGCTGCATCCCGCGCGATTTACCGCGGCCGGATCGTCACCCTGCTGGCGCTGCTGATGCTGGCCGGCCTCTATGTGCTGGCGCTGCAGTTCACGCCGCCCGAACGCTACCAGGGGCTGGTGCAGAAGATCTTCTACCTGCACCCGCCGATCGCCTACGCGATGCAGATCGCCTTCGTGCTCACCGGCATCGCGAGTGCGCTGTATCTGTGGCTGCGCGACGCGCGACTCGATGCGTTCGCCGAGGCGTCTGCCGAAGTGGGACTCGCGATGGGCGCGATGGTGCTCGTCACCGGACCGATCTGGGGCAAGCCGGCCTGGGGCACCTGGTGGGAATGGGAGCCGCGACTCACCTTCACGCTGATCGAGATGCTGGTGTTCGTGGGTTACTTCGCGATGCGCTCAGCCATTCACGAACCGGCGGAACGCGCCAAGTTCGCCGCGGTGGTGGGAATCACCGCGCTGGTGCTGGTGCCGTTCAACCACCTGACCGTGTACCTGTTCGCATCCCAACACCCCACCCCGGTGGTGGTCGGAACGAAGAAGCCCGAACTGCCGTGGGTGATGCTGCGCACCTTCCTGTTCGGCTTCCTCACCTTCACCGTGCTGTATGTCGGACTGGTGATGCAGCGCTACGGCATCGGCGTGCGCCGGTTGCTCGCGGAGGCGCACGATGCCTGATACCGGTGCATATATGGTGGCCGCCTACATTGTGGTGGCGGTGATGACGGCGGGATTCGTGATCAGTTTGTGGCGGCGGGGGCGCTGACAAGGGAGAAGGGAGAAGGGAGAAGGGAGAGGCGTCCCCTTCTCCCTTCTCCCTTCTCCCTTCTCCCTTTCTTCAGTCCTGATCCCTCAGCAGTCCCCGATCCCACAGCACTGCTGCGGCCAGGGCGCCGATGATCGGGCCGATCCAGTAGGCCGCCTGTGCTGTCATATTGCCCGACAGCAGCGCGGGGCCGAAGGCACGCGCCGGGTTGAGGGCCGCCCCGGTGAGCGGACCACCGACCATTATCGCGAAGATCAGCGTGAGCCCGACGCCGAAGCCGCCCACCTTGGGAGCCTTGGCCGACACCACCGTTCCCATCACGGCCGACATCAGGAAGAAGGTCAGCACCGCCTCGATGGCGATGCCCTTTCCGAAGGTCACGCCGGGATTCAGGGTCGGGGTGCCCCAGGCGATCAGGTCGCCGACGTTCGACGGCAGCAGCCACTTGGCCACCGCCACCGCGAACAGCGCCCCGGCGAGTTGCGACACGATGTACACCGCGGCGTCACCGGGCGTGATCCGACGGGTGGCCAGCAGGCCCACGGTCACTGCCGGATTGAGGTGACCACCCGAGATCGGTATCGCCGCCGTCACCGCGACCGCGAGCGCAACCGCGTGGACCAGTGCGATTCCCATCAGCCCGAAGCGGGCACCGGGAAACGAATCCATCACCACTGCACCACAGCCGAAGAACACCAGAGTGAATGTGCCGAGGATCTCGGCGGTGGCACGGCGAGCAAGCACCGGCATCGGTCCATCCTCCTGAATGTGGGGTGTGTCGCGCAATGGCAGCAAACTTACACCGGGGTCCGGTCCGCCAGCAGCGGTCGCCGCCGGCGCGCGAGTTCACCCGGAACCCGGATAGCCGTAGCCGCCCCGATAGAAGAGCAGCGGGCGCCCGTGCTCCGTCGCGGCGCCGCCGGTGGCCTCGCCGATCAGGATGGTGTGGTCGCCCGCCTCGACCTCCTGCCAGCGCACGCAGGTGATGTGCGCCATCACGCCGTCGAGCAGCAATTCGTCGTCGGGGCCGCGATGCCAGCCCACTCCGTCGAATCGATCGGTGTTGGCGTCGGCGAATCGTCGTGACAACGACTCCTGGTGTGCCTCGAGAATGTTGACGGTCCATCGCTCACTGTTGCGGAGCGCCGGGTACGCGGACGCGGTGCGTTCGATTGCCACTGCGACCAGCGGCGGGTCGAGCGAGATCGATGCGAAGGAATTGACGGTCATTCCGGCGGGCCGGTCGTCGGCGTCGAATGCCGTCACGATCGTCACGCCGGTTGCGAAGCGGCCACAGAGGTCACGAAAGCGGAATTGATCCACGCTGACCGGGTCCCGGGTTTGCGGTTGGAGGTGGAATCCTGGCTGGCTCGACGAACCGCGGTGCGGTCGCGATGCAGGTATTCAGTATTGCTGCTGGTCGCGCTGCAGCGCGGCAGTGATCCGCTGCCGCAGTGCCTCCGGGCAGGGGCTTCGTTCGCCGGCCCCGCAGGCCCGCCGCAACCGTTCGAGGAAGGCCTTCTCGTAGCGGGCCACATTGCTGCAGTGGCCGCACTGGTCGAGATGGCGGCTCATCCGTTCCGCCTGTTCGATCGGCAACTCGCCGCGCACGAAGGCGTCCAGCTCCTCGCCTGCCTTGATGCAATCAGTGCAATCGTCTGTGCTCACGCGCCCTCCCCGGCCCTGGCCCGGATCACTCCGGACTCGATTGCATAACGTCGCAACACCCCCTGGAGGATCCTGCGACCACGAAACAGCCGCGACTTGACCGTGCCCACCGGGATCTCCAGCGCCTCCGCGATCTCGGCATAGGGCAACCCCTCGAGGTCGGAAAGGATCACCACCTCGCGGAACTCGTCGGGCAGCGAGTCCAGCGCCGCGGTCACCTCCTCGTCGACCAGTTCGGCAAAGAAGCGCCCCTCGGGGTCGGGGTCACGCGGGTCGGCGGGCTCGGCGATGCTCTCGGGGTCGACCTGCTGCGGCGCCCGGCGGCTGCGGCGCCAGCCGTTGATGTACTCGTTGCGGAGGATGGTCACCAGCCAGGCGCGAACGTTGGAACCGGGCCGGAAACTCTTCCAGCCGCGCAACGCCTTGAGCACCGCGTCCTGGACCAGATCCTCGGCGGCGGCCGATTCGCCGGTGAGCCGGAGCCCGACCCGGTACAGCAGGTCGAGATGGGGCAGCACCTGGTCGTCGAATGTCGCGGCCGGCATTGGAGATGTCATTCGTGAAAATAACCGGACCGGCCGGGGCTGCCCGGCCCCTGCTATCTTGGCATTTCCCTATGACCTCGACATCCGTCCCTGCCATTGTGCCGCTGGTGCTGCTCGAGGCGGTGCAGAACATCGACACCCCGCCCGACGACGGGCTGGGCGCCCTCGAGCACGAACTTGCCGCCAAACGGCTCGGTCTGTCGCCGACGCTGGCGGCGCAGATCCGTCGCTATCGTCAACAAGCCGAGGACGGCGACGAGGTTGATCGCGAGGATGCACTGGCGATCTTCCGGTTGGTGGGTCGACGCCCCGACGCGGAGCTGGTGTTTGCCGATGCCGGCCGTCGAGCTGCGCGGCTGGCGGCACGCGAGCAGGGCAACGGTGCCCGCGCCCTGGCGGCGGTGAGTCCCGGCCGACTCGGCAGCAGTGTCCGGATGAAGATCGCCAGCAGTCTGGCGTCGCGCTGGTTGCTGATCGAGTTGCGTCGCGCCGAAGATGGCCCGCGGGCCGAGGCGGGTGGCGGATCGCCGGCGCTGGCCGCGGGTCCGTCCGGAGTCGGTTGCACCTTCTACACTGCGGCACTCGGCGAGTTGTTGCGGCTGGTGGCCGGCTTCGAGGGAGTGATGGTTCACGAGGCGTGCCGCACTCGCGGCGATGCACGCTGCATCTGGCGCGCCGAGCGCGCCTCGGGATACGAATGATGGAACTCGAAACACTCGATCGTGGCGTGCTGGCGGAGGGACTCGACCGGATCGGCGCCGACGGCTGGTTGCTGTTCGACTTTCACGGTCTCAATCCGGTGGCGGCGCGACTGCTGCCCGGCGGCAACCTCACCACCCGGCGCACCTGGGCCTGGATCCCGCGCGAGGGCGAGATCACCGCAATCGTGCACCGGATCGAGATGCAGCCGTGGCAGGGGTTCGGCGGACGGATCGTGCCGTACTCGCGTCACACCGAGTTGCACGCGGCACTCGGCGACGTGGTGGGCGGCAAGGTCGCGGCGATGGAAGTTTCCGCGCGCGATGCGGTGCCGTACCTCGACCGGATTCCGTGGGGTGTGGTCGACCTGCTCCAATCGCTCGACGTGCGGGTGGTGTCGAGTTCCGAACTGGTGACGCGCTTCGCCGCCACGTGGACCGCCGCGGAAACAGCCGAGCACGTGCAGGCGGCCGAACTGCTGCGGAGCATTGCGCTCGATGCGTTGGGGCGGGCAGTCAGCCGCAGCGACGGTTCGCTCACCGAGAGCGCGATGCAGTCCGAAGTGGTGGCCGCGATGCGCGCTCGGGGGATGTTCCTCACCACCTTGCCGATAGTCGGCTTCGGACCCAACGCTGCCAATCCGCACTACGAACCGCATCCGGGAGCCGATCGCGCGCTGGGTCCCGACGAAGTGGTGCTGCTGGACCTGTGGGGCGGGATGCGTGAGGGAGCCGTGTTCGCCGACCAGACCTGGATGGGATGGAGCGGCAGCAGCGTGCCGGACCGGGTGCAGCGGGTGTGGACCACCGTGCGCGATGCCCGGGACGCCGCTATTGCCGCGCTCAGCGAGGCTCAGCGGGCCGGGCGGCCGGTGCAGGGGTTTCTGGGCGACCGCGCCGCACGAGCGGTGATCAGCGAGGCTGGCTTCGGCGAGTACTTCGTGCACCGCACCGGCCACTCGATCGACCGCGACCTGCACGGCTCGGGGCCGCACCTGGACGACTACGAGACGCACGACGACCGGGCGCTGCTGCCGGGTACGGGCTGCTCGGTGGAGCCGGGGATCTACCTGCCGGGAGAGTTCGGGGTGCGCAGTGAGGTGAATCTGTACTGGGGGCCGTCGGGGTTGGTGGTGACGCCGGGGCAGCCGCAGGTGGAGTTGGTGAGGCTGGGGTAGGGCCGGGCCGAGGCGGTGGCTCCAACATCTTGTGGCGCAACGACTTGACCGCAATTGCCCCAGTGGCGGTCGGGTGGTGGCGGGTCGGGATGTGACCTCGGCCCGGTAGCCGGGGTCAATCGGCTGTCCCCCGGGGGTTGTTACCTGATTCAGGGCTGGAGCAGGGTAGCTCGTGACAGTTGCTTGACAGCGATCCTCGGGTCGGGCATATTCGGTCGACCCGGCAACCGTCGGGATATTTTCCGGAAACATTCAAGACTGCGGTACAATTGAGACGATGGATCGGGTGCGCGTGACACTCGGTCGGCGAACCCCACCCCAGGGGATTGCACGTGTATCTGCCGAGGTTCCCACGGTTTCGGCAGCGGCTCGCAGGATTTCACGCCGTCGCAGGAAGATTTGCGGCGGAGCAGGAACGGGGGAGCGGCACCGCCCGGTGTCGCCCGCCCGATCGAAGGAGCGGCTACATCCGTTACTCGCCTTCGGAGGATGGTTCAATGATGCAGAGTTGTGTGAAGTCCCTCGCCCGCGTGGCGCGTGCATTCGCGCTCGCGGCGGTGGCATTCGGGTTCAGCGCCTCGGCGCTCGCGGCCCAGTCCACCGGTAAGATCGAGGGGGTGGTTCGAGACCAGAACGACCAACCGGTCCCGAACGCACGCGTCGTTCTCGTCGGTACGGCCTTCAGCGCCGTCGCCGACCCACAGGGTTACTGGTTCATCAACTCGGTACCTGCGGGTCAGTACGATGTCCGAGCGTCGTTCGTCGGCTACGCGCCCAAGCAGTATGCGGGCGTCCGGATCCTGTCCGGCCAGACCATCACCCAGGACATCCTCCTGGAGCAGACGGCGGTCGAGATTATGGAGATCACGGTGGTCGCGGCAGAGAACGCCCTCGTCCCTCGTGACCAGGTCACGTCCAAGCAGCTAATCGACGGTGGTTACACCGACAAGCTTCCGGTCGACAACATCGCGGAGATGTTCGCACTGCAGCCGGGCGTGATGTCCAACGGCTCAGGCAGCCGCATTTCGGTGCGTGGCGGTCGTCAGGACGAGAACGTGACCTACATCGACGGCGTGCCGGTGACTCCGGGCAACCGTGGCGCACTGCGCGACGGCACCAACTCGGGTCGCGGTGTGCAGCAGATCGAGATCGGCACCAACCAGTTCGAGGACGCCTCGATCACCACCGGTGCGGCCTCGGCCGAGTTCGGCAACGCGCAGGGCGGCGTGATCGCGATCACGACTCGTTCGGGCGGCCAGCGCTTCAGCGGCAACATCGGTTTCGAGACCGACGAGCTTTCCGGCACCAAGATGTCGGCCGGCTACAACCGGCTCCAGGCATCGTTCGGCGGCCCGCTGGTCGGCGACCTGACCTTCTTCGTCGGCGGCACGCTCGACGGCACCCGGTTCGGTCGTGGCGGTTTCAATGGATGGGAAGTTCCGAGCTGGGTTCGCGTCGGGGTGGACACCACCTTCGCGATCGCCAAGTCGACCTCGGCCACTTCCGACACCTTGTACCTGCCGGTTCACAAGGTCGCCGTGTTCCGCGGCGAGTGTGATGCCTTCTATGTGGCGGGTGCGGCCGATCCGGAGATCGCCGACAACTACGGCTACGACTGCAACGGCAATATGAATCCGGGTGGTGGCAGTAGCTCGACCACCCAGCTCACCAGCAAGCTCAACTGGTCGTTCGGCCAGGGTTCGCGCATCTCGCTCAGCTACCTCGCCTCGCGGGGAATGAGCCGTGGCGCCACCGGCACCGACGGTACCTTCGGCACCACCAACACGCAGCAGGTGGTCACGCTGAACTGGAACCAGGTGCTCAGCAAGAGCTCGGCCCGCGCGGTCGCGCTCGACGCCTACGTGTCGTACCAGAGCAACCGGTCGATCAACTCGCTGCTCACCAACGAGTCGGAGCGGGACACCCGCGATCCGTTCCTCGGCTGGTACCTCACCGGGTTCGACTACGAGTACGACGGTGACGACTTCCCGGTGACCGACGAGATGATCCGCGACTTCCGGCTGCAGTCGGCCACCGGTCGCACCACCATCTACGACCGGGCCAACAGCAACCAGTACGGCTCGACCAACAGCGGCTACGGCGGCTCGATCGGCAACCCCGGCAGCATCGGGTCGTTCGGTTCCGCCCCGGGCACGCTGAACACCGCCAACGAGACCCGTATGCTGGGCAAGGCGAATCTCGACTGGCAGGTCGACCGTTACAACCGCGTCAAGATCGGTGGCGAGTACACTCAGTACGAGCTCGACACCTACAGCGTGGGCGCTGCGTCGCAGGGCTTCTCCGACATCTGGAAGGCCTCGCCGGTCCGCTACAACCTGTTCGCCGAGGATCGTCTCGACCTTGGTGACGTGGTGCTGGTGGGCTCGCTGCGCTACGACTACTACAAGCTTGGCGGCGAGAAGTGGAAGGACTTCCCGCGGATCTCGTCGTGGCCCGGCTTCACGCCGGACTCGCTCGAGAGCCGGTTGGAGGAGTACCCGTCGCACAGCTACGTGTCGCCGCACATCCAGGTGGCGTTCCCGGTGACCGACCGCACCAACTTCCGCCTGTCGTACGGGCAGCAGGTGCAGACGCCGGACTTCGCGACGATGCTGTTCGGGTCGAACACCGACCTGGCCACTTCCAACACCAACCAGAACTACGGCACCGACCTCGACTTCGGCAAGACGATCCTGTTCGAGTTCGGCGTGCGTCACGCCTTCAGTGACGATATGGTGTTCGACGTCACCGTGTTCAACAAGGACAACCTGGCCAATGCGGCCGGTCGTCTGCTGTTCCCGATCGACCCGCGTACCGGGGCGCCGGGCAACGTCCGCGCCACGGTCAATGCCGACTTCGGCAACACCCGCGGCATCGATATGCGGATCGACCGCCGGATCGGCAACATCTTCAACGGTGCGCTGGCCTACACCTACCAGGATGCCCGCAACACCGGCAGCGACCCGTACAGCTACATCAACTTCGGGGCCCGCATCACCTCGGCCGTGACCGGTTCGCCGATCTCGCCGCCGCAGGCAGCGCAGCCGGTCGCCTATTCGCGGCCGCACTCGCTGGCAGCCCAGGCCGCGTTCACCTTCCCGGCCGACTTCGCCGAGGGTTCGGTGATCGGCGCGATTATGAGCCGCGGCGGCATCTATGCCACGGCCCGTTACTCGTCGGGCACGGCCTACACCCGTTGCGACCCCAGCCTCGAGGGTGAGCAGAACATCATCTCGGGCGGAACCTGCAACACGATCTTCGGCGACTTCAACGCGTCGCGTCTGCCGGCATACAAGATGGTCGACCTGCGTGTCACCAAGGGATTCAACCTGGGTGGCCTCGACCTGACCGCCTACGCCGATGCGCGGAACGTGCTGAACATCAAGAACATCGGTGGCGTGTTCGCCCAGACCGGTTCGATCCAGAACGAGCGTTACCGCGAGCGGCTGTGGGTCACCGACTCGTCGTCGTTCGCGCAGAACGGACTGGCCAACGGCGTGTACAACACCTTCACCGGCGACATCTCGCTGCCCAACAGCGATGCCGGTTGCGCCTCGTGGCGCACCGCGGGCAACAACCCGTCGCCGCCGACCTGCTACTTCTTCCGCAAGGGCGAGCAGCGGTTCGGCAACGGTGATGGCATCTACACGCTCCAGGAACAGCGGGTGGCGTCGGACCTCAACCGGCTCGGCACCTTCCATATCTCGCGCTTCGCCGGCGGCGGTCGACTGCTCCGCCTCGGCCTGGAAATGAACTTCTGAACCGAGTACATCGCTCGGCGTGGGGGCCGGTTCCGGCCGGCCTCCCCGTCGGGTGCACGCATCCATCCTCGAGAGGTCGCACAATGCACTCACTGCGTGGTAAGCGAGGCCTGATCGGCGGACTGATTTTCGCGCTCGCCGCGGCTGTCGCGCTGCCCGTTCCGGCCCACGCCGGACCGGATCCGGCCGCCAAGCGTCAGAATACCGGTCGCTACCGGCTCTTTGCCGGCAACCTCGGCGCGATCACAATCAACCGGGTCTACTACGGCCTGAACACCCGCGGTGAAGTGGGTGTCGACTCGCTCAACTCGTCGACCATCGGCGGCGGGTTCTGGCCCAAGGGCACCGGCAACCAGTATATGTTCAACTCTGGTCTGCAGGTCGCCGGCGTGATTCGCGGCGAGAAGCCCAACAACCCGTGGGCAGGCGACACGACCGGCGGTATGTTCTTCGATGCCTCGGGTCTGCGTCAGCACGGCACCAACGTGACCGAGCTGTACAACGCAACTTCGCCCACCGACGTGGCCAACTGGCCCCAGGCGGCATACGTGCCGCTGGGCGACGCCTCGGAAGAGGTCTTCGACCCACTTCTGCGCGGTCGCGTGAGTGCCTCGCAGGGTGACGTGTGGTTTATGTCGTCCGAGGCCGACCCGGCCCTCAACAACGCCCGGTCGCACCCGCTCGGCATCGTCGCCGAATACCGGGTGCTGGGCTGGAACTATCCGACCGGCAACGAGGACCTGCTGTACCTCGTGCTGACCTTCTACAACATCACGTCCCGCAACGCGGCCGACTACGCCCAGTACCGGCCCGGCCTGCGCGAGATCCTGTTGGAGGAGGCGGAGAAGTTCCACTCGCTCAACAACGCCCAGTTCAACGTGACGCTGCCGCAGGAAGGCTACACCATCGATCCGTTCTACGCGGCCTTCGCGGCCGACCCGGACGTGACCGACGATGCCGGCCAGAACTTCTCCAGCGTCAATATGCCGTTCGCGATGGGTTACGCCTATCACGCCAACTTCGAGCGTGCGGCTGGCTGGACCTTCTCGCCCGACATCTTCGGCCCGCCGTTCTTCGCCGGTTCGGGGTTTGTCGGCATCAAGTACCTCAAGTCGGCAACCGGTCCGGGTGAGATCGCGCTGTTCTCCAACACCTGCAACGGCTGCGGCAGCTTCAACGACCCGAACTCGGCCATCCGGCTGTTCAAGTACCTGTCGGGTACGGTGACTCCGGCCGACGGCGTTTCCTGCAACCAGGGTGACGTCGAAGTGACCCGGATCTGCTGGATTCGCGACGCAGCCCCGGCCGACGTCCGGCTGGTACAGTCGTCCTCGCCTGTGGCACTCGAGGCCGGTCAGTCGGCGTCGATCGTGGTGAGCTACATCCACGCGGCCCCAGTTGCCATCCCGGGTTACGTGCCCGGCGACCTGGTGCTGCCGGGTGACCCGGTGCGCCTCAGCAACTGGTCGCTGCTCACCCAGGGCGGTGCCAACCGGGTCGACTCGATTATGGGTTACCTGGGCTACGAGGACAGCAACAACGACAGCATCGTGCAGGAGAACGAGTTCGTCGTGGTGCCCGGCTCGCTGCTCGACAAGGCGTCGGTGGCACAGGCGATCTTCAACTCGGCCTTCCTGCTGCCGTTCGCGCCTGAGTCGCCCGACTTCTTCCTGATCCCCGGCAATATGCAGGTGTCGGTGGTGTGGCGTCCCTCGCGCTCGGAGACCGAGGGCGACCCGTTCTTCCAGGTCGCCAAGGACGCGATGACGGTGCCGCCGGGTGGTGGTGAGCCGGTTGTCAACCCGCTCTACGACGCCAACTACCGCAACTTCGACGTCGAGGGCTACCGGATCTACCGCGGTCGCAGCGACACGCCGACCGGCCTCAAGCTGATCGCCCAGTTCGACTATTCGGGCACCAGCTTCGTCGACTACACCGGCCAGTTCGTCCATCCTGACCGTGGCGCACGCTGCGCTCCCGAACTGGGTGTGACCGAAAGCTGCGAGGGTGATTTCGATGTCCCCGAGCCGGGAGTCCAGCTCGAGAGCAACATCGAGTACGATCTGAGCGGCAACGTCGTGCAGTCGGCCCGCGGAGCCCGCACCCTGCTGGCAAGCGGCGACGTGATCTACCTGTCGACCGACACCGCGGTGACCGGCGGCGACACCGGCTTCCCGAGCCTGTCCAACACCGGGGTGCCGTTCGTCTACATCGACGACGAGACCCAGAACGGCCTCACCTACTACTACGCGGTGACGGCGTTCGATATCAACTCGATCAACTCGACCGGTGCGGGCAACACCTCGCTCGAGTCGGCCCGGATCACCAAGCGGGTCTCCCCGCGGGTCGGCCCCGGCAATATGCAGGGTGCCCAGGTGTCGGCCGGTATGTTCGGCCGCAACGGCCTGCTGACCGACAGGGAGTTCCCCAAGGCGGATCCCAGCACCGGTATGCTCAACAAGAAGTTCCCGCCCAGCGACGCGGTGTCGCTGTCGCTGGCCGGCTTCGTGGGCGAGCTGCTGCCCGGGCCGGGCGAAATCGCGCTCGAGCTCGACTCGATCCGGGTCACCGGCTATGCGGGTGCCAGCAGCGTGACGTCGCTGTTCCACTACACGCTGACCTCGCCCCTGGGCGAGACCAAGTTGTCGCTGTCGCGGACGATGAGTTCCACGTCGGGCATCACCAGTACCTCCGGCAGTTTCCCGGCGCTGGTGGCTGACCCCGAACAGGCCGCCAAGTACGGCGCCCCGGCGGGTGAGTACAGCATTGCCGGCAGCTACAGCATTCGCTATCCCGGCCTGTACTACATCGGTGTCCGGTCACGCGGCTGCCTCAACTCCGACGCCGGCTTCATCAGCGCCGGTAGCTGCAACTACAACGGTCCCCGCTGGTTCGCAGGCGACAACGAGACCAAGGCGCACCCCAACTCCAGCAACCCTGGCCGTTGGAACACGGGACTTTCTCGTGAAGACTTCAACAACGTCGGTGAACTGCCGGGCGTGACCACCATCTACGAGCCACGCTCCTATGACGACTACACCTCCGGCTCCTGGCGTGATGCCGAGGCGATGATGGGTGTATTCGGCGGTGGTGCGGACTACAAGGTGTACTGGGGTGCCGGCGGCGTGGTCGACTCGGTGATCGACGTCACCCACGATGTGCCGGTGCCGTTCAACACCGAGGTCAACGCGAGCTGGGGCATCCTCAATGGCTCGGCCACCCAGGCCGAGGGCTACCCCGACCAGCGCACCGAACTGTCGGTGAGCGATATGTCCTGTGTCTACCCGCTGCGGGCGATCAGCTCGCTGGGTTGCTCGGCGCCCCAGGTGAACCTGTCGAACACCGCGGTTCCGGGGCCGGTTGTCTACGGCGCCACCCCCAGTGGCGGCACCAGCACTTCCGGTAGCACCAACTCCGAGCGCACCGCCCCGGTGGCGGCCGGCCAGGGCTTCGTGTTCTACCTCAAGGGTCACGCCTTCCTGATGGAACTGGCGGCGGGTCTCCCCGAGGCGGGCACGGTCTGGACGATGCGTGACTATGTCGGCGTGGTTCGCGGCGGTACCGGCCGGGCCGGCAGCTACGGTTCGTACGCGTTCAATCGCGGCACCGACGACGACCACCCGACGCCGCAGCCGGCGCACTACACGGCGCTGGGTGCTGTGGCCAAGTACGCCTTCGATATCGACAACACCCCGAGTCCGTCGACTTCGGAGACCCTGGCCAAGATCCACACGGTGCCGGATCCGTATTACGTGACCAGCTCGTTCGAGGCCACGACCAGCGCCAAGCAGATCAAGTTCGTCAACCTGCCCAACACGGCGACGATCCGGATCTACACCACCAGCGGGGTGCTGGTGCGGGCGCTCAAGCACGAGACGGTGGCACCGAGTGGTGAGTTGACCTGGGATGTCCGGAACAGGAACAACCAGTTCGTGGCCAGCGGGGTGTATTTCTATCACGTGACTGCGGAAAACGGTGAAACCACCGTTGGCCGGATGACCATCATCAACTACGCCCAGTAGTCCACGCCGACGGGCCGGGGTGCCGCACGCGGTGCCCCGGTCCACAAGAGGAGAACGACAGATGCATCGCAAGTTTGCGCCTCGCCTCGTCCTGTCGGCGGCCATCATCGGCTTCGCGCCGATGGTGGTCACGGCTCAGGGTGCGGGCGGCACCAGTGACAACACGGGCTACGGCACCACTACCGCGGAGTACCTGCTCCTTGGTGCCAACGCCCGGGGCGCCGCACTCGGCGGGTCCTACATCGCAGTGGCCACCGAAGTTGGCGGAGTCAACGCCAACCCGGCCGCGACCGCGCTGATGACCCGTCCCGGTGCCCAGTTCTCGCAGTACGACTATGTCGGCGAGACCAAGCTGAACTGGGGAGCAGTTGCCTTCCCGTTCGGCGGCGGCGCCAGGGCCTTCGGTATCCAGGTGGGTACCTTCGGCTTCAGCGACCAGCCGGTGTACACCGCGGCGGAGCCCGAGGGCACCGGCGAGCTGTACAGCGTCTCCGAAACGTTCGCGGCACTGACCTTCGCCCAGAACTTCTCGGACCGCTTCTCGGTGGGTCTCACCGCCAAGGGTGTCTTCGACCAGCTCGGACAGGCATCGGGCTCGGCCTTCGCGGTCGACTTCGGTACCCATTTCCACTCGAACCTGAGTGGTCGGCCGATCCGGTTCGCTTTCACCCTGAGCAACCTCGGCACCAAGCTGACCTACGACGGTGAGCGGCTGCGCACCGACGCCGGTCGCGACCCGATCCCCGGTCAGGAGGAGATCACCACCGAGCCGCAGCCCGCGGTTTACCGCACCACGGCATTTTCGCTGCCGACGGTGTTCCGGGTGGGTCTGGCCTACGACGTGGTTTCGCAGGCCAACTCGCGGGTCACCCTGATGGGCGAGTTCAACCAGATGAACTCCAACAAGGCCGGCTTCGGATTTGGTGCGGAGCTCGCCGCGATGCGTCTCGGTGGCACCGGCTTCGGCCTGGCCGCCCGCGGATCGTGGACCGCCTATCCGGCCGAGAACTACGACGAAGACTTCACCGGTCTGACCCTCGACAAGGAAAAGTCGCCGGGTCTCGCGGTGGGTGCCGGACTGAACTACCAGACCCCGACGTTCTCCATCGGCTTCGACTACGCCTGGAAGACGATGGGACTGCTGGGTGACACCAACTTCTTCACCGTCTCACTGGGCTGGTGATGACGATGGGCTGCCGGGCGGCACAGGCCGCCCGGTAGCCCGCGCCACACCGACCTGAAAGCGCTGCAAGACCCGATGCTGTTGCCGTCAATCGTGCTCGCCCTCGGCCCAATGGCCGCTCAGACTCCGGTCGCGGATCCACCGCGGCTGGCGGTTCAGGCGGTGCGTTTCTACGTGCCGCAGGAACAGCACACCGCTGTACTGGCGTTTCTGCAGGTGCCGTATGCGCTGGTGGAGCCGGCGGGTGACCGGATTGCCTGGCAGAACACCCTGCAGGTGTTCGACGCCGAGGGTCAGCAGGTGTACGATGAGGAGTGGTGGGCAGGGGCCCCGGCGTCGTTCCGGGTTCCGGACGCCTACGGGATGGAGGCGCTTCGCTTCCCGTCGGTGCTGGCCGGCCACTACCGCATCGTGGTAACCGTGCGTGACTCGGTTTCGGGTCGCAGCGCCACCGCCGAGACCGAGCTGGACGGCTTCGCCAGCGCCCCGCCGGTGTCGGACCTGTTGCTGGCCAGCGAGATGAGGGTGGTGGCACCGGGAGACACGGCCACGCTCCCCGGCGAGGTTGCCAGGGGGAATGTCCGCTTTGTCACTGCGCCGGACCTGGTTCTCGACGGGCTGAGGCCCAACCTGGCGTTCCTCCTCGAGGTGTACACCAACTCCGAGGCGATCGCCACGACCAGCCTGGAGGTTCGTGACCAGGCGGGTACCGAGGTGGTGCACCGGTTGACGCCGTTCGAACAGACGGTGCCTGCTGGTGGCGGGGTGATCCGCGGGATGGTTCCGCTGGAAGGACTCCCCGAGGGACACTATCAGGTGGTGGCCCGGGTGGCGATCGGTGGCAGCACCACCGAGCGTTCGGCACCGTTCGCGGTGGGTTCTCTCGACGAGGCGCTGACCCGCGGGATCGCGTCTCGCAACGCCAGGCGTGGCCTGGACGAGCAGTGGTTCAACTCGCTGTCGGAGGATGAGCTCGACGCCGCCGCGGAGGTGTTGGAGGTGATCGCCAAGCCGTCCGACCTGGAAGTCTACCAGGCCAGTGGCGATGGGGCGCTCAGCATCAGCGCCAAGCGGCAGTTTCTGATCCAGTTCTGGGCGGAACGGGACCTCGACCGGTCGACCCCGATCAACGAGACCCGGCTCGCCTTCTACGACGCGATCGAGTATGCCAACGTCAACTTCGCCGAGTCGGGCCGCAGTGCCCGTCCGGGGTGGAAGACCGATCGCGGCCGGATCTTCGTCAAGCACGGCACACCGCAGGATCGCACGGCGTTCACGCCGGGCAACCGGGCGCCGGCGTTCGAGATCTGGCGATACACGCAGGGACGGATGCGTTTTTACATCTTTGCCGACCAGAACAACCTCGGTTCGTACCGGTTGGTCAAGACGAACGACTTGCAGGAAGCAAGCAGCCCGAACTGGTGCGAGATCATCACACCACAGGCTGTGATGAACGAAGTGGAGCCGTACTTGGGACAGCGGTTCGTTACGTCAAGCGTTTCGGCGGGAGATACCGGGAACGCCATCAACGCCGTGAATTGCAACTGACACCGGTGTCCTCGGACACATACTTCACCTGGTGAGGAGCAGCACTATGAACCGAATGATTCGTGGAATGGCGGGATTGATTGTGGCCCTCGGGGCCTCCGCCTGCGTGACGGACCCCAGCGTCGACTATGCCAGTGATCCGTCGACGATCGTCCTCGATCCCGAGGTGATGTTCGTCACCCACGGAACCGAAAAGCAGGTCTTCGCCCGTCTGGTCGACGAGCGCAATCGTGCCACTCCGACCGAGTTCACGATTACCAATGTTTCGCCGGGGCTTTCGGTCCGGGTCGACTCGCAGTACCGGCTCGACTACATCAACGGCGACTCGCTGAGCTGGCGGCCGCTGCAGTATCAGCACCGCCTCTGGGTTGCGTCCACTGCGCCGACCGGCGCGATGGGCCAGTTCACCGTGAACGCGCAGGGGTTCAGCACCACGGCCACGGCCCGGATTCTTCCGGCCAACCTGGGCACCGGTGTCTCGTCGACCAGCCCGGCGATCGGTGAAGTCGTCACCATCACGGCACCGGCCAACCTGTCCTTCACCAGCAATGCGACGGTGGCCATCGTCGACGGCAACACGGTCGTGAATACGGTGATCACCGATCAGTCGGACAAGGCGATCTCGTTCGTGCCATTCCCGGGCAGCACCGGAGTGGTCCGGGTCACCGGTGTCACGCTCGACTACGCCCCGACGCTGGCCTCGCGGACCCTGGCCAGCGCCAGCACGATCACGGTGCCGGCGGATCCGTCGAGTCCGACGCTCAGTCACACCGCTCCTGACCTTGGTACCCCGGTGACCATCACCGCTGGGCCTGGTCAGGCGTTCTCCGCCAATTCGGCGGTTTCGTTCGATCCGGGTGGCGCCGCAGTCGTCACTGCTCGCACCGCGACCACGCTGACCATCCTGCCGCGTCCCGGCAGCGGAGGTGTGGCCACGGTCACCAACGTGATCCTGACCGACGGTGAAGCTGAGCTGCTCGGTACCTTCACCCGGACCACCAGCAACGCATTCACCACGCCGGTGCCTGCCGTGACGGTGATCAGCGGTACTTGGTCGAACGCGGCACCGGCAGTCGGTACACCCGTGACGTTCACTTCAGCGCAATTCAAGTTCCTGCCTACCGTCGCTGTCAATTGGGGTGGCCGGGGCGCTGCGGTCACGGCGATCTCCCCCGACTCCTCGAGCATCACGGTGTTGCCACCGGTTGGTGTCAGCGGGCCGGCAACGATCGTCAACGCTGCGCTTAACTTCCTGCTTGAAGTGCCCCTGGCTGCAACGCCGACTGCTGGCGGGGTCGCGACCTCGGCTGCTCACGTGGCCGCGAAGCTGCCAAACTCGGAAGCGATTGCGGATGAGACCGGTGACCCGGCTGCACCGAGCGCCACCGTTGGTCCCAACGCACCTGGTGCTGCATTCATCGACGGCGGCAGTTGGGCCGGTGGGCTGGATGCCATCGGTGGCGGCGGTCCCAACCGCTGGTACAAGCTGGAGGTCACTGGCCCCACTCGGACTCGCAACTTCTCGGTCGATTGGGATGGCTTGGCTGGCGCTGACATCGACCTCTTCGTCGGTGATGCGGATGTTGCCCAGGTGATTTATCGCGGCACTTCCGCACGTCCCGAGACCGGTTCGGCTTCGATCGCCGCGGGTACCTACTGGATCGTGGTGATAAACTGGAACAACCTCGGAACGCCGAATTGGGTGTACACTTGGGTACACTGATCTGCTGACCGCAGGGAAAGTCAGGAACTCCGTCCGAGGCTTGGTCCTCGGACGGAGTTCCTGTTTTCAGCCATTCCAACCGGGACGATGGAAATGATCAGACTGCTGTCGAGAGTGGTAGGTATTGCTGTGGTCCTCGGTGGATGCGCGCTGGAGGACCGCGATCCGGTAGGGAAGCAACAAGCGCCTGACCCGAAAGTGCGACTCGAGAAGATGCTGCCATTGGTGATTGCGGATGGTGGCTTGGCACGGACGGTGCGCGCCGAGGGACTCAGCGCTATCGGTTCGAGGATGTCTCCGGACATCGAACTACTGTGGCCTGGGGGCCCTCCACTAAGAGGTTCGCAGGAGGCTGAATACGGAGTCTCGCAGTCGGTGTGGGCCGATAGTTCCGAATTCTATTGGCAGCCGCTGTTGCTCAGAATCGCGCCCGGGCTGGGGCTGGCGGCTGGAGTGCTGACCGCTAGTGGAGCTGCGGTGTCCGGTGGTGATCTTGAGATCGGCCGCTATCTGGCGGCTTGGAAACTCGACA
The DNA here is from genome assembly GCA_965651205.1 of uncultured bacterium. Classification (GTDB taxonomy): domain Bacteria; phylum Gemmatimonadota; class Gemmatimonadetes; order Gemmatimonadales; family GWC2-71-9; genus Palsa-1233. Next base: position 19,077 of record CBFGRM010000028.1, read on the forward strand.
GCGCCACAAGCCAGCTCGCGGCCCTGATGGTCACCCAACTGCCGCTGCAGCCTATGCAACGTGTCGCATTGGCTTCGCATAAGAGCCCGGACAAGTCGCTGCCGGAGGGGTTGTCCCGGGCTGATTCCGCGTTCAGGGATCGACTGGAGGCAGATGGTCCAGCCGTTGCATTCCCGGAGTGGTACGCCGAAGACGGTCTCGGCTTCGGGAATGGTGGGCCACTGGCATTGGGACCGGAAGGGATGGCTCAGCAACTCGGCACCGTTTCGCCAGCGACGCACTGGCAAATGGTGCCTCAGGCTTGGGGAAGTTCAACGGATGGATCCCTGGCCTGGGTCAGCGGGTCTCTGATGATCACCTCGACCGCTGGCGAAGCCAAGGGCACGGAGTACAACTGGAATTACATCCTGTTCTGGCACCGGGAAGACCAAGGCTACCGGATCATCGCTGCAGCGACGAATCCGGCACAGTAGCCGCTCAGTGCGGAAGGGCTAGGTCGCGGGCCGCAGGCGGGGCACGGCAGCAACCGCCCGCGCCGCCTGCTATTACCCCACCACCCTCAGCGCCGAAAGCGCCTGCGCCACGTCCTCGTCGTCGCGGAACTGCATCTGGAACAGCCGCGCATAGATGCCACCCTGGCGCAGCAACTCGGCGTGGGTCCCTTCCTCCACGATGCGACCCTGGTCGAGCACCACCAGCCGGTCGGCACGCTGCACCGTCGACAGCCGGTGCGCGATGATCAGCGTGCTCCGACCGGCCTGCAGTCGCTCCAGCGCCGATTCCACCAGCCGCTCGCTCTCGGTGTCCAGTGACGATGTCGCCTCGTCGAGAATCAGCACCGCCGGATCCTTGAGCACCGCCCGCGCAATGGCGATCCGCTGTCGTTGGCCGCCCGACAGCTTCACTCCCCGCTCGCCCACCCGGGTGTCGTAACCCTCCGGCAGCGCGACTATGAAGTCGTGGGCGTTGGCCACCCGAGCCGCGGCCTCGATGTCGGCATCACTGGCGCCTTCCCGGCCATAGCCGATGTTCTCGCGCACCGTGCCACTCATCAGCGCCGGCTCCTGCGGCACCACCCCGACCGCGCCCCGCAACTCGGCCAGTCTCAGGCGCGAAACATCGACGCCGTCGAGAGTGATCACGCCCGACTCGATATCCCAGAACCGCGGCAGCAACGACCCCACCGTGGTCTTGCCGGCACCCGATGGCCCCACCAGCGCCACCACCTCGCCCGGCGCGATCCGGAGCGAGAAACGATCGAGCGTGGGCGGTGCATCTGCATCGTCACTGCGATAGCGGAATACCACGTCGTCGAACACCACCTCGCCCCGCACCGGCCCTGGCAGCGGCACCGGGTCGACGGGGTCAGCGATTGGCGGCGTGGTTTCGAGAATGTCGAACACCCGCTCCGCCGCGCCCACCGCCTCCTGGTAAGCCGTGAAGAACGACGCCAACGCCCCGATCGCCGCCGCGATGCTCACGGTGTAGAGCAGGAAGGAAACCATCTCGCCCGGCGTCAGCTCGCCCGACAGCACCAGACGGCCGCCGGTCCACAGCACGGCGGTGACCCCGGCGAAGGTGGTGAAGGTTATCGCGCCGAAGAACAGCGCCCGCACCCGCGCCCGCCGGATCGCCACGCCCACCACCCGGCCGATCCGGTCGCCATAACGCTCGCGTTCCCACGGCTCGCGCACGAAACCCTGCACCACCCTGATGTGGCTGAACGCCTCCTCTGCGGCGGCCGTGGACTCTGCCAGCTCGTCCTGCACTCCGGTGGTGATCCGCTTGAGCCGGCGCCCGAAGAACATCGCAGAACCGACCACCAGGGGCACCACCGCCAGGGCGGTGAGGATCAGCCGCGGCTGCATCAGCGTGAGCACGGTGACGCCACCCACCAGTGCCAGTACCTGACGGGCGCCCTCGGCGAGCTGGTGCGACAGGATCCCCTGCAGCAGGCCGATGTCGGCGGTGAGGCGCGAGGTGAGTTCGCCGGTGCGCCGGTCGGCAAAGTATCCCGGCGGCATCTCCAGCAGCTTGCCGAACAGTTCGCGACGGATCCCCGCCACGGCGCGCTCGCCGGTGGCCGACAGCCAGTAGGTCTGGATGTAGTTGAGCACTGCGGAGACGGCGAACAGCAACAGCAGTCCCAGCGCGATCCGGTTGAGCAGGCCGGCATCGCGCGCGACGAAGGCGGCGTCCAGCAGGAAGCGGACTACCAGCGGAAACGCCAGTGCCAGGAGAGACGACAGCACCAGCGCGATGATCGCGATCGCCAGGCCGCCCCGCCAGGGACGGATGCGCGGCCAGAGCCGGAGCAGCGGCTTGGGGGAAGGGGGGCGCCGCCTCGGCGCGCTCAGCTCAGTGGCCCTCGTGCCCGGCGGTCGAGCCGTTCCCGAGCGGGATCAATTCACCCGGTTCGTCGAGAACGATGTAGCGGGCCGGTCGTTCGGGCTGTCCGAACGGGACCCAGCGATCCACCGCCATCGCCACGAACAGCAGCGCCAGGTATGACAGCGAATACTTGTACAGCTTCCAGGTGGTGGGTGTGACGCCATCCTCGCGCAGGATGACCCAGCACAGGTGCAGGAAGCGGAGACCCAGCAGGGTTGCGGCCACGCCGTAGAACACGCCCGAGATGCCGACGATCGCCGGCATCACCGTGAGCGGCACCAGCATCAGCGTGTAAAGCAGCATCTGCCGCTTGGTCTCGGGGATGCCGTGCACGTTGGGCATCATCGGCACCCCGGCGTTGCCGTAGTCGCGGGTCTTGTTGAGCGCCAGTGCCCAGAAATGCGGCGGGGTCCAGTAGAACACAATCGCGAACAGGTACAGCGCGCCGAGGTCGAGCGAGCCGGTCATTGCGGCCCAGCCCACCAGCGGCGGGAACGCGCCGGCCGCACCGCCGATCACGATGTTCTGCGGGCTCGACCGCTTGAGCCACATCGTGTAGATCAGCACATAGAAGAGCAGGCCGGCCAGTGCCAGCCAGGCCGACAGCGGGTTGACCATATACCAGAAGATCGCGAACGCGATCGCGCCGATGCCGATCCCGAAGGCGAGCGCCGCCGGGGCGGGCATCCGGCCGGACGGGATCGGCCGGGTCCTGGTCCGGGTCATCTTGTCGTCGATGTCGCGGTCGAACCACATATTGATGGCGTTGGCTCCGCCGGCCATCAGGTAGCCGCCCAGGGTTACCCAGCCGATCAGCGCCAGCGACGGCATCCCGGCCGGGGTGATGAACATCGGGGCGATGGTGGTGACCAGCAGGAGGGAGATGATCCGGGGTTTGGTCAGCGTCACCAGGTCGGCGAGGATGGAACGACTGGCTGCTTCGGATCGGACGACGTCGGACATCTGGCCCTTCCGGGCCCGGAGGCCCATTTTGTAGAAGCCTGAAAATACCCGTCCGGACCGTGCCTCTCAAGTTCGGGCAGCCGCTTGCCTCAATCTCATCCTCGCATTTCAGCCCAGGAGTCTCGATGTCCGACATCCCCGCCGGCCAGGACGAGCGCCTGCCACGCACCCTCGGCGTGTGGAGCGCCGCCTTCATCCTGGTCGGCATCACCATCGGTAGCGGCATCTTCCGGGTCCCGAGCGAGATCGCCGGGACGCTGGGTGCACCCGGCGCGTTCCTGCTGGTGTGGGTGATCGGCGGCCTGATCACCCTGGCCGGTGCGCTCACCATCGCCGAGCTGGCGGCGATGTACCCGCGCTCGGGGGGCATCCTGGCGTACATCGCCGAGGCGTGGGGGCCGTTTCCGGCGTTCGTGTACGGCTGGGCCGAGTTGACGGTGATCCGAGCCTCGGCGGTGGGCGGAATCTCGATGATCTTCGCCGAGTATCTGGGGCATTTCGTCCCGATGAGCGACGCTGCACAGAGCTACGTGGCTGCCGCGACGATCTTCGTCATCGCGCTGCTCAACTGGCTCGGCGTGGGCTACGCGGCGGCACTGATGAATGTCACCACCGTGCTCAAGTACGGCGCGATTCTGGGGCTGGGCCTGTTCGCATTCGGCTTCGGCCAGGGGTCGCTCGGCAACATCACCGCCGAACCGGCCACCGCAGTCACCACCTCGGCGATCCTCACCGCACTGATCCTGGTGATGTGGACCTACGACGGCTGGAGCAACCTGGCCCAGATCGGTGGCGAGGTGAAGGAGCCCGGCCGCAACCTGCCCCGGGCACTGATCCTGGGCGCAGTGGCGATCGTGCTGCTGTACCTGTTCATCAACGCCGCGTACCTCTATCTCGTGCCGGTCACCGAGATGGCCGGGGTGCCGCTGGTGGCGGCCGAGGCGGCAGCCAGGATTCCGCTGTTCGGAGCCGCGGGTGCCGCGATCATCAGCGCAATCGTGATGCTCTCGTGCTTCGGCTCCACCAACGGCTCGATGATGTCGGGCCCGCGGGTGTTCTTCGGGATGGCCGACCGGGGCCTGTTCTTCCCGGTGCTGGCCCGCGTGTCACCGCGCTTCCAGACCCCCTCCGTGGCGATCTGGGTCGCAGCGGCACTGGGCATCCTGTTCGTGCTGCAGAACTCGTTCGCCGAACTGGCGGGCCGCTTCGTGCTGGGCACCTGGCCGTTCTACGTGCTGGCGGTCCTGGGCGTGTTCCGGCTCCGCAAGCAGCTCCCCGACGCGGTGCGCCCGTACCGGGTCCGGGGCTATCCGTGGACGCCGATAGTGTTCCTGGTCGCGTCGTTCGCGATGATCGGCAACGCGGTGATCACCGAACCGCGCGACACGCTGGTGACCTTTGCGATCATCGGTGCCGGAGTACCGGTGTATTTCATCTGGCGGACAATGCGCCGGTCGGCGTAGGGGCGGGGCACGCCCCGCCCGTTCGTCCCGTACGCGTATCCCTGCGCGTTTCGGTCCGGATATTGTAGGGGCGGGGCACGCCCCGCCCGTTGGTCCCGTACGCGTATCCCTGCGCGTTTCGGTCCGGATCCCGTAGGGGCGGGGCACGCCCCGCCCGTT
>CBFGRM010000029.1:0-23434 GCA_965651205.1 uncultured bacterium
TTCTGTTTGGGCTCTGACTGTCCCTTGCGCCGCCCATCCGCTATTTTGAGTCTGTCTCCCGGCTCTCACTAAGGTCCAGCCAGGAAATCGTGATGGTCCTCGGCAACATCCGCAATCTCGCGTTCGCCGCCGTGGTTCTGGGCACGCTGCCCTTGGCCGCCCAGCACCAGCGCGTCGTGCGTCCGGTCTCAGCCGGGAACTCGGCAATGTCACTTGCCGAGGCGCTGCTCCGTGATGGTCGCCGCAAGGACGCCGCCGACCTGCTGGGTCGCTGGCTCTCGGAGCATCCCACCGATGGCAGGGCCTGGCACTACCTTGGCCGGATCCACCTCGACGACGCCCGCCGCTGGCATCGCACCGGTCACGAGGGCGAGACCGACGGCAGCGTGATCCTGGAATTCGCTGGTGCCGCCTTCGAACAGGCCCAGCACCTGCTGGCCGACAGCGGCACGGTGTACCGGGTGATGGTCGCGGTCGAGCGGGCGACTTTCCAGTTCGAGTCCGATGGCTGGGATGCGGTCAAGCGGCTGCCGCTGGGTGCCGATGAGCTGCCGCTGCCACCGGTGCTGGCCGAACTGGGAGAGAACCTGCTGGCCAGTTGCCCGGCCAACGGCGTGATGGTGACCGGCTCGCTGGTCGAGACGGCGGCGGTGTGGGGTCGCTGGCTGCTCGATCGCGACAGCCGTTCCGCCCAGGTGCTGCTGCGACCCGACCTCTACACCTGGGACCCGCGCTACCGGGTGCGGATGGCCGAGGAACTGGGGGTGCCGATCGAGGCGACGCTGCCCGAGGCGCTGCTGCAGGTGACCGGTCGGCGGCCGCTGTGCCTCACGCCCACGGTTGATTCGCTCACCTCACCGGCGATCGACTGGCAGCCGCTCAGGCTGGTGCTTGCTGCCGGCGTGGATCACGCCGTCGACAGCGACACCCCTCGCCTCACGGTTCACCAGTTCGGCATCACCGGCCTGGCAGGATCAGTGTGGACCGAGGCGGCGCGCGACGTGTACGATCTGGCCGCCCGCCGCAATCGCGATCTCTGCAGCACCCTGCTCACGAGCGACACTCGCTCACCAGACCTGCCCGCGATCGCTTCCTGCTCGCGCCAGTGATTTCGACCTCACCGCACACGTCAGGGCGCGACTTCACTCGTGGCTGCCGATGACGGCGGTCAACGAAGTCGTCAGGATCCGCTCGATCGCCAACGGTGGCGACGGTGTCGCGACGTTGTCGGATGGCCGCACGGTGTTCGTGCCGCGCACCGCTCCGGGCGATGAGGTGCGCCTTCGCGATGTGAGGATGTATCGCCGTTACGCCCGCGCAAGCGCATCGGAACTGCTCAGCGCCGGGCCGGGCCGCACCGCGGTGCCGTGCCCGCACTACGTGGCCGATCGCTGCGGTGGCTGCCAGTTGATGCATCTCGACCTCGCCACTCAGCGCAGCGTCAAGTCGCGCATCATCGGCGACGCCTTGCGACGGATCGCAAGGCTCGAGGTTGCTGATCCCGAGGTGATCGCCGCACCCGCATCGCTGGGCTATCGCACCAAGGTCACCTTCACGGTGAGCGACGGGGTGATCGGCTTCCACCGGCTGTCCGAGGCCGGCAGCGTGTTCGAGGTACGGCGCTGCCTGCTGATGGATCAGCGACTGGATGCGCTGCACCAGCAGTTGCGCGGTGCCCGCGCGTTGCTGCCGCCCGATGCCGAACAGGTGGTGTTGCGGCTCGACGGCCAGGCCGGCCGACACCTGTTGGTGCGCACCCGCGGCGACCAGGCGTGGACCGATGCCGAGGAGTTCGCGGCCCGGATGCCGGCGGGTACGGTGGTGTGGTGGCACCCGGCCGACGGTGTCCCGAGGTCGGTGGCGGGGAACGACACCCGGTGGCCGGCGACGGTATTCGAGCAGGTACACCCGGCGATGGCGCAGGTGATCAGGCGCCGGGCGGTCGAGGCCCTTCTGGACGGCGTGGCTCCTGAAGCGATGGCGTGGGATCTGTATGCCGGCATCGGCGAGACAACCGCGCTGCTGGCCGCGGCGGGCTGCCGGGTGAGCAGCGTGGAGCTGGACCCGCTGGCCGTCGAGCTGGCAACCAGGCTGGGCCCCGCCGGCCCTGATCGGCGCGCCGGCGACGTGGCCCGGCTGGTGGCCGGGCTGCCGGCCCCCGAGGTGGTGCTTGCAAACCCGCCCCGGACCGGAATGGCCGCCGAGGCGGTGGTCGCGATGGGGCGGAGCGGGGCAGTCCGGATCGCCTACATCTCGTGCGACCCGGCCACGCTTGCCCGCGACATCAGGGTCCTGGGCGAGGGCTGGAAGCTGGGCTCGGTGACTGGATTCGATCAGTTCCCCGAGACCGCCCACGTGGAAGTGCTGGCGATCCTGGAGAGCGCCGATCGGTAACCCTTCGGTCACGGCGGGCTGTACCGCTTGCCGGTCCGGCAAGAGGCCGTAGATTTGCCCCCGATCCGGCCCTGCCGTCGGTGGGGACCGGGTTGGTGGTCAATTCCCTGAATCCCGTTCGGGAGGTCTTCAATGAAGTGGCTGCTCGGCGTTTGTGCGCTGTTTGCGGCGTTCCTGGTCGTGGTTCCCGCGCCGGTCTCGGCGCAGGGCGTCACGACCTCATCCGTTCGTGGCCTCGTGCGCAGCGCCAACGGCGCGCCGATCGCCGGCGCGCGCATCAACGCGCTGCACGAGCCTTCCGGCACCAGCTATATCGGCACCTCGCGTGCCGATGGCCGGGTGACCATTCCGGGTATGCGCGTGGGTGGTCCGTATCGCGTCACTGCCACCGCAATCGGTTACGAGCCGGCGGTCCAGGAGGGTGTGTACCTCTCGCTGGGTGTGGCCTCCGAACTGTCGTTCACGATGCAGACCACTGCGGTCGAACTGCAGGAGCTCACCGCAGTTGCGCAGAGCGGCTCGTTCTCGTCGACGCGCACCGGTGCATCGACCCAGATCGACCAGGAGCTGCTCAACACGCTGCCGACGATTTCGCGCAGCATCACCGACCTCACCCGGCTCACGCCGCAGGGGAACGGTTCGTCGTTCGCCGGCCAGGACAGCCGGATGAACAACATCATGATCGACGGCGCTTACTTCAACAACTCGTTCGGACTCCGCAACGCACCCGGCGTCACTGCCGGCGTGGCGCCGATTCCGCTCGACGCCATCGAGCAGATGCAGGTCAACATCGCCCCGTATGACGTGCGCCAGGGCAACTTCGTCGGCGCCGGCGTCAACGCGGTGACCAAGAGCGGCACCAACGAGTTCACCGGTTCGCTCTACTACCAGTTCCGCAACGAGTCGATGGTCGGCAAGAAGGCCGGCGACAACCCCTTTGATCCGGGCGAGTTCAGCTACTCGCAGATCGGCGCCCGGCTGGGTGGCCCGATCATCCGCAACAAGCTGTTCTTCTTCGCCAACTACGAGAAGGACGAGCTGTCTGCTCCCGGCACCACCTTCCGCGCCAACCGCGGAGGCGAACCGATCGACGGTGGCGTGACCCGCGTGCTGGAGTCAGACCTGCAGCAGATCTCGGACTTCGTGCGCGACAATTTCGGGTACGAGACTGGTCCGTATGCCGGCTACAGCAATGCCACGCCGTCGACCCGCTTCCTGGGTCGCATCGACTTCAACGCCAGCGACCGGAGCAAGTTCTCGCTGCGCTACACCCACCTCGACGCGGTGACCGACAACCTGGTCTCCAACTCGTCGTCGCTGGGCTTCGGCAGCCGCCGCACCAACCAGAACGCAATGAGCTTCGAGAACTCCGGCTACGGCCAGTTGGAGAACATCCGCTCGCTGGTGGGTGAATGGAACCTCTCGGTCGGGGCCAATATGGCCAACAACCTGATCGTCGGTTACACCGACCACGACGAGTCGCGCGAGCCCAAGGCGGGCGTGTTCCCGGTGATCGACATCCTCAAGGACGGTGTCAACTACATCAACCTCGGCACCGACCCGTTCACGCCGAGCAACCAGCTCCGCTACAACTCGCTGCAGTTCCAGAACAATTTCACCATCTTCGGCAACCGGCACGACCTCACCTTCGGCGTCAGCGCCGAGCTGTACAAGGCCGAGAACGTGTTCTTCCCGGGGTCGCAGAGCGTGTACGTGTACAACTCGCTCGACGATTTCTACACCGACGCCAACGACTACCTGGCCAACCCGAACCGGACCACCTCGCCGGTGGAGCTGGAGCGGTTCCAGGTCCGCTGGGCAAACGTGCCGGGGATGACCGAGCCGGTGCAGCCGACCGAGGTGTTCTACGCCGGCCTGTATGCCCAGGACGAGTGGCGCGCCACCAACAACCTCACGGTGACGGCGGGTATGCGGGTGGACGTACCGAAGTGGAAGGAGACCGGACTGTTCAACGAGGACGTTCCGGCACTCGACTTCCGCGACGAGGACGGCAACACCGTCCACTACTCGACCGAGGAGCTGCCGGGCGCCAAGCTGCACCTCTCCCCGCGCCTGGGCTTCAACTGGGACGTCAAGGGTGACCGCACGACGCAGTTCCGTGGCGGCACGGGGGTGTTCACCGGCCGGCCGGCATATGTGTGGATCTCCAACCAGATCGGCGCCAACGGGATGCTGACCGGCTTCGAGCGGGTCGACGACACCAACGCGCGGCCGTTCAATCCGGACATCGACCACTACAAGCCGACCAACGTGACCGGTGAGCCGGCCAGTCAATACGAGTTGGCGTTCACGGACCTCGACTTCAAGTTCCCGCAGGTGTGGCGGACCAACGTGGCGATCGACCAGCGGCTGGGTCGCTGGGTCGGCACGGCGGAGTTTATGTACAACAAGGACGTCAACGGCATCTACTACATCAATGCCAACCTCGATACGCCGGATGCGTCCTTTGCAGGCCCGGACCAGCGCCGTCGCTGGACCAGTCGCAATGCCAGCCGGATCAACGACAACATCGACAACGCCATCGTGATGAGCAACCAGAACGTCGGCAAGTCGTGGAACATCGCCGGTTCGCTGGAGCGTGCGTTCGACAACGGCCTCTACGCCAAGGTTGCCTACAGCTATGGCGAGGCCAAGAACACCATCGACCCGGGTTCGATCGCGTTCGGAAGCTGGAGCAACAACGCCCACTCGAACGACCCCAACAATCCGGGCGTGGGCTTCTCGGCCAACTCGCCGGGGCACCGCTTCTTCACCGCTCTGTCGTACCGCAAGGACTTCCTGCCGATCGGTGCCACCACCATCGCACTGTTCCTCGAAGGCGCCACCCAGGGCAACGCCAGCTACACTTTCTCGGGTGATGCCAACGGCGACGGCGGCAGCAACGACCTGATCTACATCCCGCGCGACCAGTCGGAGATGCGGTTCCAGGAGTACACCTCGAGCGGCACCACCTACACCGCGGAGCAACAGGCCGCGGCGTGGGATGCCTACATCGAGCAGGACAAGTACCTCAGCGCGCACCGTGGCGAGTACGCCGAGCGCGGTGCAGTTTTCCTGCCGATGGTGTGGCGCGCCGACCTGAGCATCTCGCAGGAGCTGGGTGCGATGATCGGCAGCAAGCTGAACCGGGCCCAGATCCGGTTGGACATTCTCAACTTCACCAACCTGCTCAACAAGAACTGGGGCATCGGCAACCGGATGGTGTCGAACACGCCGCTCACCAATCCGTCGACCAACGGCGACGGCGAGCTGCAGTATCGCCTCCGCGCGGTTGGTGGCCAGTTGATGAACAAGACCTTCGAGAAGACGGCCGGCACCAATGACGTCTTCCGGTTCCAGATCGGCCTGCGCTATATGTTCAACTGAGGGCTGCCGATATCTGCAGTGGATGGCGGCCGTCTCCCCGCTCGGGGAGGCGGCCGTCGTCGCTGCCTCCCTTGCGGCCTGCGCCAAGCGGGTTTTCTTGCAGGTGTCCGCAACACGGGGCGCACGGGGCGCTGGTCGGATCGCACCGCGATCGCGATCGCTGGGCCGCCGTCTCGACTTGGCAAATCCCCGCTGTCCCATCCCACAGGAGTCTGCACGATGCCGATCTGGAAGGATCAGAAGGACGTGGCCACCGGTTCCCAGGAGTCCGTCGCCACCAAGGAAGCGCCCCGCCCGATGAGCCCACCCGACGAGCCGGTTCGCCGCAACCCCCCGGCCGGCGCGGCCAAGGAGTCGCTGATCGCCGCCGATCTCACCATCGAGGGCAAGATCGAGGGTGCCGGTCACGTGAGGATCGCCGGTCGCTTCAAGGGCGACATCCACGTCCAGGGCAACCTCACCATCGAGGTGGGTGCCAAGGTCACCGGCGGGGTGCGCGCCAACACGGTGACCATTGCCGGCGAGCTGGAGGGCAACATCGACGCCGCCTCGCGGGTCGAACTGCTCGAATCGGGCGTCCTCAACGGCGACCTCAAGGCCGGTTCGCTCACCGTGGCCGCCGGTTCAAGGATGCGGGGCCAGGCGGAGTTCGGCTGGGATGAGCGCGGCGCCAAGGGCGGCGAACGGAGCGGTCCGGCCGCGTGACTTCGGTCCGCCCGGGAACTCCCGGTGCCACCCGCACCTGTCCGCACTGCCGGGCCACGATCCTCGAGAGTTCGAGCGTGTGCCCGGCGTGCCGGCATCACCTCCGCTTTGATCCCAAGGCGGGTGCCGCCGCGCGCGCCTCGGCCACCGCGTCGCCACTGGTGGTCGAGGGCAAGATTCGCCACCCCGAAGGCGGCGAGGCCTGGGAGTACACCGTGCTGGTGACGGTGGTCAACGAGAAGGGTGAGGAGGTCGCCCGACAACTGGTAGGGGTGGGTGCCCTCAAGGCCAACGAAGAGCGGACCTTCAACCTGTCGGTCGAGGTCCGCTCGTCGGGCACCCTGGATTCACTTCGCAGCGGTGGCTGAACCGCCGGATCCGCTCAGGCGCGGTCGATGATTCCCCAGACCCACGCCACCACCACAACCAGCCAGATCGAGACGTACAGCGGCACGAACCGCTTGCGCCACTCCAGGATCTCGGGGTAGAGCACCGGCTTGCCCTGGAACTTGCCGCGCGGCACGTGCAGCCGGAAGAAGGTCTTGTAGCTCTCGGTGGTGGCGATGGTGTAGCCGATTGCGCAGAGGGTGATGAACAGCAACCGGTCGGTGAGCAGGGTGGTGAGATATGCGAATGCCATCGCCATCGCCGGGCTGCGGAAGAACTTGAGCGTCTGGAATCCCTCCAGCGGGGCATCCTTCCACGCGCCGCCGAACGCCGAGATCCAGCCGAACGCGCTGGCTATGAACAGGGTGGCGATCAGCGGCAGCGGCGTGGTGCGGCTCTCGTCGATCCACGACACCAGCGCGATCACCGCCAGCAACACCGCGACGTAGCCGGCTCCCACCAGCAACCGCATCCCGCGACTCTCCACCGGCTTGCCGAACACCGAGAGCTGCATCGGGATGAAATACTTGGACTGATCCTCTACCCGGATGAAGGTCTTGTAGATCTCCGCAGTGCCGCGCTCGAACGCGTACGTCACGCCGAACAACACGACCAGGTCGCCCGGTCCGTCGAACGGCATCTCGAAGATGCGCGCCAGCACCGGCGCCAGGATGGTGGCGACAATGGTGCTGCGGAACCAGGTCCGCCAGGTGAATCCCTCGTGCGGGGCGTCCTTGTACATACCCCAGGTCGAGGCGTGGACTCCCGCGAGCAGGCCGGTGAGCAGCGCGGCTCCAAGTGGCATCATCCCTCCGTTGAGGCCGCTGGCGCGGCGGATTGATAGGCAAGTTCCACCAGCGCCAGGTCGCGCTGGGCCAGATCGAGCGTCATCGAGGCGGGGTGATCGCCCCGCAGTGCAGCGATGAAATCGGTCCACATCGCGCGAAAACCGCTGATGTCGCGGAAGCCCGGCAGGTGGACCCGGTTGCGCGCTCCCGAGGTCCGCACGAACAAGCCGTTGCTCTCGAACGCGATCACGCCGCGAGTGCCATAGCAGTGTGACATCCGGAGTCCGCGCAACGGGCTCGGCACCTCCCACGAATAAGCCAGCGTGGCGGCGGCTCCGCTCCCCAGTGTCGCCGCGATAAGCATCGTCCGCTCGGGTTCGGTTGCCGGTCCCGGCCGGAAGCCCTCGACGCGGGTGATGCCACCATCCAGTTGGGCGAGGAAGTGAACCCAGTGGATGCCGCCCTCCCAGAGCGCGCCAGGCATCGCGCCGTCGAGCCACTTGGGGGCTGACTGCAACTTGACTGCGTCGAGCTGGACCAGTCGAAGCTCGCCGATCACTCCCTCCTCGATCAGCGCGCGCACCACGCGCAGCAACGGTCGGTAGTGGTAGTTCTCCGCGACCAGTGCCAGCCGATCGGCCCGCGAGGCAGCGTCTCGTACCGCATCGGCGTCGGCGGCTCGCAGGAAGGCCGGCTTCTCGATGATCACGTGCCGACCGGCGGCCAGCGCCTTCAGCGCCAGCGACAAGTGCTGGTCCGGCGGGGTTGCGATCACGACCGCGTCGACATCTGCGGCGGCGATCGCATCATCGTAACTGCCGTAACTGCCGCTCCCCTTGAGCAACCGATTGAACTCGGCGGCACGCGCCGCATCGCGACTCGCAAACCGGCAGCGCACCGTGTCGGCCTGCCTGGCCAGTGTGCGTGCGTGTCGGCTGGTGATCCGGCCGCAGCCGAGGAAGGCCAACATCAGCGGTTCAGGCATCACTCTCCATTCGTGCTGTGGCGACGGTGTTGTCAGCCACGATCCCCGCTGCTGCCCGCAGCGACATCGCAGCGATCGTCAGCGAAGGATTGACCCCTGCGGAGCGGGGCAGGGCGCTGCCGTCGGTGACGTAAAGGTTGTCCAGGCCCCGGAATCGATGCTGCGCGTCGAGCGGCGAAGTGGCCGGATCGGGGCCGATCCGCACCGTGCCGAGCGCGTGCGAATAGGTGTCGATTATGTGGCGGTAAACCCAGACTGCGCCGGCGCTGCGGAGGATCCTGCGGGCTTGGCGGCGGAGCAGTGCCGCGGCCTCGAGGTCGTGCTCGCCGTAGCGGTGGGTCACCTCGAGCGTCGGCATCCCGAGTTGGTCACGGCCCGACCCCAGTTCCACCCGGTTGGACTCTCGGGGTTGGTCCTCAGCGATCAGCAGCAATCCGGTCAGGTGATCGACGAATCCCGCCAGCGGACGGAGCAGCCGGGGGAGTCCGTCGCGTGCCAGCGCAATCGGTGGCGTCGCCAGTTGCTGCATACCACCGGCCCGGGCCAGTCGACCGGGTGCGCTCGGGTCACCGAAATAGAAATCGTGAATGCCGAGCTGCTTGTGAAATGTGTGGTCGGGGTCGGGCCGTTTGGCGAAGATGCCGAGCAGGATTTCGTTGCGATGACGGGTGAGATAGCGGCCCACCGCGTTCGCTGCCGGATTGAGTCGTTCCAGGCCGGATGCCAGCAGCAGGTGAGGTGTCGCGAGCGCACCCGCGGCAAGGATCACCAATGGCGCGACGAAGCTGCGGCTTTCGCCGGTGGCGGTGTCGACACCCACGGCGCGAGTGATGCGATGGCCGTCGGTTTCCAGTGCGGTGATCGCGATGCCGGTGCGGAGGTCGAGCCCCTTGCCGAGCAGCGGCCGGATCACCGCAGTGGCCAGGTCGTTCTTGGCTTCGATCGCGCAGGCGAAGCCGTCGCAGTTGCCGCACGCGACACAGGTTTCGCGGCCGGTTGTCCTGCCGGTGTTCATTGCCAGGGGCAGCGGGAACGGGTTGAGCCCGTGCTGTCGAGCCGCCGCGGCGATCCGTTCCGAGACTGACGCAAGTGGCAGCGGTTCGAGCGGGTACGGCGTCGAGCGGTAGGGCTCAGTGGGATCGATTCCCGCCGTGCCCGCGACGCCGATCATCCGTTCCGCCTCGCCGTACCACGGTTCGAGTTCGGAATAGTCGAACGGCCAGCGGGCACCGGAGTCGCCGTCGATCTCCGGCAGCGGCTCGAAATCCGCCTCGCGGAACCGCAGCGACACGCCGCCGTAGAACACCGACGGCCCGCCGACACAGAAGTAGGTGCCCACCGGGTGCGGCCTGGCGTGGCCGGTGTCGTTCCAGCCGGTGTCGGTGTGGAACCAGCGGCTCAGGCCGCCCACTGCATCCGGCAGCCAGCTCTCCTCACCCCTGGTGACCCAGTTGCCCCGTTCGACCAGGGTGACGCGACGCCCGGCGGCGACCAGTGCCTGGGCCGCAGCAGCACCGCCAAAGCCACTGCCGATGATCAACACGTCGCGCTCGACGTCACTCCAACGCGCGCTCACGAGGTCGGCTCGGTCCGGCTGGACAGGTGGAATTGCAGATTGGAACAGGGAGTCGGCACGTCATCAAAGATTGGCGAGTGGCGGCCGTGAGGGAAGGGTGCCCCTTCCGCTCGACGTTCAGGGGTGTAGCCTTTGGTCGCCTCCGGAAAATCCGATCTTGTCCACCTCATTGGAGAGAAGATGACCACCTTCGGGCAATTGCTGCTGCCGATCCTGCTGTCGAGCGTGGCAGTGTTCATCGTGAGTGCCCTGCTCAACGCTGTCCTTCCCTGGCACCACAAGGAGTTCCCGGCGCCGCCCAGGCAGGACGAACTGCGGGCTGCGCTGCGGCCGTTCGACCTCGCTCCGGGGGAGTATTCGGTTCCCCGGCCGGCCAGCACCGCCGAGTTCCGCAATCCAGAGTTCATCGCCAAGCTCGACGAGGGGCCGGTGTTGACCCTGACGGTGCGGCCCAACGGCCAGTTCCAGATGGGTGCGCCGCTGGCCAAATGGTTCTGCGTCACCCTGGTGGTCTCGGCGCTGGCCGCCCTGGCGGCCGGGGCGGCGCTGCCACCGGGCAGCAGCGGCAAGGCGGTGTTCCATCTGGTGGCGCTGTTCGCCTCGGCTGCCTACGCCGTCGGGCTGTGGCAGACCCACATCTGGCACGCCCGGGACCTGGTCGCCACGGTCAAGGGCAGCATCGACGGGGTGGTCTACGGGCTGCTGACGGCCGGTATTTTCTCGACGATGTGGCCCGGCTGAGTCCGGTCGGGGGAGCGCCGACCGGCCGGGGGCGGGCCTCCCGACCGGCCGAGCGCCCGGAAGCCGTTGACGGCAGGCGGTTTCAGCGGGTATCTTTGAGGTCTGTGTCCGAAACGCTGACCGACCGATTGCGCGACAGGAAGAGTAGATGAAGACGTTCACCGCCCGGCCCACCGACATCGCCCACGATTGGTACGTGGTCGATGCTGCCGACGTGCCGCTTGGCCGTCTGGCCACGGCCGTGGCCCAGTTGATCCGTGGCAAGCACAAGCCGACTTTCACGCCCCATATGGATGGTGGCGACTTCGTGGTGGTGATCAACGCCTCCAAGGTCAAGCTCACGGGCAACAAGGCTGAGGGCAAGACCTACTTCAAGCACACCGGTTATATGGGCCACGAGTCGCACACGCCGGCAGGCGTGCTGCTCGAGAAGCATCCGGACCGGGTGATCGAGAAGGCAGTCTTCGGAATGCTGCCCAAGAACTCGCTGGCGCGCCAGAAGCTGCGCACCAAGCTCAAGGTCTACGGTGGTGCTGAGCATCCGCACGAGGCTCAGCAGCCGACCCCGTATGCCGTAACCACTGCCAAGGCCGATTGATGAGCAGCACTGATCCACTTCGTTGGCAGGCCGTCGGCCGCCGCAAGACGAGCGTTGCACGCGTCTACCTGGTGCCCGGCACCGGCAAGTGGGACGTGAACGGTCGCACCCTGGGCGATTATTTCCCGCGCCCGTCGCTGGTGCAGCACATCCAGCAGTCGTTCACCGCGACCGACACGCTGGGTGCCTACGACGTCAAGGCGCACGTCGACGGTGGCGGTGTCACCGGTCAGGCCGGTGCGATGCGGCACGCAATCGCCCGGGCGCTGTGCAAGGCCGACGAGGCACACCGCACCAAGTTGCGTGCGGCCGGACTGCTCACCCGCGATCCGCGGATGGTCGAGCGCAAGAAGCCGGGCCGTGCCGGGGCACGCAAGCGGTTCCAGTTCAGCAAGCGCTAGGCTGAATCCGGGCGCGCCTGCGGGCGCGCCAGCAGTTCACCCCCGAGCCACTGTGGCAACGGGAGACGAAGCTCGCTCGATGGCGATCGCCGGTGCCCTCCGGGGTTGCGATTTCCAGGTGAAGGCGGGCCGAGAACAACCAGAATCGGGAGCAACTTTTTCGTGGCAATGCCGACCCTGCAGGACCTGCTCGAAGCCGGAACCCATTTCGGCCACCAGACCCGCCGCTGGAACCCGAAGATGCGCAAGTTCATCTTCGCCGAGCGCTCGGGCATCTACCTGATCGACCTCCAGAAGACCCTTCGCCAGCTCAACAAGGCGAGCGAGCTGCTGCACGGGATCGCGCTCAAGGGCGAGAACATTCTCTTCGTCTGCACCAAGCGGCAGCTCAAGACGGTGGTCGAAGCCGAGGCCCGCAACGCGGGTGCGCACTGGGTGACCGAGCGCTGGCTGGGTGGCACGCTCACCAACTTCCAGACGATCAAGAAGCAGATCCGTCGCCTGCGCGACCTGGAGCAGGGTTCGGCCGAGGGCGATTTCGAGAACTACACCAAGAAGGAGCAGCTCCTGTTCGCCCGCGAGCGCGAGAAGCTGTCGCGCAACCTCGAGGGCATCAAGAATATGAGCCGCCTGCCGGGTGCACTGTTCGTCGTCGACGCCAAGAAGGAGAAGATCGCGGTCCAGGAGGCCAATCGCCTCGGGATCCCGGTGGTGGCGATCGTCGACACCAACGCCGACCCCGATCCGATCACGGTGCCGATTCCCGGCAACGACGACGCGATCCGGTCGGTTTCGCTGCTCACCTCGGCGCTGTGTGATGCGATCCGCGAGGCTCGCGCCCAGATGCCGGTGCGCGAGGTGGCGATCGACGACGACGCCGAGACCTATTCGGCCGGCGAAGGGGACGGTGCCAGCGACGACGATCGCAAGCGCCGCCGCACCCGCCGCAAGCGCAAGGCACGTCCCGAGGTGATTGCCGCACGGCTCAAGCCGGATGCGGTTCCCGGTGGCGAAACGGGCGACGCCAGCAACTGAGGTCGGCGTCCGCCGGTTTCAGTGAGCCGCCGCCCGCGGGGTATCTGCCCCCGGCGGCGGTTTGCACACACAGAACCTTCTGACGATGGAATGCGGAACACGATGAGCACGACGATCACGACCAAGGACATTGCCGAACTGCGCCGCCGTACTGGCGCCGGAATGATGGACTGCAAGAAGGCCCTCGAGGAGGCCAACGGCGATATGGATCTCGCCGGCGAGATCCTCCGCAAGAAGGGCATCGCCAAGGCCGAGAAGCGGGCTGGCCGCGACGCGGCGGAGGGACTGGTCCTGATCGAGAGCGCGGCCGACGGCAGCGGTGCCGCGATGATCGAGCTCAACTCGGAGACCGACTTCGTCGCTCGCAACGATTCGTTCCAGGCACTGGGGCGTTCGCTGGTCGAGCACGCACTGGCCAACACCCCGGTGGGTGTCTCGCTGGAGCAGTTCCTGGCCTCCAGGATCGGTGACAAGACGGTCGAGGAAACCGTGAAGCAGGCCTCCGGCACCATCGGCGAGGCGATCTCGCTCAAGCGTGTCGCGCGTCTCGGCGGCACCATCGGTGAATATCGCCACTTCAATTCCCAGGTCGGAGTGCTGGTCGCCCTCGAGGGTGCCGACGGCGACGAGGCGGTGGCAATGGCGCGCGAGATCGCGCTCCACATCGCTTCTGCGGATCCGATCGCCGTCAATGCGGACGACATCCCGGCCGAGATGATCGAGCGCGAGCGTCGCATTGCCGAGGAGCAGGTAGCCGCCGAGGGCAAGCCGGAGGCCATCCGGGGCAAGATCGTCGAGGGCAAGGTTCGCAAGTTCGCCAGCGAACGGGCGCTGATGGAACAGGCCTTCGTCAAGGACGAGAGCCAGACCATCAGCCAGTTGGTGGCGAAGGTGCCGGGCGCCCGGGTGGCGGCGTTCGTCCGGTTCAAGGTCGGCGAAAGCTGATGGCTGGTTACCGCCGCGCACTGCTCAAGCTTTCCGGCGAGGCCCTCGCCGGAGCGCAGGGCAATGGTCTCGACTATCAGGTGATCGAGACCTTCGCACACCAGATCAAGGCCGTCCACGCTTCCGGCGTGTCGCTCGGGCTGGTTGTCGGTGGCGGCAACATCGTGCGTGGTGCGAGTGCATCGACCCAGGGCCTCGATCGGGTGTCGGCCGACTATATGGGAATGCTGGCCACCGTGATCAACGCCCTGGCGCTGCAGAACGTGCTGGAGGCCAACGACGTCGAGACGCGGGTGCTCACCGCGATCCGGATGGAGTCACTGGCCGAGCCATACATCCGTCGCCGGATGATGCGACACCTCGAAAAGGGCCGGCTGGTCATCTTCGCAGGTGGCACCGGCAACCCGTTCTTCTCGACTGACACCGCCGCGGTGCTGCGGGCGCTCGAGATGGAGGCCGAGGTGGTGCTCAAGGCCACCAACGTCGACGGCGTCTTCACGGCAGATCCGCGCAAGGATCCATCGGCGCGACACATCCCCGAACTCAGTTTCCAGGAAGCGCTGGTCAAGGGCTACGCGGTGATGGACGCCAACGCCTTCGGCCTCTGCCAGGCAAACAAGCTTCCCATCGTGGTCCTGGACGTCAACAAGCCCGGCCAGATTGCCCGCGCCATCGCAGGTGAGCAGGTCGGCACCCTGGTGCGATGACACTAACCGATATCGTCAGTCAGTCCCGAACCGGAATGCAGAAGGCGGTGGAGAACACCCGTCGTGAACTTTCCGGAATCCGCAGCGGCAAGGCGTCGGCATCCCTGCTCGACCTCGTCAAGGTCGAGGCATACGGTTCCAGCGTGCCGCTCAACCAGGTCGCGATGGTCTCGGCGCCGGAGCCCCGGATGCTGGTGGTGCAACCGTTCGACAAGTCGCTCGCCAACGTGATCGACAAGGCGATTCGCGACGCCGGGCTTGGTCTCAACCCGCAGTCGCAGGGCAACGTGATCAGGGTGCCGCTCCCGATGTTGTCGGAGGAGCGCCGCCGGGAACTGGTCAAGATCTGCGGCAAGCTGGCGGAGGAGGGCAAGGTGGCGGTTCGCCAGGCCCGCACCGATGCGATGTCGCGAATCAAGAAGCTCGACAAGATCCCGGAAGACGAGCAGTCGCGCGCGGAGAAGGAAGTGCAGAAGCACACCGACGAAGCGACCCGCCAGATCGACGAGCTGTTCAAGGCCAAGGAAGCCGAAGTCCTCGAAGTGTGACCAGCGATCCCGAATCCCGGCTCGACCGGGTCAGGCTGGGCGGAATTGTCCCGCGGCACGTGGCCATCATTATGGACGGCAACGGTCGCTGGGCTCGCGAGCGCGGCCTGGAACGGACCGCCGGTCACCAGGCCGGTGCGCGGTCGGTGCGCGAGGTCGTCGAGGGCTCACTGGCCGCCGGCGTCGAGGTGCTGACGATCTTCGCCTTCTCGCAGGAGAACTGGCAGCGTCCGCCGGCGGAAATCGATGCGCTGATGCTGCTCCTCGAGGAGTACATCGCCAGCGAAGCCGAGGAACTCGAGCGCGAAGGGGTCGCGGTCCGGATGCTCGGTGATCTGGACCGGTTGGCACCCTCGTCGCTGGGCGCGGTTCGCCGGATCGAGGAGGCCACCCGCAACGGCACCCGGCTGGCACTCAATGTCTGCATCTCCTACGGCGCCCGCGCGGAAATAGCCCGGGCGGCGCGGCTGCTGGCAGAGCAGGTGCACCGGGGCGAGCTGGATCCGGGGCAGATCGACGAGGCCGCAGTGGCGGCCAATCTCTACACCTCGAACTGGCCCGACCCCGACCTGTTGGTCCGCACCAGCGGCGAGATGCGGATCAGCAACTTCCTGCTGTGGCAGGCGGCCTACGCGGAGCTGTACGTGACGCCGGTGTTGTGGCCCGACTTCGATCGCAACGAACTGTACAAGGCCATTCTCGAGTACCAGCGTCGCGAACGCCGCTTCGGCCGCGTGGGCGCCTGAGCTGACGATGGCATCCAACCTCACCCAACGAGTGCTCTTCGCCGTGGTGGCGATCCCGGTGGCCGTGGCGGTGGTGTGGTGGGGCGGCTGGCCGCTTGCCGCACTGCTCGGCGTGGTCGCGGCGCTGGGGGTGCGCGAGCTGTATGACCTGGCCGCGCGCAGCGGCACGATGGCGCTCCGGCCCAACGGCGAATTGGTGGCTGGGGCAATGCCCTTGCTGGTGTATGCAGTGATCAGTGACGCCGGCCTCGCACAGTGGATGGCCGACTGGTGGCCGTATCTCGGCGCGTTGCTGCTGGTGGCGTGGTTGATCGGGTTGCTGCTGGCGCGCCGAAGCGACCAGTCCCCACTGGCTGCGTTGTCGATCACGATGTTCGGCGTGGCGTACACCTCGCTGTTGCCATCGTTCCTGCTGGCGATTCGTCACGGCCACCACGGCACCAGTTCGTGGGCCGGCACCGCGATGGTGTTCTTCCCGCTGGTGGTGGTGTGGGTCTGCGACAGCGCGGCGATGTTCGGTGGCAAGGCGATCGGAGGGCCGAAGCTCGCGCCGTCGATTTCACCCGGCAAGACCAGGTCGGGCGGCATCGCTGGCCTGATCGGGGGGGTGCTGATGGCCCCGCTGTTTGCGTTGGTGATATTCCCGCAGGTCGGAGTGACATTGTCGCTTGGTGCCGCACTGATGATGGCGCTGGTGTGGTCGGTGGTGGGCCAGCTTGGTGACCTGGCAGAGTCGCTGTTCAAGCGCGAGGCCGGCGTCAAGGATTCCTCCAACCTGATCCCCGGACACGGCGGAATCCTTGACCGGTTCGACGCGCTCTACCTTGTGATTCCGATTGCCGCACTTTGCTACGCAATGGCGGGGTTGGTGTGAAGGGCCTGGCAATCCTGGGGTCGACCGGATCGATCGGCACCAGCACCCTGAACGTGCTGGCACGACACGCCGAACTGTTTCGTCCCGTTGCACTGGTTGCGGGCTCCAACTCGGCGCTGCTGGCGGAGCAGGTGGATCGCTGGCAACCCGGTTATGCAGCGGTGGTCAACGGTCGGGACGGGCATTCGTTTGCCCGGGGTGCGGAAACCCTGGTGGAAGCAGCCACCAGGGACGACGTCGACATCGTCGTCAACGCGGTGGTTGGTGCGGCCGGACTCGATGCCACGCTTGCTGCGCTTCGCGCCGGCAAGCGGGTGGCCCTGGCCAACAAGGAAACCCTCGTGATGGCCGGCGAACTGGTGCTCGCTACTGCACGCGAGGGCGGCGGCGAACTGGTTCCGATCGACTCCGAGCACAGTGCGGTGCTGCAGTGCGCAACCGAGCAGCGTTGCAGGATGTCGCGGATCATCCTCACCGCCAGCGGTGGTCCATTCCGCACCTGGCCCGCCGAGCGGGTGGCCACTGCCACCATCGACGAGGCACTCAATCATCCCACCTGGTCGATGGGTGCCAAGATCACCGTGGATTCTGCCACCCTGGCCAACAAGGCACTCGAAGTGATCGAGGCCCACTTCCTGTTCGGCCTGTCCTACGACGCAATCGATGTCGTCGTGCATCCACAGAGCGTGGTGCACGCATTCGTGGAGTTTCCCGACACCAGCGTGCTGGCGCAGGTCGGGTTCCCGTCGATGGAAGTGCCGATCCTTTACGCACTCACCCATCCGGATCGTGCCCACGACGGTGGCGCTCGACGCTTCGATCCGCTGGCGGCGGCCTCACTCACTTTCGAATCGGTGCGTCACGACAGTTTTCCGGCGCTCGGTCTCGGCATCGCCGCCGGGCGACAGGGTGGCACTGCGCCGGCTGCGTTCAACGCGGCCAACGAAATCGCCGTGGCTGCGTTCCTGGAGCGGCGGATACCTTTCGGCCGAATTGCCGGAGTGATCGAGGCGGCGCTGGGTCGTCACGACATTGGCCGGGCTGATTCCCTTGATGCGGTGCGCGCGGCTGATGCCGCGGCCCGCGCCCACGCCGCGGAGGCGATCTGATGGGTAGCGTGTTGTTTACCGTGGTCGTGCTGCTGCTGGTACTCGGTTTCCTCGTCTTCATACACGAACTGGGTCACTACTGGGCTGCCAAGGCGTTCGGTGTCTGGGTTCATCGCTTCGCGGTGGGAATGGGTTCGCCGATCAAGCGGCTGTCATTCCAGCGCGGCGAGACCGAATGGGCGATTGCCTGGTTGCCACTGGGCGGCTACGTCAAGATGGCGTCGCGCGAGGAAGATCCTGCGGCCGGAGTGCTCGAAGGCGGGGCAGAGAACGCCGTGGTGCCGCCCGATCGGGTCTTCGAGGCCAAACCGGTGTGGCAGCGGATGGTGATCATCCTGGCCGGTGTCACGGTCAACCTGTTGTTCGCCTGGCTGGTGTTCGTGGGACTCGCGCTCAAGAATGGTCGCGAGTACGACCCCGAGACCAGGCTGGGGCGGGTGGTGACTGCGGCATTGCCGGCCGGTGCCGAGTCGCTTGCCGAAGCGCCGCTCGGCGTGGCGGTTGCGGCGATCGATGGTCGGCAGGTCGAGTCGTGGAATGATGTCGGCGAGTATCTCACCAACGGCACCCGCGACACCGTCGTTATGTCGTTCGAAAACGGCGATGTGTTCCGGTTGCCGCTGCACCGGGATCAACTGGTGGAGCGCGCCGAGCTGGCCCAGGCCCTGTTGCCGCAGCACGCCGCGGTGATCGGAAGCGTTGTCGAAGGAAGTGCCGCCGATGAAGCGGGACTGATGGTTGGCGATTCGATCATTGCCCTCGACGGCGAGCCGCTTGTCTGGTGGAGCGACTTCACCGCCCGGATCGAACCGGCCGGCGGTCGCGAGGTGACACTCACCCTCTTCCGCGACGGCAGCCAGCAGCAGGTGCTGGTCACGCCGCGAGCGGAGCATCGGGTGCCGGGGGATTCAACCAGCGAACTGATCGGCAGGCTCGGGGTCATTCAGCACCAGCCCACGGTGCACGAATCGTACAGCCTCGGTGGTGCGATTGCAGCCGGCAACAACGCGACCTGGTCGTCGGCCGGCTTGATTTTCCGGACTCTGCGCGGGCTGTTGACCCGGCGGGTCGACTCGTCGCAGGTGGGTGGCCCGATTCTGATCGGTCAGATGGCGGCCCGCTCGGCACAACTCGGAATCGAACCGCTGCTGGCATTCATGGCGCTGATCTCGGTGAACCTAGCAGTGGTCAACCTGCTGCCAATCCCGGTCCTCGATGGCGGCGCATTCCTGATTCTGGCGGTCGAAGCGATCATCCGGCGACCGCTCCCGACCAGGATTCGCGAAGGCATGCAGATTGTCGGATTGCTGCTGGTGGTGGCGCTGATGGTCCTGGCGTTCAGCAATGACATCCGGCGGCTGCTGGGGGTGTGAGGCCAGGGTCCTGAGATCTCTGTCCGGTTTCCTGCGGAAGGGGTGGCA
This sequence comes from uncultured bacterium, assembly GCA_965651205.1. Taxonomy (GTDB): domain Bacteria; phylum Gemmatimonadota; class Gemmatimonadetes; order Gemmatimonadales; family GWC2-71-9; genus Palsa-1233. The sequence goes on from CBFGRM010000029.1 coordinate 19,348, forward strand.
TCGCACTTCCGTGCGACTGGTACCCCACAAGTTCGTGTTTCGCCATGAAACGTCAAGGCCATCCGGAATCTGGCGGCAGGTGGTGCACGTGTGACTTGTTTCGGGATCGTTGGGTCTTCGGGAGGTGAGTCTGTGGTTCCTCTCTGCGTGTGCATGGCAACTGACGGATCAGCAAGGAAAGGAATATGGCCTTCGTGACAGATCCATCCTGCTGTTCGGCTGTGATTCGGCACGTGTTCGCCGACCACGAGTGGGGCGCTCCTGGTTTCACCGCAGTTCACGAAACTCGGCAACCGCGGACGCCGACTGGCTTGCTCCTGTCGGTTTTTCAATTGCTGCTGGTTTCGGCATGCGGAATAAGTGACGATACTCCCACTTCTCCCAAGTTGCCTACCTCCAATGCCGAAGCCGAATCTCTCGCAAGTAGCGATATCAGGGCCGCGGATCCAGTAGACAATGTTACCATCTATTACAACGTAGTGGAGGAGAGCATAACCGAAGCGGAGCGCACCGGCGCACTCCGATCAGTCGGTGTTGTGCATGCATCAAGATTCCATGGAACTCGGCCAGCGGCGGTTACGATGCCTCGCACCCAGCTCGAAGCCTTTTCGAGGCTTTCATGGGTTCGGATCATCGAGGTCGACAGTAGTCCGCCACTCTATCCGGCCGAAGCCTTGGTGACTCCGCGTCATACTAATGGCGGAGCGCACTCTTCGCCGCTCCTTGCTCAGACAATTCCATGGGGGATGATGGATATCGGTGCTCCAGTTGCTCACGGTCGTCAGTTCCGTGGAGCGGGGGTCAAGGTGGCCGTGCTGGATCAGGCGGTCCATGTGACGCATCCAGATCTGAACATCGCGGGATGCTGGGACAATTTCGGCGCAGGTGCATCTTGTATTGCTGAGCCTGCAAGCTGGAACGGCACTCCTTTTGATCATGGCACCAAGGCAGCGGGGGTCATCGGAGCGACCGATAATTCAATCGGAGTGCTTGGTGTTGCACCGGACGCAACGGTTTACTCTGTCCGTGTTTGTGCACCTGGTTTGGGATGTCTCGATTCTGCGGTCTACGATGCGTTGATCTGGGCTGGGAACCACAGTATCGATGTCGTCAGCATGAGCCTGGGCTCTTGCGGCGGATCAGTGTTGACATCGATGGCAATTCTCCTTGCCCAGCTGGCGAATGCCGGAATGAAGATTGTGGTGGCTGGTGGAAACGGTATCCATACTGCCCCGAACCCATGTGCCCCCGGGGATCCGCTTTCGAAGTTTGCCACAGCGCCGGGCACAATTGCTGTGTCTGCATACGGCACGGATCTTCAGTACAAGGCGGGCTACCAGTATGGTTCAGCCATCCTCTTTTCCGCGCCGACTGACGTGCTGACCACCGGAATTCAGAGCGGAGGTGGGACGGACCTAGAGGTTTTTGGCGGCACGTCTGCGGCCACACCGCACGTGGCAGCCTCCATAGCGGTCCTGTTGTCCGCGGGATTCCAGAAGCAGCATGCTCTCACACGGCTGGTAGAGACTGCCTATCAACCCCCGGGAGCTGGCACCCCACACAACAATTTCTATGGGTTTGGTCAGATCAGGCTCGGAGATGCTGCTGCTGCGAAGCCTCGCGTGACCTACCTTGATTGGTGTACTGGAACCGGCATTACGACCGCCGGCCTCTGTACCATGACTGCTCACACCACCGCGGGAATTGCCCCGATTCAGGTACGGTTCGATGTGACGAGGAGCGATCAGCCGGGGGTTGTTCAGTATGGCTGGGGGGCGCCGGTTCGGGATATCCAGGTCGACGCTGGCGACTATACCCTGACCGTAAGTATGTATGCCAGAGAACAGCAGTACCTGCGAATTGGGCCGCTCACTGTCCAGACTATTCCAGTCTGTACTGGAGCGGCACTTCTTGGTTTCGGTCCTTCTGGAGGTGGCTCCACGCAGGCAGCTGCCGTCTGTGGAGGGGGAGGTGGCGGCGGTGAGAACTGAGTTTCGCGTACGTGGGTCAATGGTATTGGCGCTGGCCACGTTCCTGAGTACGTCGGCCTGTACGGAGCTGACCGGGAGCAAGCACCAGCTCTGTCCCGCGATTGAAGGGCAATTCGCAGTCGAGATGACCCCATTCGATGTCGAGACTGGAGATCACCTATATGGCCCGCTTCGCGGAGCAGTGGTCGACGGAGACTATGTCGATTCGCTCCAGGCAAGCGCTTGGCAGGTCACTGACACTGGATTGGTGCCGGGTTCCTTCAGCGCGGCCTGGAACCGTCCCGGCACCTACACGCTGACCATCGAACGAGATGGATACCGCCCGTTCTCGGGTTCGGGGCTGCGTGCTATCAGGGATGTGTGCGGGGTAGCGCCAGTCAGCATCAAGGTGGAGTTGGTGCCGGAATAGGCGAAAACCTCGAAGGCGACTGCTCGTGACGCGAGACGCGAGACGGCATGCATCCGTCTCGCGTCTCACCTCTCACGCCTACTTCAATAACCGCACCGCGAACGGCGCCCGGTACCGTGTCCCCTTGGAAGCGTTGAGCGCCCCGAGGATACACACCACAATGTGGGTGATGCCCACGGCCAGGATCACCAGCAAGCCGATCAGGATCATCATCAGGATCATGCCGGCCAGGTAGCCCAGGAAGGCGGTGATCGCCCAGTTGATCGCCTCCTTGGACTGATCCTGCACGAACTCGTCATCCTTCTTCAGGCGAAGATGATCGCCGGCACGAGGAAGGCCGTGATGAAGGCGCCCACCCAGACCAGGGCGGCCGTGTTCTTGGGTTCCTGGGTCGGGTCACCGAGTACCGGGTCGGTCATGCCGTGGCTCCTTGCGATGGGTTCCGGGTGGGCCCTCTGCTGCGAGGGGCGGCTTGAGCAACTCCGGAATCTCCGGCCAGCAACTGGACCGGCCCCGCCCGGGTGGTGGTATCATCCGGCATGGATGCCCATTTCCTTGCCCCGGTGGCCGATCAGCTCGACGCCGCCTTCCGGCTGGCCGTCGCCGCGCTGATCGGCCTGGCCGTAGGCATCGAGCGACAGTGGTCCGGTCACGCCAGCGGACCCGAGGCGCGCTTTGCGGGGATGCGCACCTTCCTGATCCTCGGTGTAATAGGAGGGACTGCCGGACTGCTGGGCTCCAGCGGTCAAGTCCTGCTGGCGGCGGTGCTTCTTGCGGGAATCATCGCCGCTTCGGTCGCCGCATTCGTGGTCGTGCATCGTCGCGACGAAGTCGAGGTCGACGGTACCACCGAGACCGCCGCGATCGCGATCGCCGGTCTCGGCCTGCTCGCCGGTGGCGGACAGATGGCGATTGCTGCCGGTGCTACTGCGGTGATCGTCTTTGCACTCGGTGAGAAGGAGCAGATGCACTCGCTGGTCGAACGAGTGTCTGCACAGGAGCTGCGCGCTGCGGCACGCTTTGCGGTGATGGCCCTGGTGATCCTGCCGCTATTGCCGGCTGCGGAGACGTCCTTGCTGGGTGGCTTGTCGCTCCGCGAGTTGTGGATGCTGGTGCTGGTGTTCTCGGCGGTGAACTTTGCCGGCTACCTGGCCCAGAAGGCCGTGGGTGCCGACCGGGGCTTCGGGATTGCAGGATTGGTTGGTGGCCTGGTCAGCTCGACCGCCGTCACGCTCCAGTTCTCCCGCCGGAGCCGCAGCGAGACCAGCCACTCGATTGCCCTCGCACGGGGCACTGTTGCCGCCTCCGCGATTGTACCGGCCCGATTGGCGATAATCTCTGCCGCCGTCTCGCCCGAGGTAGCCTGGGCCACCCTGCCGTACCTGGTCGGACCGACCCTGGTCGGGGCAGGGGTTCTGCTCACCGCGATGGTGCGACCCGAGGGCACCGCCACCGGCGAAGCCGAGACCACCTCGCCGCTCAACCTGTGGGCGTCGATGAAGCTCGCGGCCTTCTTCGCGGCCGCGCTCGGTCTCGTGGACTGGGTCGGGGCCACTGCTCATCCAGGTGGGGTCCTGGCGTCCGCAGCGGTGCTGGGTATCCCCACCACTGACGCGCTGACCCTATCTATGGCGCGCTTCGGGGCCGGGGGCCCGGTGGACCTGGCCGCCAAGGCCATCGCAGTGGG
>CBFGRM010000030.1:0-23295 GCA_965651205.1 uncultured bacterium
TAGTCGCCAAGTGGCAGGAGTTCGTGGAGGACGGCGCCCTGGTGCTCGAGACCCGGGTAACAACAGCGACGGCCCGCAAGTGAGCAGGGACCAACCGTCGACTGATCCACTGCTGCTGCACTGAGCCACGATGAATCCGCCAATGCGTCAATGGCAGGCCTGAACTGTCCCGAGCCCGATCCTCTCCAGCAGGCTGACAAAGCGGGGATCGGGCCGGATGTTGTCGAAACCGTGGCTGACGGCGAGCAGGTTCATATAGCCACCGCGTACCAGAAATGCCTTCTCGAGCCACTGGAAGGCCTCGTCGGGCTCTCCCAGTCCGGCATAGGTCATCCCGAGATGAAAGCCAAGCAGGTGCAGCGGCTCACCACTGGCGTGCAAGCGGTCGAGTACCTGTCGAGCCTCGGCCGATCGACCCGACACGGCAAGCACGTATGCAAGTTGAGCCTCACCGCGGGCACCGTTCAGCGCGGCGGCGCGACGCATCGAGGCAACTGCATCTGTGTACTGCCGCTTCTCGAGCAACGCGTGCGCGAGTAGTTCGTGCGCGAGGTCGCGCCGGGGGTCGAGTTCGAGGACTTCCTGCAGCACCCTGATGGCGTCGTCCGGCCGATGCGTGTCCACGTAGATCCGCCCGCCCAGCATAGCAGTCGGATGTAGGGGATCCAGTGCGTGTGCCACTTCGAGCTGGGCGAGCGCTTCCGCAGACCGGCCAATGGAATGCAGATACGATGCGTGGTACAGCCGCGACATCGGATAGCCGGGATCAAGCGCGACTGCGCGCTCCAGGGCGGGACCCGCATCCTGCCATTTCCATTGGTACACGAACAGTTGGTGCGCCAGCGCCGCGTGCGCCTCGGCCAGACGATCATCTATCGCCAGCGCAAGTTCCGCCGCGGCCCTGCTCAGGTCGAATGCCTGCTTCGGCTCGAGATGTCCGAACACGCCGAGCAGGGCGTATGCATCGGCCACGGCAGCGTGCGCACGCGCGTAACCCGGATCGAGTGCGATCGCGCGTTCGAAGTACTGGATCGCAGTCAGCAGCGCATCACGCTGGCGCATCCCCAGCAGGTGACGACCCTTCTGAAAGAGCGCCATAGCTTCCGGGTCGATCGAATCGCGAGCGGCATTCCTCCTGTCCGTCTCGCGCAGTTTGCCGAGTTCCAGGTCGAGAATCGCCAGCACCTCGTCTGCATTGTCTGGTCGATCCTCGGGACGCTTGGCGATCATTCTATCCACCAGTCCGGCGAGCTCAGGGGAAATGCGCGGGTCACGGGCCCTGACCGGCAACGGCGCCTCCGACAGGTGGGCCGTCAGCAATTCGCCGGGAGTGGCACCGGCAAACGGTGGTGCACCAGTGAGCAATTCGTAGGCGACCACGCCGAGCCCGTAGAGGTCGGCACGATGATCGATGTCCCGCTTGCCGGCAGCCTGCTCGGGTGACAGGTACGCGGGAGTGCCGACGATCTGGCCGCCGTCGGTGAGATCGACGGCGGCACCCACTGGTGCAGTGCCCTCCTGGCCAGCGGGTTCGCTGGCAGCGGCAAGTCCCCGCGCGACACCGAAATCACCCACCAGTGCATCGCCCTCGCGCGAAACGAGGATATTGGCGGGCTTGATGTCGCGATGAATGACGCCCTGGCGATGGAGACGGGCGTAGCCCACCACGCAATGACGCCCGTGCTGCGTGAGGCCACGATCGAGTGGATGGATGCCGCCCTCGACAAGCGACTGGCCAGCAGCCACGGCCAGATCCAGCGGAGCGTCGAGCGGGCCGGCTGGCTGGGCAACCCGACCACTGGTGAGGTGTCGGCCTGGGACAGCTACGATGGAGACCGCTCCAAGGCAAGCTGGCTGCCGACCCGGAGCGCAGCAGAAAAGTGGCGGGCGTTGGCCGACTTCTGACCTCCCCGGGGACCGCGAAGTAGATTCTTCCCGGCCCCCGGGACTCCGCAGGCGCCGTCACACGGGTGCCGGGCGTGTCCCAGCGAGGCCGACGCCCAGGAGGCATTATGCCCGCCCGCAAGAGCAAGTCGCCAACCAGCAGCACGACCAGGCGCACCACTCCCACGCCCAAGAAGTCGACCACCAGGCTGCCCCAGTCGATGGTGACCGGCAAGGCAAGCCCGGCCAAGGCCGCAGTCGGCGACCAGCCGGTGTTTGACTACATCGCCAGCCTGCCGAAGACTCAGCGCGAGATCTCGACCCGGATGAAGCAGGTCGCTGCGGTGCCCGGTGTCGGCAGGGGGAAGCGCTAGGGCCAACTCAGGAGTGATGATCCGGGAACCTTTCAGGCGTCCAGGGCGTTTCAATGATGGATGCGAAGTTCCCGAACACTCAACTTTCTGACCCACGGAGCGGACAATGACGGCAAAATCCCAACAGGCAATAGTGGACTCGCTCTCGGTACTTCTCGCGAGCAGCTACACGCTGTACCTCAAGACCCACAACTATCACTGGAACGTTACCGGGCCGATGTTCACCACCCTGCACAACCTGTTCGAGACCCAGTACACCGAACTGGCCACGGCAGTCGACGAGATCGCGGAACGGATTCGTTCGGTCGGTGCACCGGCGCCCGGCAGCTACACCGCCTTCGCCAAGCTGAGCACGGTCGAGGAAGAGACCGGCAACCCCGAGGCCAAGGAGATGATCCGGGTGCTGGTGGCCGACCAGGAAAAGCTGGCGGACGCCTCCCGCAAGGTGATCGAGGCCGCCGAGGCCGGTGGCGATCAGGCCAGTGCAGACCTCGGTACCAGGCGGCTCGACGTTCACGAGAAGAACGCCTGGATGCTGCGGAGTCATCTGGAGTAGCCCGACTCCGTCCAGCCGGGACGACACGCGCTGCGGCCGAAGCTGGCCCAGCGCGTGTTTCGCATCGGTGCTACCATTGGGCAATGAAGATCTATTCCTGGAACGTGAACGGCCTGCGCGCAGTGATCCGGAAGGGCGACTTCCAATCCTTCCTGGAGGCGCACCGCCCCGACATCCTCTGCCTGCAGGAAACCAAGGCCCAACGCTCGCAGGTCGAGATCGACCTGCCCGACTACTTCGAATACTGGAACTCCGCGGAGCGGAAGGGCTACTCCGGCACCGCGATCTTCAGCCGCAACGCACCACTGTCTGTCAGCAACGGCTTCCCGGCCAGCATCGGCAGCAAGTTCCCACTGCTCGATGACGAGGGACGCGACGCCGCCGACGAGGGTCGAGTGATCACGGCGGAGTTCGAGCACTTCCACGTGGTGACGGTGTACACCCCCAACGCCAAGGACGACCTGAGCCGCATCCCGCTCCGACACCGCCATTGGGATCCGGCGTTCCTGGCACACTGTCGCCAACTGGAGAAGACCAAGCCGGTGATCTTCTGCGGCGACCTCAACGTGGCCCACACCGAACTGGACCTCGCCAATCCCAAGGCAAATGTCGGTCGCAAGGGATTCACGGTGGAGGAGCGCGCCGGCTTCCAGGCGTTCATCGACGCCGGCTTCGTCGACACGTTCCGGATGTTCCACGAGGGCAACGGTCACTACACCTGGTGGAGTCACTTCGCCAAGGCGCGCGAGCGAAACGTCGGCTGGCGGATCGACTATGTGCTGGCTTCAAAGGCGCTCAGGTCGAAGGTGACCAGCGCGGCGATTCATCCCGACGTGATGGGCAGCGACCACTGTCCGGTGAGCGCAGTATTCGAGATCTGAGCCCGCCGGCTCACGCGCCCGCCGTCAGCCGGTGTTGCGCATCCCGGCGGCGATGCCGTTGACCGTGACCTTGAACGCATCCAGCAGCGCCGGGTCATCCGGCGACACCCGCAACCTCGACAGCAGTTCCACCTGCACCAGGTTGATCGGGTCGACGTAGGGATTGCGGACCCCGATCGAGCGACGCAGCACCTGATTGTCGTGCAGCAGGTGCGGATGCCCGGTCACCTGCAACACGGTCGCGATGCTCTGCTCCAACTGTTTCCGCAGCTCGACCCCCAGCGGTGCCAGTTCGTCCGGCACCAGTTCGGCGTCGTAATGCGCCGCCACCTGCGGTGAGGCCTTGGCGAGCACCATCGAGATCAGGCCGACGATCGAGCGGAAGAAGGGCCACTCGCGATACATCGCCTGCAGCTCCGGAAGTTCGCCGCGAGCGATGGAGCTGCCGAGCGCTGTGCCGACGCCCAGCCACGAGGGCAGCAAGAGTCGGGTCTGGGTCCACGCGAACACCCACGGGATCGCCCGCAGCGACTCGACACCGGTGCCCGAATGACGACGAGCCGGCCTGCTGCCGATCTCGAGCTGCCCAAGCTCCACTTCCGGCGTGGCCAACCTGAAATACTCCACGAAGCCCGGCGTTTCGTATACCACCTGCTGGTACGCTTCGCGCGAGTCATCGGCCAGTCGCTGCATCAACTCGCGCCATCCGGGTCGGTCCGGCACCCCCGGTGCCAGGCTGGCCTCCAGCACCGCCGTGGCGTACAACTCCAGGGTCCGCTCCGCGATTGCCGGCAACCCGAACTTGCTGTCGATCATTTCACCCTGTTCGGTGACCCGGAGTGATCCGTCGATCGAACCCGGTGGCTGGGACTGGATCGCCAGGTGTGTCGGTCCACCGCCACGACCCACCGAGCCACCCCGGCCGTGAAACAGGGTCAGCCGCACGCGGTGTCTCCGGCACACGGCCACCAGTCGCTCCTGGGCGGTGTACAGTTCCCAGCTCGCGGCCAGGCGGCCACCATCCTTGGCCGAATCGCTGTAGCCGACCATCACTTCCTGGCGGCCGTCGATCCGTTCGCGATACCAGTCGATGCCGAACAACCGATCCAGGCAGCCGTCGGCTGAACGCAGGTCGGACACGGTTTCGAACAGCGGTACCACCCTCAACCGCTGCCTGACACCGGCCGCAAACTGCAACAACTCCACGGCGAGAATGTCCGACGGTTGGCTGGCCATCGAGATGACCCAGGCGCCCAACGCCTCGGGCGGCATCGAAGCGGCGACCCGGGCGGTGCCGAGCACGTCGGCAACTTCGGGATCGAACTGGTCGATGTCGGCCAGCGCAGCACGGGTTAGTGGCGCGTCTTGCTCCAGTTCCTCAAGCAGAAACCGCTGCCTGCCGTCCTCGGCGAGCGAGGCATACTCGCGTCCCGCGGCGCGTGCAATCGCATCGATCGCGGCAGTGTGACGGGACGCCTCCTGACGGATGTCCAGCCGCACCAGCGTGAGGCCGAAACAGGGGATCCGGCGAAGGATGTCGAGGAGCCGACCGCGGGCGATGATGCCGGCACCGGTTTCCACCAGCGAGCGATGACAGAGCCAGAGCGGCTCGGCGAGCTGGTCGTGGTGCGTGAATATTGCGGAATCGCCGTCGCCCTCGGCGCTGCCATCGAGCAGTGCCTCGATGTGATCGCGGGTGAGCTCCAGTCGGTCGATCACCTGGCGCAGCAGGACGCGATACGGTTCGGCAACGTCACCGACGCGAGCGATCAGTTCGTCGCTGCCAACCCGCATCGACAGCTCGGTTCTCAGTCTGGTGATTTCCTGGGCGTAGAGATCGACTGCCATCCAGCGCGTGAGCAGCGACGCCCGCCAGGTGACGTCCGGGGTCACGTTGGGGTTGCCGTCGCGATCCCCACCCATCCACGAGCCGAACCGGATCGGCGCAGCATCAATCGGCAGGCCACTGCCGCCGGCCTCCAGCAGCGCGCTGTCCAGTGCGCGCAAGTGCCTCGGAACGGAATCCCACAGCGTCTGCTCGAAGATTGCCACGCTGGAGCGCACTTCGTCGAGCGGGGTCGGCTTGTCGTGATGGATTTCGTCGGTGAGCCAGATCGCGGCGATTTCCTCCTCGAGATGGCGACGCTGCTCGGCGCGCTCGGGAACCGTGAGGTCCGCTCGGTCGCCCAGCGCCAGCAGCTCGGCGATCCGGCGCTGCTTGAGGCGCAAGGTCCGCCGCACCACCTCGGTGGGATGCGCGGTGAGAACCAGCTCGATCCGTTGGTTCACCAGGTGATCGGAGATGGTGTCGAGCGGGAGTCCTGCCTCCCGCATCCGCGCGATGGTATCGGCGAACGATGCCCGCTGCGGTGGTGCATCCTCCACTCGCTGGTAGTCGCGACGGCGGCGGGTGCGATGATGCTGCTCCGCGACATTGGCCAGTCCCAGGAAGTGGGCGAACGCACGCGCCACCTCGAGCGCCTCGTTGGTGGACAACCGCTGCAACGTGTCGCGCAGGGTGGCAAAGCGTTCCCGGCCGCCACGCACCTCCTTCGATACCAGCCGTACCCGCTCCACGGTCTGATACAGCGCCTCGCCCTCGTGTCGCTTGAGGGCGTCGCCCAGCAGGGCGCCGAGGATCCGGACGTCGTCGTTGAGCGGCTGGTGCACGTCGGAGGTCATTCGGGAATCTATGCACCGGGGCACGGCGGTGATGGCTCGACCGGGCGATCAGCCGGCTCACACCGGGTACCCGTGCCAGTTCTGCGCATCCGGGCCATTAGTTTTGGCGGTCTCCCGTCGAATGCCGCTCCAGGGACCACCAGAAAGCCGCCGATGACCACCCTCTACCTGTTCGACCTGCTGGGCGTGGCGATCTTCGCGATCAGTGGCGCACTCGCCGCCGGTCGCAAGGGGCTCGACTTCCTGGGTGTGATCATCATCGCGATGGTCACCGCGATCGGCGGCGGCACGATGCGCGACCTGCTGCTCGATCGTCACCCGGTGTTCTGGATCACCGACCCTGCCTACCTGATCGTGATTGCGGTGGCGGCGGTGTGCACTCTGGTGTTCGTGCGCACCCACACGCCACCGCTCAACGCGTTGCTGCTGGCCGATGCGCTGGGTCTGGCGGTGTTCACGATCATCGGAGCGCAGATCGCCGAGGCGGCGGGCGTGTCGCCGGGCATTGTCGTGATTATGGCCACGATGACCGGTGTTGCCGGCGGGGTGATTCGCGACGTGCTGAGCAACGAAGTGCCGCTGATCCTGCGGCGCGACCTCTACGCCACGGCAGCGATTGCCGGAGCGATAGTCTACCTGCTGGCGCAGGGCGGTGGGATGGATGTGCGCCTGGCGTCGGTGATGGGGATGGCCACTGTCGCCCTCCTCCGCCTGCTGGCCATATTCAAGGGACTCAGGCTGCCGGTGTTCCGGCTGCCGGCAGATCCGACCTGAGTGATCCCGTCCCGACACAGGGAGGTTCCGATGCGTTTGTCGCTGCTGCTGACCGTTGCCGCCGTGTCCCTGATGGCCTGTGGAGGCCAGTCCGACCCGATCGGTCCCGATCTCGATGACGCCGAGGTGACGGCCCGGATCGACGGTGAGGGCTTCGTCTCGGCGACCGCATCGGTGGTCCGCGAGGGGGGCAGGTTCACGATCTCGGCCTCGGCGACCAACCCTGCGAGGTTGATAAGCTTCACGTTCCCCGACGTCGGTACCGCCACTCACACCATCGGGGCGGGATTTCCGAGCGCCGCCACCGTGACCATCCAGGGTCAGCCCTGGGGCGCGGGGGGGTCGGCGGGCGGCGGCAGCGTGTCGGTCACCAGCGTGAGCGATTCCCGGATCACCGGCACCTTTTCCTTCGGCCTGGTCGCCACCGGCGGCCAACAGCCCGCCAATCTCTCGGTTACCCAGGGCCAGTTCGACATCCGTTTCTGAACTGTCCGGCCCGAGCCACCTGCCGCCGTCCCGATCCCGGGGCGGCGGTTCTTGTTGGTTCCTGTTGTCTCCGGCAACGGTATCGGGGGATCGGGCATCAACCCCGAGGACAGTGCAAGGCGTATCATCGCCGAGGCCAGTTGGTCGCGAGCAGTCCCAACGGCAGGAATCACCCCGTGTGAGGAGTCAACGTGATGTTGCGCCCAGTGTTTCCGTTGTTGCTGGTTGCCGGTGCAGTCGCGCCGGTGGCAGCGCAGTCGGGAACGATCCGATACGACCAGGCCACCAGGCTCGAGTTCAACCTGCCGCCCAACAGCCCGATGGCGGGGCGGTTGCCGCGGTCGCAGGTGCGGCCGATGATCGTCAGCTACAACTCGGATATGGTGCTGTACGCCGCCGCGCCCCGCGACCCGGACGCCGAGGCCCGCCGGATGGCCGAGGTCGGCGGTCGGGAAATGGTGGTGGTGCGCAGGGGCGACGGTCCGCCGATGCCGATGCCTGCCGGCGCGATGATGACGTTCCGGGCGGGACCGGGCTTCGGTGGCGGTCGCGGTGATGTCCTGACCGGTGCCTTCACCAACCTGGAGGACGGCAGCATTGTCGAGGTACGCGAGTTTCTGGGTCGGACCTTCCGGATCCCCGAGACCAGGCCGACCATCGCGTGGAAGATGACCGGTGAGCAGGCAGTCTTCCTGGGTTTTCCGGTGTTTCAGGCCACTGCGGTGCAGGATTCCACCACCATCGAGGCGTGGTTCACGCCCGAGATTCCGGTTCCGGCCGGTCCGGCGCAGTACGGCGGTCTGCCGGGAATGATCCTGACGCTGACGCTCGACACCGACCGGGTGACTTGGACCGCCACCGCGATTGACACCGCGGCCGTGGTGGATGAGCTCAAGGCTCCGACCGACGGCGACGAAGTCTCGCGCGCGGAATACAACAAGATCCTCGAGGAAAAGATGGCAGAGCTGCAGCGCACCCGTCGCGGACGGGGGAACTGAGTGACATCGCGTTCGATTCTTCGCAGGGCATTTGTCCTGGCGAGTTCAGTGGTCACCGCAGGGCTGAGCCAGCCCGCGGTCGCAGCGGCACAGCAGTTCGACGTCAGCGGCAGCGTGGTCGATTCGGCCCGGGCCGGCATCCGGGGTGCGATGGTTGTTGCGCTCACCCGAGCCGACTCGGTGATCGCGGCGTTCGCAACCACCAACAGCACCGGGGCCTACACCATCCGTCGTCTGGAGCCGGGTCCCTACATCCTCCAGGTGACCGCGATCGGCTTCTCGCCGTTCCGGCGTGACTTCGAAGTCACCACTGCGCACGTCAAGGCCGACACCGTGGTCCTGCAGGCCACCAGCGTCGAACTGAGCGAGCTGGTGGTGAGCGCAGAGCACATCCCGATCATCAACAAGCCCGACACGCTCGAGTACAACGCCGACGCGTTCAAGACCCGCATCAACGCCTCGGTAGAGGAGTTGCTGAAGCGGCTGCCCGGCGTGACCGTGGAAAGCGACGGCCAGATCACCGCGCAGGGCAAGACCGTTTCGCGTGTGCTGGTGGACAACAAGGAGTTCTTCGGCAACGACCCGACGGTGGCCACGCGCAACCTGCCGGCCAATGCGGTCGACCGGGTGCAGGTGTTCGAGAAGAAGTCGGATGCGGCGGAGTTCACCGGCATCGACGACGGCCAGGAGCAGACCACGGTGAACCTGGTGCTCAAGCCGGAGGCCCGGGTCGGCTACTTCGGTCGCGCCACGGTGGGACTGGGTCCGGCGCCCCGGACCGAGGCGGGATTCGCCGGTTCCAAGGCCGACGACCCGCGCTATTCCGGTGCCTTCAACCTCAACCGGTTCACCCCGTCCAGCCAGCTCTCGATCCTTGCCAACCGCAACAACTTCGGCAGCTCGGGCTTCTCGATTGCCGGGCCGGCGATGTTTGTCGGCAGCAGTGGCCGCGGCGGGATGGGCGGCAGCGGCTTCACCGAGTCGATGTCGATCGGACTCAACGGCAGCCGCCAGTTCAACGACAACAGTTGGATCCGGGGCAGCTACTTCCTGGCCACCAGCGACCGGCGCCAGCAGTCGGAGACGGACGAGCAGTTGCTGCAGGGCACCGACGTTTCCGCCAACCGGAACGAGACGTCCACCAGCAAGTCCAACTCGCTGTCGCACCGGTTCAACCTGAATGCCCAGCACCAGTTCGACGCGGCCAACCGACTGCGGTTCCGGGGCAACTTCAACACCGGCCCCAGTGATTCGGAGAGCGCCTCGTTCCAGGAGACGCTGACTCCCGAGGGCGCATTCCAGAACCGGGCGCAGTCGTTCGTTTCGAGCGAGAACGACAACTTCGGCTTCGACGGCCGACTGACATATATGCGACGCCTCAACGACGCCGGCCGGTCGCTGGTCGCCGAGGCGTGGGGCGATCTCAGCCGTCCGGACCGGTACTCGCTGCTCAACTCGACCACCGACCTGACCGACGGCGCGGGCGGCATCATCACCCGCGAAGTGCTGCAGGCGCAGAACCGCACCAGCAGCACGTTCACCTCCGGCCAGCGCCTGGCGCTCACCAATCCGCTCGGCAAGGGTGCGGTGCTCGAGCTGTTCGGGCAGCATCGCGCCATCTCCGAGGACCAGGACTACGATGTCAACGACATCGTGGCCGGCGTGGAAGTGCCCAACACCGACCTGAGCCGCGCGTTCGAGCGCACCTACAGCTACCTCAACGGCGGCACCCGACTGAGTCGCAACACCGAGGCGCTGCGCTGGGTGCTGGGCCTGGAGGTCCAGAGCTCGGATCTGGAGGGCGTCATCATCGACCGCGACGAGTCGATCTCCAACGGCTTCACCCACGTGCTGCCGTCGGCCAACCTCCGTTATCAGCGCGAGGACGGCAGCAACTACTCGCTCAACTATCGCACCTCGACCCGCGACCCGTCGCTCAACGAGCTGCAGCCGTTCGTCGACAACACCGACCCGCTGCGCACCTACGTCGGCAACCCCGACCTGACGCCGCAGTACGAGCACAGCCTGCGAGGTGACTTCCGCCGGTTCGACCAGTTCTCGTTCCAGAGCATCAGCCTGTATGCCAACGTCGGCTACGAGCGCAACCAGATCGTGCAGGAACGACTGATCGATCCGCAGGGTGTGCAGACGGTGCGGCCGATCAACCTGGGCGACGGCTGGAACGGCAGCGTCGGCGGCAGCTACGGCACGCCGATCCGTTCGCTCGGCATCCAGGCCGACGTCGACTACGGCTATTCACGATCGAGCGGCTCGGAACTCGTCAATGCGGTCGAGAACACGAACACCACCGCGCGACACGGGATAGGCCTCCGGCTGCAGAACCGGGCCAAGGAAGTGTTCGACCTGAGCGCCGGCGCGCAGTGGGACTTCACTTCGGTCAAGTACTCGATCAACACCGGGCTCGACCAGAGCTACCTCAACTCCAGCTACAGTGCCGATGCCACCTGGTTCCCGAGCGAGACGTGGTCGGTCAATGCCAACGGCGACTTGCAGGTGTACGACCAGGAACTGTTCGGCCCGCGCGACAATGTCTTCCTGCTGAGCGCGTCGATCGCGCACCAGATGATGGACAACCGGGCGGAGATCCGGATCTCGGGTCACGACCTGCTCAACGAGAACTCGGGCATCTCGATCTCGAGCACCAGCAGCTACATTCGGGAACAGCGCACGGCGACGCTGGGGCGGCGTGTGGTGGTGCAGTTCAGCTACCAGCTCGGCTCCAATCTTTCGCCGGCAGGAATGGGAGGCAGGCGCCGCTAGACGGCACGACCGTCGGGGCGCCTCCGCAAGGAGAACAGTTGATCGCCATCGCCCCGATCGTACTCGAAGGCCACGGTGTCCGGCTCGAACCGCTCGAGCCGGAACACCGCGACGCCCTGGCGGCCGCTGCCGCCGATGGTGAGCTCTGGAACCTGTGGTACACCTCGGTGCCGGAACCGGACGGCACGGCCGACTACATCGCTGCCGCACTTCGCGGCCAGCGCGACGGCCATATGCTCCCCTGGGTAGTGCGCAACCTGGCCACCGACCGGATCGTGGGCACCACCCGCTATCACGACATCATCGCCGAGGCCGATCGGGTGGAGATCGGCTGGACGTGGTACGCCGAGTCGATGCAGCGGAGCCACGTCAATGCAGCGTGCAAGCTGCTGTTGTTGCAGCACGCGTTCGACACGCTGGGCTGCGCCGTGGTGGGGTTCCGCACCGACAATTTCAACTTCCGGTCCCAGCGCGCCATCGAGGCATTGGGTGCCCACAAGGATGGCGTGCTGCGGCATCATTTTCGTCGTCGCGACGGTTCGGTGCGCGACAGTCATTGTTACAGCATTCTGCGCCACGAGTGGCCAGCGGTGCGCTCGAATCTCGAGTGGCGGCTGGCGCGCCGGCGCGGGGAGGATCGATGAGCCAGGTTGAGCCGTGGCTGCGGGGCCCGCTGGACGGTGTTGCGCCGCAACTGATGCCGGTGATGCACGGGTTGATGCAGGCGCTGGAGGAAGTGGAACGCGCCGCGGCCGGACTGTCGACCGAACAGGTGTGGCAGCGCCCCGGCGGCGCCGCGTCGGTGGGATATCACCTGCGTCACCTGGCGGGCAGCACCGCCCGATTGGTGGCGTACGCCCAGGGACGGGCGCTCACCGCGGAGGAACTGGCGGAGATCCGGCTGGAGGGCGAACCCGGCGAACCGCCGGCCACTGCGGCAGAACTGCTGGCAATCGTGCGCCAGGCGCTGCAGCAGGCGATGGCGGAAGTGCGGGCCACCCCGGCCGACTCGCTGCTGGAGCCGCGCAAGGTGGGTCGGGCGGGGCTGCCCAGCGATGTGCTGGGATTGCTGTCGCACGCATCCGGACACGCCCAGCGGCACGCCGGCCAGGTGGTGACCACCGCCAAGGTGGTGGTGGGGTCGTAGGGGCGGGACCTGCCCGGACCCTACGACGATTGTCGCGCGATCAGGACCGTCACCTCGTGCCTGATCGGCACGCTGCACGAATTGGCGATGTAGCACAGCCGATGGGCATCGTCGTGCAGCGACCGGGCAAGGCCGGGGTCCGACCCTGCCGCAATGGTGACCGTCGGCCGCAGCATCACCTCGGTGAACCGGCCACCGCCGCCCTCGAGTTCGAGCACGCCGCTGGCATCGTCGCGGTAGTCGACCACCACCACGCCCTCGCGCGCCGCGAGCGCCAGGTAGCTCAGCAGGTGACACCCGGAGATCGCGGCGAGGAAGTGATCTTCGGGGTCGTTGCGTTCGGGGTTGCCGCGGAACAGGTGGCCCGCCGAACCGTGGAGGTCGGGCTTGCCTTCGACCGCTATCTGGTAGTCACGCGAATATGCCTGGTAATCCGACGTGCCGCTGCCGGTGTTGCCGGTCCATTGCAATTGTTGCTGGTAGACAATCTGTCGCGCCATTGGGCTTCCGTTGGTTGAATTGGTACCGGCATCAAGCTAGCACCGATCGGGCGGTGCCGATCCCGACGACCCGAGCGATATTGTACTGGCACACTGCTGATCGGAATCAACGTGTCCACTGATCACGGACGGTCCGCCGTCCCCCGGAGACTGCTGTTGCTGGCCATCGCGCTGACGCTGGTCGCCCTGATCGGGCTGGCGCTCACCGTCGGCGACCCCGGCGCGTCGCTGGGCCTGGTGCGTTACGTTCTGGTGCCGATGTACGTGCTCGGGGCACTGCTGCTTCTGGCAGCCGGGCTCCGGTGGCTGGTGCAGTTCACCCGGCGTGATCGGGACGATCAGCCGCCGGACCAGTCTCACTCCTGACCCACTTGGAACAATGCCTGATTCAGAAACTCCCTACGGCAATCGCCTGGCAGAACGGCTGTTCGCCGCCCGCACTATCGTCATCTCCGGCGGCATCGACCAGGACCTGGCCGAGCGGGTGACGGCGCAGTTGCTGGCGATGTCGGCCGCCGACGACTCGGCGCCGATCACCATCTACATCAATTCGCAGGGTGGCCACGTCGAGGCGGGCGACACGATTCACGACATCATCCGGTTCGTCGCACCGCCGGTGCGCGTGGTGGGAACCGGCTGGGTGGCGTCGGCCGGTGCGCTGATCTACGTGGCGGTGCCGCGGGAACAGCGCTACTGCCTCCCCAACACCCGTTTCCTGCTGCACCAGCCGGCCGGTGGCGCCGGTGGGTCGGCGTCGGACATCGCCATCGAGGCGCGCGAGATCGTCAAGATGCGTGAGCGTCTCAACCGGATCTTCGCTCGCGAAACCGGCCAGAGCATCGAACGGATCGAGGACGACACCCACCGCAACTTCTGGCTCTCGGCGGAAGAAGCCAAGGAGTACGGCCTGGTAGGCACCATCATCGCCAAGGAGGACGAGCTCCCCTGAGCAACGGCTGGAGCGATCAGTTTTCCGGGGTGTCGGCGGACTACGCCCGCTCGCGCCCGAGTTATCCGGCCGAGCTGTTCGCCTGGCTGGCAGCGGTGACGCCCAGGCACGACCTGGCGTGGGATTGCGGTTGTGGGTCCGGCCAGGCCACCGTCGGGTTGTTGCCCTACTTTCGGCGGGTGATCGCAACCGACGCCAGTGAGACCCAGATCGCCAACGCCCCGCCGCTTGAGGGGGTGGAGTGGCGGGTGGCGGTGGCAGAGGAGAGCGGCCTGGACGACGATTCGGTCGACGCAGTGATCATCGCCCAGGCGCTGCACTGGTTTGATCTGGACCGTTTCTGGCCCGAGGTCCGTCGGGTGATCAGGCCCGGCGGGGTGGTGATGGCGCTGAGCTATGCCCATCAGCAGACCGGTGACGCACACCTCGACCGGCTGCTGTGGAGGTTCACCACCGAGACCCTGGCTGGCTACTGGCCCCCGGAGAGGCGGCACGTCGACGACGGTTATGCCACGCTCAGCTTCCCGTTCGAGCCGCTGGTGCCTCCCGGGGCGGCAATGACCGCGCACTGGGACGTCGGTCGCCAGTTGGGCTACCTGCGCTCCTGGAGCGCCACCCGCAGGGCGCGAGAGGTGCTGGGGACCGATCCGGTGGGTCCGCTGGAGGAGCCGCTCCGGCTGGCCTGGGGCCGGGGCGAGCGGGAAGTCCAGTGGCCGCTCACCATCGTGGCGGGCACTTCTGATTGACCCACCCCCCGCCAACGGCTATTATCCGCGCCCTGTCGGCCAGGTAGCTCAGTTGGTAGAGCACACGACTGAAAATTGTGGTGTCGTCGGTTCGATTCCGACCCTGGCCACTTCGGACAAGCACCAGAAAGCAGGCGCACCCCAAGGGGCTGCGCCTGCTTTCCTTGTGGCTGTCCGGGTCAACTTCCCGACCCGAACAACCTGCGCCGAATCCGTTGCCACAGCGTGCGTCGAGGCGCTGGCCCGATGAATCTGGGCCGGCCACTGCGACTGTGGGCCGAGGCATAGACTGCCAGCCTGGGCTCACCCTGCGGTTCCTGCTCATCGCTGAGCACTGCACCCGACCGGGGGCCGGGGGTCTTTCGAACCGGTTGGTCCTGTGGCAACAGGGCGTTCGACACGGCTTCCTTCGCTCAGCCTTCGGTATCGGTGGGCTTGGCCTCACCCGCTTCGATCTTGAGGGTTGGCTTGCCATCGGCGCCGGTTCCGCCGATCAGCGAGTAGCGGCCTCCCTCGGCGATGCGCTGGGTCGCCCAGGCGCTGTCGCCGGGCGCGGTCGCAGACTTCATCACGAATGTGACCATCGAATCGCTCACTTCGGCCCAGCGGGTGGTCTCACCCGCAGCGACGTCGGTGAACAGGTCGCCACCATTGGCGGTCACCGACGCGGTGCCGGCGGTGTTGTTGGTGAATCGCACCGCACCGGCTTCGACGGCCTGCGGCGGCAGCGTGATGTCGGCCTTCGGCGGAATGCTTGCGATCGCCAGGCCGGTGATCACCACGAGAGTGGATACGAGTTGCATCGTACTTCTCCTTCGGTTGCACGTTTGTGTCGATCAAGAGACAAGTGCGCAACCGCCGACTCCCGCAGGTGCCATTGGTTGCGCACCTTCGACTTTCGGAGCCATTTGCTGCCGACCATCAAGGTGACAGGGTGACGCCCGAGGGGGTCACCGGTGCACACCCGTGATCAGGTGTGTCGGAGCAGCAACTCGAGTTTGTGCCGCAAGTCGCCAAGGGCCTTGGACTTGAACGATCCCTTGGTGCTTTCCAGGACCGCCACCGTCTCCTCGACGGCGCGGTAGAGCTGGCCGCCGCGGGGACAGTTGATCAGTTGGCAGGTGTGAATCCTCGACTCGCCGGTGGTGAGCGCCTCGCCCACGTGCTGCAGGTCGGTGAGCGACCCCATCACGTTGCGGAGCGTGAGGGCCAGGAAGGTGTCGACCCCGGCGCCGGCCGGATTGGCGCTGGCCAGTTGGGCCATCTCGTGGCGCCACTCGGCCACCCGGGCTTCACTTTGGCGCATCGCCTGCCAGGCCCGGTAGCGCTGAATCGCCGGCTTGATTCGCGACAGCAGCTCGTGAAACTCCACCGGTTTGGTGAGATAGCCGGCACAGGGCAGGTCGATGCAGGTCATCGCGGAGCGGAGCGAGGGATAACCGGTGAGCACAATCACCGGCAGGCCACCGTTGGTGGCGACTATCCGGCGCAACAGTGCCATATCGTCGTTGCCGGGCATTTCGAGGTCGCTGATGACCAGGTCGTATGCGGTTTCCTCCACCGCAGCGATCGCGGTGGGTGCGTCGCCCACGGTGTCGACCTGGTAACCCTCGCGCCTCAGCAGGTCGGCGGTGGCCTCTGCAAAGACCGGCTCGTCATCGGCCAGCAGGACCCGACCGGTGGTGTTCATCGTGCTCCTCCATTGGCAATCGGCAGCCGGACCGTGAACACGGCACCGCCACCGGGCACTTCTGCGACATCGATTTCGCCGCCGGCGGCGGTGACACTGCGGGCTACCATCGTGAGCCCCAGTCCCATCCCGCTGGTGCGCAGCTTGGCGTTCTTGGTGGTGAAGAACGGCTCGAAGATTCTCTCCCTCAGCTCGACCGGCACGCCGGGGCCCTGGTCGGCCACGGCGATGGTGAGGGTCCGCTGCTCCAGTCGACCCTTGATGTCGACGGTGCCGCCCACGGGTGAGGCATCAACGGCGTTCTGCACGAGGTTGTAGACGATCTGGCGCAGCAGTCCACCACTCACCGGCACCACTGGCGGCACCCCTTCGAGGTCCACGACGATCTCCACGTTGGCGGAACGGTTGACCTGCTCGAGCAGCGCCACCGCGTCGCTGGTGATCGTGAACAGCGACGCCTCACCGGGTTCGGCCTCGGGTCGGTAGACCTCGTAGAGCTGCCGGGTGACGCCGGCGATCCGTTCCACTTCTCGCTCGATCGCACCGACATAGTGGCGATGCGGGTGTTCCAGCGGCACTGCATCCTTGATCAACGTGAAGGCGGAGCGGATCCCCGCCAGCGGGTTGTTGATCTCGTGTGCCACCCGCGCAGCGACGCGACCCATTCCCGACAGTGCCTCGACTTCGCGCAGTTCCTGCTCGGCGCGACGCGACTGGGTGACGTCGGCGGTGATTCCCATCACCCGCCGGACCCTGCCGTTGCTGTCGGTTTCGATCACCCGACCGCGATCGACGACGGCGTGCCAATCCCCGTGCGGGGTTGCCACCCGGTACTCGGCCTCGAACGAGTCGTGCCCCGGTTCGGCGAGTACGGCGAATGCCTCGGCTACCCGGCTGCGATCGTCGGGATGGGTGATGGCAAGCCAACCCGACAGGGTGCGATCCATCGCGCCCGGTTCGTAGCCGAGATGGCGGAGCAGGTCGTCGGAACGATGCAGTTCGCCCGAGGCGACATCCCATTCCCACACTGCATCGGTGGCGCGCGAGATTGCGGTCGAGATCCGCATCCGCTCGATCTGTCTTGCGTGCAGGCGCGCGCTGCTGCCGAGACGCACCAGTCCGGTGAGCAGCGCAGTGGAGACGAGGCCGAGGATCAGTGCGATCTCGGGTACGGTGGAGCGGCTGGCGCCGATTGTTGCCGGACCGGGTCGGGTGACCAGGTGCCAGGTGAGTCCCGGCAATTCGACCGGTGTGTGGATCTCGTGATCATTCCGGTTGCGGTCGCTGGCCCCGGCCGGTCCGAGTTGGTACAGCCAGCCACGACGGTCGGGGGCGGCGCGTTGCAGCAATCGTTCGGCGCTCACCAGTGCGGCGACACCACCCGGGCAGCCGCCAGCGCTGCAGCGACCGGCGTGAATCACGAAGCGGGTCGGATCGTTGGGAATCGGCAGCAGTGCCACCGGCAACCTCTGGGCTTGAGGTTGCCGGATTGCCCGCACCGGCACCGTTGCGATGATGGCGCTGGTGTCGTTGGTGTACGGCATCGTGGCGAATGGATGCCCGGTGGAATCGATCATTGCCAGGAACTCGACGCCGGGTGTGTCGCGCAGCAACTGGGTCAGCGCTGCATCGGCAGCGGCGGGGTCGATGACGGGATTGACGCTGTTGAACTGATTGAGCACCCTGCTGGTCGCGTCGACGGTGCTCCTGATCGCACGTGAGGTTGCGGCGGCCTCGCTGGCGGTGAGCGCATCCACTTGCAGTTCTTCGCGATTGACCAGCGCGCGCCAGAGCAGCAGGCTGGCCACCAGTCCCGCGATTGCAACCGCAGCGAGCACGCCGTTGGGGTACGCTGTCGGGTCGGGTGAGTCGGACCAGACCAGTGCGATCGCAATCAGGCCCAGGATGATCGCGACTGCGGCGAGCGCCCACGGCAGTTCGCCGAAACCGCGACCGCTGTACAACTCGAACAGGCCGATTATCCGGACGAACAGCGAGGTGGCGCCGATGGCGATCAGGGTGAAGCCACCGACACCGAGCGACACGTGGGCCACTCGACGCGAACCCCAGGCGGCGGCGGCGAAGGTCGCGCCGCCCACCACCAGGATCACGGCCACTATCCACGGCGATGGACTGGAGAAGGGAAGGAAGGTGGGACGGATCGTTCCGGCCAGCGCGATCGCCGCGACGACCAGCACCAGAACCGAAGAAATCCGCCCACCCCCCGGTCTCCCTCGGGCGAGGCCGATCACCGCCACTGCCAGGAGTGCGGTGCCGAGGGCCTCGAGCGGCAGTCCCCGTTCCAGGTTGAACGCGCCTGCCGCCAGCGCCGCCCCGAGCAGGCCCCAGCCGGCGTAGCGGACTATCGTGAGCGAGCGCGTATGTGCCATTCAGGGAAGATCGGACGGCGGGCGGGTCCGGAGAAGGCCCGCCGACCGCCCCGATCGGCCGGAGGGGTTCAGACGGTAATGCGGAGTACCCGCTGGCCGCTGGGTGATGGCTGGATGATGCCGACCACCTCGGGCGGCCTCGGCTGGAGCCGGGCAGCCAGATGGGCCGCCGGATTGACCTCCTGTTCGGCGATGGCCGCCAGGGTGGCCTCGGCGTGCTCTTCCTCCGAGAGGGTCCGCTCCAGCATCGCCACGATCTCCTTGTGCTCCAGCGACTCGGCGAACAGGCGGGCCGTGCCGTAGACCGCCAGCTCGTAGCCCTTGACCCGCTGGCAGTCGACGATGATCCCGGCGTCGCGCTGAGCCGGATCGACCTGCTCCGCGGCGTTGGCGAGGGCGTCGACCAGCAGCGATTCCATCCCCCGGCAGCGCACCCCGATCGGCGAGAGCGACAGGATCTCGAACGCCTCCTCCAGCCGGGCGAGGTGGCGGACGGCTTCGTTGCGCTGGGCCGCCAGGGCGCGCGCCAGCGCAGTGCTGGTGCTCCGCTCAACGAACTGCGGCCAGACCAGGAGGATCTGGCGTTCCGCCGAGTAGAGGTCGCGCAGTTGGTGAACCAGCAGGTCACCCATAATGTCCCGCGTCATCTGGCCGCTCCTCGCTTGGTACAAGCACAAAGGCACCACGGCGGATGGCTGGTCCGCTGTGGCGCCTTCGACTTCCAGGACCCGTGGTCCTGATCGTCAAGGTGAACCGACCCGAGGTCGGCTCCCGATTTCTTGGATGTGTCCAGTCCGGAGACGAGTGAGTCCGCCGACTGACACACGGTACAGTGCCAACGCTATCGCCAAAATCCGGGCTTGTCCAGCCCCGATCCGGCAGACTACCGAGCTGCCGGGGTGTCCTCCTGCTCCCTGCCGATCGCCGCCATCGCCTCGATGGTGGCCCGGATGTCGTCGCGGGTGGTGCGGTGATTGGCGATCGAGAGCCGCTGCACCACCCTGCCGCGGATCCTGGTGGTCATAACCAGGGCGATGCCACGACGCTTCATCTCGTCGGCGATCCGGAGGTTGACCCGGTCGATGGACTCCGGGTCACCTGAACCGTTGCCGATCCACCGGAACGAGTAGATGTACAGGCTCGGCGCTGGTTGCACCACCTGCCACTCGGGCGAGGCCGCGACCAGTTCGTGGGCGTGGCGGGCGTTGTCGATGGTGCGCCTGAAGAACTGGCGATATCCGGAGGCGCCGTAGTGCCGCAGTGACATCCACACCTTGAGTGCGCGGAATCCGCGCGACATCTGGGGACCGCGATTGAAGAAGTCGTACGGTTCGAGAGCGGGGTCTTCGCCCTCGTGCAGGTAGCTGGCGGAGACGCCGAATGCGTGACGCAATCGTGACGCGTCGCGCACCAGCACGCAACCGCACTCGTAGGGCACTCCCATCCACTTGTGCGCGTCGAACGAGACGCTGTCGGCGAGATCCATTCCGCGATACTTCTCGCGCAGTTCGGGCAGCATCGCGCCGAGGGCGCCGCAGGCGCCATCGACGTGAAGCCAGAGCTTGTGCTGGCGGGCGATGCGGGCGAGTTCATCGAACGGATCGATCGCACCGACGTTGATCGAGCCGGCGTGGGCAACGATGCAGAACGGTGTCATCCCGGTGGCGATGTCGTCGGCGAGCATTCGTTCCAGCGCGGCCAGGTCGATCGTGAAGTCGTCGTGACTGGGCACCCGGCGGAGCGAGTTGCGGCCGAGGCCGAGCAGGTCGAGCGCCTTGGTGAAGGAGGCGTGTGTCTCGTGATCCGCCATATACACCGTGAGCAGGCGCGGTCGATCGGGTGACTGGAGACCTTCGTTGGTGATGTCCCAGGTCGCGGTGTGTGTGAGCGCCATTCGGAGTGCTGCGGTGTTGGCCATCGTGCCACCCGAGACGAACAGCCCGGCGGTGGCGGGGTCCAGGTGCAGCAGTTCCGCCAGCCAGCGGATCGACTGGTTCTCGATCACGGCGGCCGCCTGCGCCGCGCGCCAGCCACCGGGGTTGGCGTTGAGGCCGGAGGCCAGTGCGTCGGCCAGTGCGCCGACCTGGCTGCCGCCGCCGTTGACCCACGAGAAGAATCGCGGGTGGGCCTGCAACGACGAGTTGGGAACGATCCGGTCGGTCCAGTCGGCGAGGATGTCGGCGAGCGGTTCGCCGTGCTCGGGGGCAGGTCGTTCGAACATCGGCGCGATGTCGACCGGTGTCCGTTCGGGATAGACTCGACGACTGGCGACGGTTTCGAAGTAATCGACCAGCCGGTCGATGGTGTCGTAGCCGGCGGCGCGGAACTCGTCCGCCGGGAGGTCAACAGGGATGGTGAGCACCGGTTCGGCGGACATCGCGTTCGACTCCTTGGATGAACGTGAAGTCTAACGTGGCGCCGCGACCGGAGCAGTCATCCGGTCACACCGCGGCGCTCACTCTCGGCGGATCGCCCTCGACCGGACGGAGTGCCACCACTTCGCGCCTGCCGCCGAGGCCCAGGTCGCGGAAGCGTCGGGCGGCCGGCAGGATGCGTCGTTCGAGCGAACCCACCGCATCATTGTACGAGCGCACCGCGCCCTCGAGTCCGCGTCGCACCTTGACCAGGTGTTCGGTGAGCACCGACATCCGGTCGTGCAGTTCGATGCCGAGGTCGCGGATCTGCTCCGCATCGCGGGCGATGCGCTCCTGGTGCCAGCCATAGTTGACCGCCTTGAGCAGGGTGATCAACGTGGTTGGCGAGGCCGGCACCACGCCCTGTTGCACGGCGTACTCGAGCAGGTCGGGATCGCGCTGGCAGGCGGCGGCGAAGAACGCCTCGCCGGGCAGGAACAGCACCACGAAGTCGGGTGCTTCGGCGAACGCGTCGCTGTAGTCGCGCCTGGACAGTGCCTCGATGTGGCGTCGCACCTGGCGGGCGTGATGGTCGAGCGCGGCGCTGCGGGTGTCCTCGTCTTCGGCGTTGACGGCATCGAGATAGGCATTGAGCGGTGCCTTGGCGTCGACGATCACCACCTTCTCGCCGGGCAGGCGCACCACCAGGTCGGGGCGCTGGCTGCCGGATTCGCCCTCGACGCTCTGCTGGGTGCTGAAGTCGCAGTGTTCCATCATTCCGGCCAGTTCGACCACCCGCTGCAACTGCATTTCGCCCCACTGGCCGCGGCCGGTGGGTGTGCGGAGCGCGCTCACCAGTGAGTGCGTCTCGGTGGTGAGGTTGCGCTGAGCCTCACCCATTCCCTGGAGCATCGCCTGGAGCGCGCCGTGCGATTCGGCGCGCGCGGTGTCGAATGCCTGCAGCTTCTGGTCGACCTGTTCGAGGCCCTTGCGGATCGGTTCGACGAGCTGTTCGACGGCCTGGCGCTTGAGTTCGATGTCGCCGCCGGCGTGCGCCGTGAGTTCGCCCAGCACCAGTTTCGCCTGTTCGAGGAAGGCGGCGTTGTTGGCGGCCAGTGCCTCGCCCGAGAGGGCCCCGAACGTGTCGCGCAGTCGTTGCTCCACCATCTGGTGCGCCTCGATGGTGGCCTGGGCGCGGTCGCGGAAGCGTTCGGCGGCACCGATCTCGGTCTGGAGACGGCCGATGGTGCCGCGCATCGCCAGCCAGCAGATCAGCGCGCCGAGGCCGGCGCCGATCGTGAAGGGGATGAGGAGAAACGGGTCGAACATCTTGTCACCATTGGGCTTGGGGAATGCCCAATAGTGTCGGCTGGCGGGGGCTTCAGCTCCAGAGGAAGCGGAACAGGGCCTCGTACTGGCCGGAGTTGGCGTCGGCCAGCGCGGTCAGGTAGGCGTCCCGGGGGGACTCGTGGCTGCCGGCGGCGCCCCAGGTAGGGATCGGTTCGTGGAGGGCCAGGGCCAGGGTGTCGGTGGCCAGTCGGCTCCAGCGGCCGTTGCCCCTGGGGAAGGGGTGGATCACCGCGATCCGGTGGTGGAACCGGGCGCAGAGGGCGCGTTGGGTGTAGTACTCCTCCTTGAGGTCGTGGCTGGTTTCCAGCAGGGCGGCGTCGAGGGCTGCCAGGATCTCGCCGGGAGGCAGGCCGTAGGAGTGGTGGCCGCCGCGGTACTCGCCGGCCCAGCGCCAGGTGGCGCCGAACATCCGCTGGTGCAACTCGCGCAGGAACGGCTCGGTGAGGACCCGTTCGACCGGCCGGCGGTGTCCCAGCGCCCAGCGTCGGGCCTGGAGGATGGCGGCGCTCTCGTGGGCGATCAGCTCGTCCCGGGTGGTGATTCCCGGGGCGATGATGTTGGCGCGGTCGGAGGCGATGATGTCGGTCATCGGGGATTGATTATAGTCGTGAGACGTGAGACGTGAGACGATAGACGATAGACGATAGACGTGAGACGTGAGAGGTGATGCTTCCGATTCTCGAGTCACTATCGTCTCACGTCTCGCGTCTCACGTCTTAGGTCCGGGGCATCGTGGCGGCCATTCTCAAGACC
>CBFGRM010000031.1:0-22707 GCA_965651205.1 uncultured bacterium
GCCCAGTTTCCCTCCCCATCACGATCCAGTTGACTTCGTGCGTGTGCGGCTTCGTGCTCCAGTCGTGACACGACTTGCGGCAAGTCCCAGAGCGCCTTCTGGTCGGCAGAACGATGTTGGGATGTGAGAGCCGCGCGGGCATTCGCGCCTCGCGCAGGAACCGTTCACGCACTCGGGGGATCGCGGCGCGATAGGGCGGCAGCAGCTTGAGCGCAAGGGGCCGGTCGAGTCGGACATCGCGTGCGAGGAACAACTCGGTCTCGGGTGACAGGGCCATAGGGGAAAACTACCTTCCGGCCTTCTCGCCCGGTTCCACCTGTGCAACACCGCTCCGCCGGATCAGCGGGTACCAGGTGGGCAGCACGAACAGCGTCAACAGGGTGCTGGTGATCAGCCCGCCGATCACCACCGTGGCCAGGGGTCGCTGCACTTCCGCGCCGGTACCTTGCGACAGTGCCACCGGCAGGAAGCCGATGCTGGCCACCAGTGCGGTCATCAGCACCGGACGGAGGCGTTCGCGCGCACCCTCACGCGCGGCCACGTCGGGCAGTTCCCCCGATTGGCGCCGCGCCTCCACGGTGTGGAGCAGCACCAGCCCATTGAGCACCGCCACGCCGAACAGCGCGATGAAGCCGATGGCAGCCGACACTCCCAGGTGCAGGTCGCGGAGCAAGAGCGCCATCACTCCCCCGACCGCGGCCACTGGCAGGTTCACCAGTACCAGCAGTACCAGCGACCAGGCCCCGAGGGCGGCGTAGAGCAGTCCGGCGATCATCAGGATTGAAACGGGCACCACGGTGCCGAGCCGCGCCATAGCCCGCTCCTGGTTCTCGAACTGGCCCCCGTACCGCAGGAACACGCCGGGCGGAAGGGTCACCTCACGGGCAATCGTCTCCTGCACCTCGCGCGCGTATCCGCCCAGGTCGCGCCCCTCGACGTTGGCCTGCACCACGACCAGTCGCTGTGCCGCCTCGCGGCTCACCTGGACCGGGCCGCTTTCGATCCCGATCCCGGCGAGCTGTCGGAGCGGGATCCGGGCGCCCGATGGTGTCGGGATGGTGATCGCCCCGATCGCCTCGGGACTGGCCTTGAGTTCTGCGGGATACTGCACGGTGATGTCGAGGGTCCAATTGCCATCGAGCATTGCCGCCACCGGTCGCCCCGCCACGGCGGTCTCGAGCGCTTCCTGCACCTCGTCCACCGGGATGCCGAAGCGTGCCATCTGCCCCCGGTCGAGTCGGACATTGAGGTACCCCTGTCCGGTTGTCTGCTCCACCGCCACCTCGGCCGTGCCCGCGATGCCGCGAAGGACCGTGCCGATCTCCTCCGCCACGGCCCGGGTGGCGAGGGTGCTGTCACCGAACACCTTTACTGCCAGGTCGGCGCGAACACCGCTGATCAGCTCGTTGAGCCGCATCGCCACCGGCTGCGTGAATCCGTAGGCGATGCCCGGCACGCGCGCCTGAAGATTGGTTTCCAGTTCGTGGACGATCGAGTCCTTGGTGAAGCCCGGGCGCCAGGTGGCGCGTGGATGCAGCATCACGAACACATCAGCGCGGTTGACACCCATCGGATCGGAGCCGATTTCAGGTCGACCGATTCGGGAGACCACGGTGCTCACCTCCGGGGTTTCCCTGACCACACGTTCCATTCCCTTCTGCATCGCAATCGACGCGGTGAGGGCCACCGAGGGATCCCGTGTGGCTTCGATCAGGATCGATCCCTCATCCAGTTCGGGCAGGAACTCCGAGCCGAGTCGCGGCGCCACCAGTCCAGCGGCAGCGAGAAGTACAACCACCAGCACGGCGATCCGGCCGGGATGCTGCATCGCACCGATGAGGGCAGGTGTGTACCATCGGTCGAGCCGGTCGGCCAACCTGAGCGAAAGGCGCGATTCGGTGGCGCTGCCGGTCCGGAATGCCAGGGCCGTGGCCGCGGGAACGAAAAGCAGGGCCAGCAGGAGCGAACCGAACAGTGCCATCATCACGGTCATCGCCATCGGCCGGAACATCCGGCCTTCTAGGCCGCTTAGCGAGAGGACCGGCAGGTACACCAGCAGGATGATCAGCACTCCGAATGAAATCGGACGGACCACGGCCCGGGCGAGCATTGTCAGTCGGCGGCGGAATGGCGCATCGGAGCGCTGATGCAGGCCGCGAACGAACTGCTCGGACATCACCACGGCACCGTCGACGATCATCCCGAAATCGATCGCACCCAACGACATCAGGTTTGCCGAGAGACCGAGCCAGCGCATACCGATCACGGCGAACAGGAGCGACAGCGGAATCACCGCCGCGACTATCAACGCCGCGCGCAGGTTGCCGAGGAACACCAGCAACACCGCGACGACCAGGAAGCCACCCTCGATCAGGTTGGTGCGCACGGTGCGGAGGGTACCGTGGACCAGGTCGGTCTGGTCGTAGTATGGTGCCACCACGACGCCTTCGGGGAGACTGGCGTTGATTGCCTCGACCCGCTCGGCCACCCGGCGCACCACCTCGCGCGAGTTCTCGCCGCGCAGCATCATCACGATGCCGCTCACCACTTCGCCCTGTCCGTCGCGCGTCACGGCACCCTGGCGCACCTCCGCACCGAAGCCGATTTCGGCAACGTCGCCGAGCAGCACCGGGACACCGACTGCCGAACTGCGGATCACGGTGGCAGCCAGGTCGGCCAGGGAACTGGCCTGGCCGAGACCGCGCAGGATGAACTGTTCGTCGTGGTGTTCGAGATACCCGCCCGCAGCGATCGCGCTGTTGGCTGATACCGCCGTGATGACGTCGTGGAGCGTGAGTCCGAAACGCACCAACTGATCGGGTCGGACGACAACTTGTACCTGTCGCACGAAACCGCCGAAGGCATTGATCTCCGTCACCCCCGGGACGGCGCGGAGCTGAGGGCGCACCACCCGGTCGTGCAGGGTGCGCAGTTCAGTGGCATCGAGGCCACCCCCCTCGATGGTGTAGGCATAGACTTCGCTCGAGGCACCGCTCAGGGGGCCGAGCATCGCTTCGGTGCCAGGCGGCAGCGAGGCGCGGATGGCCTGTAGCCGCTCGTTGACCAGGGCGCGGGCAAAGTGGATGTCGGTGCCGTCGTCGAACACCACCGTGATCGCCGCGAAGGCATACTTGCTCACCGATCGGGTCTGCTGCACCTCGGGCAATCCGCTCAGCGCCACCTCGATCGGGAACGCAACCAGTCGTTCCACTTCCACCGGGGCCAGTCCGGGGGCCTCAGCGAGCACCTGTACCTGCACGTCGGTGAGATCGGGGAATGCATCGACGCGGAGTCCGCGGAAGGCACCGATACCTGCGAGCACCATTCCCAGGGTGAGGGCCAGCGTCATCCCCGGATTCCGGATGGCCCACCTCGTAACGCGGGCGAACATCAGTGGTGATCCTCGGCGAGGGTTGCCTTGGCCAGTTCGGACTTGAGCGTGAAGGCACCGCGCACCACCACGGAATCTCCCGGAGTGAGTCCCTCGGCGACCAGCACCCGGCCATCGCGAGTGACGGGAAGCTCGGCCAGCAGGATCACGCGCCGCTGATAGGTGTGCTCGCCAATCCTGACGAACGCGATCCGGTCAGCTCCGTCAACCAGGACCGAGGCTTCGGGGACGGACACCAGCGTCGCCAGTGCGGAGCCAGGCAGCTCGAGAACCACGTCGGCGAACATTCCCGGTCGGAGCACGCCGCCGGGGTTGGCCACGTGCAGCACTGCGTCGATGGTGCGGGTCTCGATGTCGAGCTGGTCGCGGATGCGCTCGAGTCGTCCCGGAAACCCGCCGCTGCCGAGGGCGGGAATCACGACGTGGCCGGCCATCCCGATGCGGAGCGACGGGATCGCACGTTCGGGTACCGAAGCCACCACATCCACTTCCGTCAGGTCGACCAGCCGGAACAGCATCTCGCCCGATGCCACCGCACTGCCCGGTGGCGGACCTTGTTCCACCAGGGACCCGGCACTCGGGGCTCGTACCACGAGGTATGGTTGCACCGCGCCGTCCGAGGCGAGTCGGTCGACCAGTGCCGGGTCGGCACCCAGTTGCAGCAGGCGTCTGGCCGCTGCCGCCAGGATGTCGCGTGCGATGCCGGAATCCGATGTCGCGGCAAGGGCACGGGCACGTCGTCCTGCCAGGATCAGCTCTTCCTGGGCGATGAGGAAGTCGGGTGCGAAGATGTGGGCCACCGCGTCACCGGCTTGTACTCGCGTTCCAACCGACGCCAACAGCCGTTCGAGTCTGCCACCGATACGCGAGGAGATGACCTGTTCGCGTGCCGGATCTGCCAGGACGCGACCCGGCCCGTTGAGCGTGGTGGTCGCACGTGTCGCTGCTCCGGCCACCGTCACCGTAATTGCGGCCGTGGACTCGGCGGTGGGCGTGAGCGTGACGACATCGGCTGGTTGGTGGCTGTCCTCCTCGTGATCCGCCTCGGCGAACTGGCCGTCGCTGTCCGGACCGGTGCAGGCCGGTGCGGCGAGAAGCAGCAGGAGCCGCGCAGTCGTGGTGGCCTTCATCGTGCCGATCCTCCGGGCAATTCGATCGAGAGATAGGGTTCGAGTCTCAGGTATTGAACTCGTGCCAGGGCGGCGGCGGCGTCCACCATCGCGTCGATCCGCTCCATCGCCGCGCGCGACAGTGCACGTTCGAAATCGAGCAGTTCGATCAGCGAGATCCTGCCCGACCGCAACGCAGTCAGGGCGGCTTCACGCTCCTCGGGTGCGCCATCAAGCACGGCCCGGGACAGCAGCTCCAGTCGTTCGCGTGCCGCCGTCACCTCACCCCTGGCGATCCGCTCCACCGCCGCCGACCGGATCGTTGCGAGATCAAGTCGTGCCCGCACCGCAGCGATGTCGGCGGCGGCTGCGTCGGCAAGCAGCCGACCTCCGCCAAATGGGGCGGGTACGTTGAATCGCACCCCCAGGCTGGGGCCCACGGACCAGCCATCGTCATCGGCGAAGCGCTGCACGCCGAGCGACGTCTCGAGCGAGGGCGAACGAATGGCCCGACGAGCTGCCGCGGCCGCTATCGCGCCGGCCGTGATGGCATCCACCAGCGGAGTCGGGTTGCCAGCGGGCAGCGCGGTGTCGTCGGTGGCCAGGTGCAGCAGCAGGGCAGAGTCGGGCAGATGGTCGAGGATGTGCTGAACCGAGTCGCGCACCAGGTCATCGCGGAGCGAAGCGAGCAACGTGCTGCGGGCGGCAGTCGCTGTTGCCGATTCCCGGGACATCTCCGCTGCGATCTGCAGCCGTGCTGTGCGCAGTCGCAGCACTTCGAGATAAGTGGCACTGCCGGCTGACAAGCGCTGGATCAGCAGCGGCTCGATCAGTTCCAGCAGTCCGGATTCGGCCTCCAGGCGTGCTCGCCGGAGCCGGGCTCCTGAGAATATCGCCACCTGTTCGATGGCACGGGCGGTTTCGCTGTCCAGCAGCAAGGTTCTCCACGGCGGGAACATCGCGGCACGTGCCGATGCTGCCGTGCGTGCTGCGGAAGCTGATCGACCGCGCCACACGGCCCATTCCGCCGAGGCCGTCAGCGATCCGGCCTGGTCGATCCGTGTACCGCCCGGTACTTCCTCGGCAGAAATGCCGAACCCGATCGTCGCTGGCAGCACGACCGCGGCTGCGTCGGCATCCGCCGCCCGCACATCGGCGAGGGCCGCATCGCCAATGGCCGACCCGTTTCGGACCAGGCCCAGCAACCGGGCGATGGCCTGTCGCGCTTGGGCCGCATCGGTGTCCTGTGCGCCCAGGGGAAGGGCGCTGCACAGCAGCATCAGCAGGACGGCCCGCGCCGTCCCCGGGATGGATTTGGTGAACACATTCCGCTCCGGGCGGGCCGCACCAGGGTGCGGCGCCACCTGATTCGTGACGTTGTCAAGGGAGGATGCGGGGGCATCGCATCCCGGATCTTCAGTTCGGTAACGTCAGGCGCGTGGCGGGTCGCGCGGCGGGGATGGCGAGAAGGAATGAAAACCGACCCCCGGGTCAGGGGCCTCAGTACTCGGCAATGCCACCACAGTGAAGGTCACGTGGACCGCCAGCAGCCCGGCGCTGTGGCTGTGGCCGCAGTGGCAGCTCTCGGCATCTCCCGGAGCCGCCGTGCTGTTCACGTCTGCGGCAGCGTGGTGCTGGTCATCCTGATGTTGGTGCGACTGGTGGACATCGGGAAGCATCGCCTCAAGCGACATCGCGCCGGCGCCGAGCAGCCAGGCCAGCGAGAGAATGATCCGGGTGAGGGACCGGCGGAAACGATGCATAGAGGCAATGCTAACACGGCGATTCGCGGATCGCGAATCGGGGCTCAGCGGGTGGAGGCGTCGAAGCCGCCGAGCGGGAAGGACAGCTCGCCGTCGCTCGGTTCGCTGGGCGGAATCACCACACCATCGGCTCCCAGGGCGCGGAACAGGTCCCACTGCTGTTCGCGGGCCCTGCTGGTGTGGCTGCCGTTGTACATCGCAGCCACCACCAGCATCCCGTTCGGCCGACCGAGGTAGCCCACCAAAGTGGAGGTGTTGTTGATGCTGCCGGTCTTGGCCCGCACCACACCGCCCTCGATCTCGGAGGTGCCGAGCCGACGGAGCGTGCCAGTGCCGTTGGCGGGCAGCAGCAGCGGATAGTCGCGACCGGCCGGCGTGCGCGGGAATGCCGCGAGATAGCTGGTGAACACCACCGGGGCGACCTTGTTGGCGTCGGCCAGACCGCTGCCGTCGACGAGATGAATGCCGGTCTTGAGTCCTGTAACGTCGCGGACGTGCTGCTCCAGCAAGTCGGCAGCGCCCTTGGTACCACCGCCCCAACGCAGCATCAGCTCGGCGGCCACATTGACCGAGCGGCGGTTCACCTCTTCGGCGATCTCGTCGAAGGTGGGCGAGGCCACTTCGGCGAGGATGCGGGTGGCACCGCTTCCCTCGCCAGTGTCGGCGTTGCGGTCCCACTCGATTCCGGCACGCCTGAGCGCCTCGAACCAGGCCGCTTCGGCCACCGCAGCGGGGTCGTGGGCGACGAAGCTGTAGCGCCTGGCGGTGGCCCGCTCGCCGATGGTGCCGCTCACCACCCAGCCATCGCCGCGGCTCCTGATGGTGAGCCGGTTGGTGCGGCCGGCCACGGTGCGCGCCTCGACAGTCACCAGGGCGGCGGTGCCGACCGGGTCGTCCCAGGTGATGGTGGGCTTGCCGCGACCCTCACCCGGCGTGACGGTGAACGCCACCAGATTCTCGTTGATGGTGATCGGTCCCACTGGAGGCGCGTAGTAACGACCGCGATGACGCGCGGGCCAGACGCCGGGATAGGTCGACCGCGCATCGCCGTGCAGGGTGGTGAGTTGCAACGGCCCGGTGAGCTTGCGGACGCCGATGGCCCGGAGCTGGGCGGCGAGGTCGTGGAAGGTGACCCCGTCGGTGTCGTTGCGGCCGAAGGTGGGGTCGCCGTTGAGTTCCAGCGCCCAACTCCCGCGCCAGGTGCCGTCGGTGGGGTCGACCGCACCGACCCCCACCACCCGGGTGGGCTGGCGGGCGTCGGGTCCGACCATAGTGCGGGCGAATCCGGTGGTCAGGACCTTGACGGTGCTGGCCGGGGTCATCGGCTCGGTGCCGTTGACGGACCAGAGGACGTTGCCGTCCTGATCCGCGACGACGACGCCCCAGAGACCGGGTGCCGCCTTGGCAGCCCCACCGTACCAATCCTCCATCTGCGCGGAAACGGCCACCTGCGCAGCGGCAGGTGACCAGAATCCGGACAGCAGGGCGAGGAGGAGGAGACGGCGCATATCAAGACGGTACGCAAGAAGCGTGCGGAAGGTTTTGGGGTCAGTTCTGCAGCCGGAGCAACAGTGGAACCTGGGTGGTGGCGGTGGTCTCTCCGCTCGGTGCGACGAGCTCCAGTCTCAGAACGTAGCTGCCATCGGCGATCTGCGACAAGTCGAGCTCGCGCCGATGATGCCGGAACCCTGCGGGTATTTGGGTTGAATTGCTCACCGTGAGCAGTGCGGGTCGGCTGACATCGCTGTAGATGCTGATCCTGGTCCTCACGTCCTTGGGCTCACCGGAGTTGAGCGTCTGCCAGTAGAGCATCACCGGGCGCGTGGAATCGAACGCGCCGAGCGGGGCGAGATCGATTCTTGTCCCGTCAGTGAGTGTCAGATGCTCACCTTGGGCCGCTGATCCCAGGATCAGGTCGGAAAGCCACAGCGCAGGGGCGCTTCGACCCGCGAGCACGGCGGACGTCCGGCCGCGTACCGTGCCGTCCTGGAGTACTTCCAATGACCAGACTGCGGTGCCACCGGGTACTTCCGGAAAGCTGGCGTGGCCGACCAGATACGATTTCCTGTCGGCAGATGCATCGATCCGGAGACGCTTGCTGAGGGTGTCCGTGCTGAAGCCGACACTGTGATTGTTCCAGCGCCGAAGTATGAGGTCGAAGGCAGTGGTCTCATCTGCATCGGTCCGGCTTGTTGAGAGATCCCCGATCCTTATGGCCCACGATGCAACCGCCAGATGGGAGAGATCATCCGGGCTTCGGAGGCGTGACAACGCTGCTGAGATTGCAACGTCAAGCGCATTCTCCTCCGCAGCGTTGTCGCGACGCGTGGCAAAGTCGACCAGCTCACGATCCGTGGTGGTCAATTCCTCGATTCGTTCGGCGGGGAGTCCGTTGTTCATCGCGCGGTGTGACAGTCCGCAGCGATATGCATCGATGTCACAGGTATAGCTCCCCAATGCGCCTGCGATCAGTCGGGTCGCCTCATTGGTGCCATCGAATCGCTCGCCCTCGAAATTCAGGATCAGATTGCCCATTGGCGTCCGGTACTGCCAGATCTCACGCACATTCACGGAGGCAAAGACGGTCTTCTCGCCCAAGCGTGGTGAGACCGTGTCACGCGCCGTCCAGAAAATCCGTCGATCGGGTTCGCCGAATCGGAGGAAGATGTGAGCGCGGTCGTCATACTCGGGGTGGGTCCGTTGGTACTCACGGTACGGTCTTGCGGCCACCAGCCCTGGTTCCCAGTAGTTGGCGACGGTCTCCGGCCGCAGTTCGCTCTCCGGGGTCGCCGCAAACGTGAAACGGGCCAAGTCTTTGCGCAGGGTCCGGAACCGGAACAGCGAATCGGCGACTTCGAGTCGGCGAAGGTGCTCATACCAGCGCCCGCCAAGCTCCAGACCGTCACGCGCATCGCGTTCCGCAAGCCGCAATTCGATCCAGTCGCCACGACTGTCGTCGGCGAGTCGGAGCCATTCACTGAGTTCCGGCGGAGAAAGGAACCACGAGAGGTGCCAGCCGAGCGACTCCCAGTCTCCACTGGATCGTGCAGCAGCGAGAGTGCTCCGAAACAACGATGCGACCAGCGCGGTGTCATCGGCCTCCTCCGCCAGCCTGGCCAGGTGCAGGGTATGCCATACCGAGTCCGATCCGGCGTCCAGAGCACGTTGCGAACATCGCGAACTCTCCGTCAGTGCGCGTCCACGCATCGAGACCAGGGCGCAGCCGCGCAGTGCCAGGCGCGATCCTGGGCGGGTGCTCGACAATGTCAGCAGGGCAGGCCCGACTTCGGACCAATTCGGAGAGGCGGGTTCCGCCAGCAGCAAAGCGCCGAGCAGCTCGGCTGCGGCACCCAGTGTATCGTTGTCGGGAGTGGATGCAGTGGTGTCGACTCCCTGAACCAGCGAAATCAGCACACGGACAGCGCCGGTTCCCCAGGTCTCTCCGGAGTGGAGCATCACTCCGGGACGCGCCGGCATCCCGAGTTGGTGCATCTGCGCCCGGAGGCAGGACAGCTCGAGCATCGATGGCGTCTGTTCGTCGCCACGGGAGTGGCCTGACTGTATCAAGTCCTGCAGCAGATCGTGCCGCCTGAGCAGGCCATCACGGTCGGTGGACAGCGAGCCGCACTCTCCGCTGACCGCTGTTGCGAGTGCGGTATCGCTGAGCTGAAACCACACCGTCCCGGTAGTCTGCGCCCGGATCGGGATCGCAATGGCAACCAGCACCATTGCGGTCAGCAATGAGCCTTCGGCGGGAGGTGAGCGGAGACCTGAGAACAGAGACCGGAGATCGGAGCTCCGTTCCCGGTTACCCGGTCTCCGGTCTCTGTTCACCGCAGCAGCATCTTCGCTATGGTCTGCCGCTGCATATTGCTGGTGCCCTCGTAGATCACCCCGATCTTGGCATCGCGGTAGAACTTTTCGACCGGATACTCGCGCGAGTAGCCGTACCCGCCGAACAGTTCCACGGCCTGGCCGGTGATCCGGTTGGCTGCCTCGC
Organism: uncultured bacterium; assembly: GCA_965651205.1. Classification (GTDB taxonomy): domain Bacteria; phylum Gemmatimonadota; class Gemmatimonadetes; order Gemmatimonadales; family GWC2-71-9; genus Palsa-1233. The sequence goes on from CBFGRM010000031.1 coordinate 10,264, forward strand.
TGGCAAACAGCTTGGCGATGGCGGCCTCGCGGGTGAACTGCATTCCGGCATCCTTGAGCCGCGCGGCATTGTACACCAGCAATCGTGCCGCTTCGAGTTCGGTGGCCATATCGGCAAGCTGGAACTGTACTCCCTGAAACTCACCAATCGGCTTGCCGAACTGCTGCCGTTCCTTGACGTAGCGCACCGTCGCGTCGAGCGCACCCTGGGCCACACCGATCATCTGGGCACCAATGCCGATGCGACCCTCGTTGAGTGTCTCGATCGAGATCTTGTAACCCTGGCCCACCGGCCCCAGCACATTGGCCGCCGGTACCCGGCAGTTCTCGAGGATCAGCTCCACCGTGCTCGAGGCGCGGATGCCAAGCTTCTTCTCGCGCTTGCCGATGCTGAAGCCGGCAAAGTCGCGCTCCACGATGAAGCCGGTGATGCCCTTGTAACCCTTCGAGGGGTCGACGTTGGCGAACACCAGGAACAGCCCGGCCTCCGCCCCCGAGGTGATCCAGAACTTGCGACCGGTGAGCAGCCAGTCGTCGCCATCCTGCACCGCACGGGTCTCCAGCGCGAAGGCATCCGACCCCGATGCCGGCTCCGAGAGCGCAAAGGCACCCAGCAGTCCGGTGGTCATCCGCGGGCAATAGCGGGCCTTCTGCTCGTCGTTGCCCCAGCGCAGGATGGCATTGTTGACCAGGGTGTTGTGCACGTCGACGTAGATCGCCGTCGAGGCGTCGACGCGGGCCAGCTCCTCGATCGCCAGCGTTGCCAGGAAGAAACTCGCCCCGGCACCGCCATACTGCTCCGGGATCTCGATCCCCATCAGTCCCAGCTCGAAGCACTTCTCGATCAGGTCGGGCCGCATCTCCGCCGCCTCGTCCATCTCCTGCACGTGGGGTGCGACATCGGATTCGGCGAAGTCCCGCACCATCTGACGGAAGAGTTCCTCTTCCTCGGAGAGGGTCGTGAGCGGCTGGGGCGTTGCTGTGGCGGTCATCGCACGGTCCGGTTCGGGTTCACCGGGGAAAATAACCGCAGGTCCTGGCCAGCGGTTTGTGCGGCGAGGGTCCTTTTCGAGACAGTGCGCTTGCCCGCCTTCCTTCCGTGGCTGCCGTGGGCGTACTAATAGGGATGGCATTCGGCGGGGCAAGGGTCTACATATACTTCCGAGCAGTCAAGGAGGCGTGCGGTGCATAATGCCTAGGGGAAAGACAATCTTGGGGGACCGCAAGTGAGATCAGCGAAAGCGACCTGGATTGTTGGCTTTGGATTGATTCTGGTGACCGCGCTTGGCGTTGTTGCCTTGCTCGCCGCGCTGGATCAGTGGGAATCGCTGCGAATTCTGGGTTGGGCCGCGGTCGTCGGCGGTCTGATCCTGCTGGGCTCGGGCGTGGCGGGCAGGGGTGAAACGTGGGCCTCGGGATTGGTGCCAGGCGGGGCTGGATTGACCTTGTTTGCTGCGGCCACCCTGCTGGGAGGTCAAAACACCTTGTTGATCTCCGGGTCACTTCTCCTTTTCGGGGCGTCGATCGCGTTGAGTGTTCGTGGGATGATCCGAGGTGTGACGAGTGAGTCCGCTGATGGAGCCGGTCAAGGGTAGGTGCCTGGGGCGGTCATCGCACGGTCCGGTTCGGGTTGACCCGGGAAAATAACGGGGTGCTCGATTCCGTTGGCGATTCCGATTTCGATCGAGACCTCCGGCCGCGATCGATATCCCAATTGGTCAGGCGTTGTCAGTCGAGGAGACCCCGCCGCTCGATCGCCTCGCGATCAAGGGCGGGGTGGAGCACCTCCAGCACCACGTCGATCCGTCCCATCGGTGCAGCCATCTGCACGCCAGCGACCTGGTCACGGATCGCGGCCACGGTCTCGCGCGCGATCGCGACTCCTTCGGCAAGCGCCGCTTCGCGCCCACCGGCGCTGGCGCGTCTCATCCGTTCAATGACTTCACTGGGCACGCTGACGCCGGGCACTTCGTTGGCCAGGAACTCGGCGTTGCGGAGCGACACCAGCGGCCAGATGCCGACTATGACCGGGATCCCGAAACTGCGGAGCCGCTCCAGGCCACGCTCCAGTTGGGCTATGTCGAACACCGGCTGGGTCATCGCGAAGCAGGCCCCCGCCTCGACCTTCCACGCGTAGCGCCCGAGTTCGTGTTCCAGGTCGGGAGCACCCGGATTGACGCCCACGCCGTGCACGAACGCCGTCGGTGCACCGAGCGGGTTGCCACCCGGATCGAGTCCGCTGTTGAGCCGGGCGATCAGGTTGGTGAGTCCGATCGAGTCGATGTCGAACACGGCGGTCGCGTCAGGATACGGCCCCATCTTGGGAGGATCGCCGGTGACCACCAGCAGATTCCGCAGTCCCGCGGCTCCGGCGCCGAGGAGGTCGGAGAGCATCCCGAGCAGGTTGCGGTCGCGACAGGCATAGTGGGGGATGGTCTCGATCCTCACCTCGCGCTCGATAACCAGTGCTGCAAGCAGTGGCGACATCCGCGACTGGGCCCGTGGTCCGTCGGGGAGATTGACGGCGTCGATTCCCGCTTCGTGCAGCTTGCGCGCCTGTGCGATCAGTGGTGCTGCATCGGCACCGCGTGGCGGCACCAGCTCGACCGTGGTGACGAATTCACCTCGCGCCAACCTTCCTCCGAGGCGCGAACGTTCGGCCAATGGCAGCGGCGCAACCGGAGCAGCCGCGGAAGAGCGGGCGCTGATCGTACCTTCTCCCTTCTCCCTTCTCCCCTCTCCCTTCTCTATTCTCCCTCCGCCGCTCGACCTCACGAACTTCGCAATCGAGGCGATGTGTTCCGGCGTGGTGCCGCAGCATCCTCCGACGAACCGCGCTCCTGCCGCCACCATTCGTCGGGCGTATTCACCGACATACTCGGGCGACGCGACATACAGCTTGCGGCCACCGACCTCGCGCGGCAATCCGGCATTGGGTTGGGCCATTATCGGCACTGTCACCACCCGCGCCAGCCGCTCCACTGCGTCGAGCACCACCGATGGTCCGGTGGAGCAGTTGACGCCCACTGCGTCGGCGCCGGCCGCGACCAGGGCGGGGCCGAACACCTCGGGCGTGGTGCCGAATGATGTCGCGGCGCCATCGCCGACGGTCATCGCCGCGATGATGGGCAGGTCGCTGCGTTCACGCACCGCCCGAATCGCGGCGGCGATCTCGGGCAGGTCGGAGAAGGTTTCGAGCAGGAATCCATCGACGCCACCGGCCAGCAGGCCGTCCACCTGTCGACCGAACGCCGCGACTGCTTCCGCTGCTCCCAGTTCACCGAACGGTTCGAGTCGCACTCCCAGCGGTCCGATCGCGCCCACCACCACCGTGGCATTCCCTGCCACCTCTCTTGCCACCCGGGCGGCGGCGGCGTTGAGTGCCTCGGTGTCGTCGGCCAGGCCGAGCTGGGCCAGCTTGATCGGGTTGGCACCGAAGGAGTTGGTCTCGATCAGCTCGGCGCCGGCGGCGATGTAGGCGGCGTGCACTGCCCGCACCAGCTCGGGACGGTTGAGCGCCAGCTCGTCGAACGACAGGTTGGCGGGTGCGCCCTGGTGATGGAGCATCGTGCCCATTGCGCCGTCGAACACGTGCGGCCGACCGTCGGCCAGCAATTCACCAAGACTGGCCATTTCAGTTTCTCCGGTAACCGAGGATCGACGACAGCCAGCGCTCCGCAGTGGCAACATCCCACCCCTTGCGGGCGGCGTAATCTGCTACCTGGTCGCGGTCGATGCGGCCGACACCGAAGTAACGCGATTCCGGTCGCCAGAAATACCAGCCACTCACCGATGAACCCGGCAGCATCGCGCAGTGTTCGGTGAGTTCGATGCCGGCGTTGCGCTCCGCGTCAAGCAGTTGCATCAGGGTGCGCTTCTCGGTGTGATCGGGACAGGCAGGGTATCCGGGCGCAGGACGAATGCCCTGGTACTTCTCACGGATCAGCTCGGCATTGTCGAGCGACTCGTCCGGCGAGTAGCCCCAGAACTCCTGTCGCACCCGTTCGTGCATCCGCTCGGCGAACGCCTCGGCGAGACGGTCCGCAAGTGCGGCTAGCAGGATGGCGCGGTAGTCGTCGTGACGTGACTTGGCGTCGAGTACCAGCTCCTCCAGGCCGTGGCCGGTTGTGACGGCGAATGCACCGACCCAATCGGGGATGCCATCGGTGCGCGGCGCAACGAAATCGGCCAGTGCCAGCGACGGACGGCCATCGGGACGCCGTGCCTGCTGCCGCAGCGAGTGGATCACGGCAAGGGGATTGGTGCGTTGCGCGTCGTGGTACAGCGTGATGTCGTCGTCGCTGGCGTCGGCCGGCCAGAAGCCGATCACGCCGCGGGCACAGAGCGCCTGGCCACGTTCCAGCTCGTCGAGAATCGCCTCGGCGTCGCGGTGCAAGTCGCGGGCGGCCTGTCCCTGAGCGGGGTCGTCGAGGATGGCGGGGAACGAACCCTTGAGTTCCCAACTGCGGAAAAACGGAGTCCAGTCGATCCGCTGCCTGAGATCGGCGATCGGCCAGTGGTCGAAGCTGCGCACCCCGGTCGTGGCGGGAACCGGTGCCGGTAGTGACAGGTCGAGCGTGATCCGGGACGCGCGTGCCTCTGCCAGCGTGATCAGGTGTCCCTCGTGCTCGCCTTCGCGCTCGCGCCTGAGTGCCTCGTATTCGTCGCGGACCTCCGCCGCGAACGCCACTCGCCGATCGGGGTCGCGCAGGGTCGAGGCCACCGGCACCGCACGCGATGCGTCGAGCACGTGCACCACCGGTTGCGAGTACTGCGGCGCGATCCGGAGCGCGGTATGGGCACGCGACGTGGTCGCACCACCGATCAGCAACGGAGTGGTGAATCCGCCGCGTTCCATCTCGGCCGCGACGTGCGCCATTTCATCCAGCGACGGAGTTATCAGGCCCGACAGCCCGATCAGGTCGACCTGTTCGCGCCGGGCAGTTTCAAGGATCGTGGCGACGGGGACCATAACGCCGAGGTCGATCACTTCCCATTCGTTGCACTGCAACACCACGCCGACGATGTTCTTGCCGATATCGTGCACGTCGCCCTTGACCGTGGCCAGCAGGATGCGGCCCTGTCGCTGCCGTGAAGTGCCGGCTCGCTCCGCCTCGAGGAACGGCAGCAGGTGGGCCACGGCACGCTTCATCACTCGCGCCGACTTGACCACCTGGGGCAGGAACATCTTGCCGGCCTGGAACAGGTCGCCCACGACGTTCATTCCCGCCATCAGCGGTCCCTCGATCACCGACAGTGGCGAAGGTGCCGCGAGCCGTGCCTCCTCGGTGTCGGCCTCGATGAAGTCGACGATGCCGTGCACCAGCGAGTGGCTGAGGCGTGACTCCACCGATGCCTCGCGCCAGGTCAGATCGGCGCCGGTGGCGGCGGTGCCGCGAGCCCGATCTGCCAGTGCCAGCAGCCGCTCGGTGGCGTCTTCGCGCCGGTTCCAGAGCACGTCGGCCACCGCCTCGCGCAGCTCGGCGTCGAGGTCGTCGACCAGCGGCAGTGCACCCGCATTGACGATGCCGATGTCGAGGCCCGCCGCGATGGCCCGCTCCAGGAACACGGCGTGCATCGCCTCGCGGACGCCGTCGTGGCCGCGGAAGGAGAACGACACGTTGCTGATGCCGCCGCTGGTGAGCGCACCGGGGCAGCGCTGCTTGACCAGTCGCACCGCCTCCACGAATGCGTTGCCATACTCGGCGTGCTCCGCAATGCCGGTGCCTACCGCGAACACGTTGGGGTCGAGGATGATGTCGTGCGGCTCGAAGCCGGCACGATCGACCAGCAGCCGGAACGCACGCTCGAGAATCTCGACCTTGCGCTCGACCGATTCCGCCTGGCCCTGCTCGTCGAAGGCCATCACCACCGCAGCGGCGCCGTAGCGGCGCACTAGTTCTGCCTGCTCCAGGAACGCCTGCTCGCCCTCCTTGAGCGAGATCGAATTGACGATTCCCTTGCCCTGCAGGCAGCGCAGTCCGCTCTCGATCACCGGCCACTTCGACGAGTCGATCATCACCGGGATGCGCGCCACTGCGGGCTCCGACGCGATCAGGTTGATGAACGTGTGCATAGCGGTCTCGCCGTCGAGCAGGCCGTCGTCGAAGTTGACGTCGAGCACCTGGGCTCCGGCCTCGACCTGCTGGCGGGCGACTTCGAGGGCGGTTTCGTACTGGTTGTCGCCGATCAGTTTCGCGAATCGACGCGAACCGGTGACGTTGGTGCGCTCACCGACGTTGACGAAGTTGCTCTCCTGGGTGATCACGAAGCGTTCCAGTCCGGAGAGCCAGGTGTTGCGCGGCGCTTGAGCGACCTGGCGCGGCACAACACCGGCCACGGCGGTGGCGATTGCGGCGATGTGTTCCGGCCCGGTGCCGCAGCAACCGCCCACGATGTTGACGATTCCCTCGCGGGCCCAGGCGCCGAGGTCCCTGGCCATCGCGTCGGCGTCGAGATCGTAGCCGCCCATTGCATTGGGAAGGCCTGCGTTGGGATGGGCGGAAACGTTGGTGTCGGCGATGCGCGACAGTTCCTGCACGTGCTGGTGCAGCAGGTCGGGTCCCAGGGCGCAGTTGAGCCCGACGCTGAGCGGCCGGGCGTGTCGCACCGAGGTCCAGAACGCATCCACCGTCTGGCCCGAAAGGGTGCGGCCGCTGCGATCGGTGATGGTTCCCGAGATCATCACCGGCACCCGCCATCCCTGGCTCGCGAAGAGTCCGTCGATCGCGAACAGCGCCGCCTTGGCATTGAGAGTGTCGAAGATTGTCTCGACCAGCAACAGATGGGCGCCGCCCTGCAGGAGCGCCGTTGCCGCCTCACCGTACCCTGCCACCAGTTCCTGGAAGGTGATGTTGCGGTAGGCCGGCTCATCGACGCGAGGCGACAGCGACGCGGTGCGCGCGGTGGGGCCGAGCACGCCGGCCACGTAGCGGGGCCGCCCGGCGGTCGAGTGGGCATCGGCGGCGGCGCGGGCGATCTGCGCCGCGACCCGGTTGAGGTCGCTCACCAGTCGGCCGGTGCCGTACTCCGCCTGCCCCGCCGCGGTGGCGGTGAAGGTGTTGGTCTCGACGATATCGGCGCCGGCCGCGAGGTACTGCTCGTGGATGTCGCGGATCACGTCGGGACGGGTGAGCACCAGCAGGTCGTGATTGCCACGCAGGTCCGACGGGTGATCCGGCAGCAGGTCGCCGCGATAGTCGGACTCGGCCAGGTTGGCGCGCTGGAGCATCGTGCCCATCGCGCCGTCGAGCACGATGATCCGCTGGCGGAGGATGTCGGGGAGAGCTGCCAGGCGCGCGGCACGCGCCGAATCGGGGTCCATCGATGGCTCCTTAGCAGTTTGTTTAGCGTGGCCGCAAGTTGCGGAAATCGCCACGATGCAGGAGAAGGGAGAAGGGAGAAGGGAGAAGGGAGAAGGGAGAACTCATCCCTCGCCTTCGGCGGCTTCGCTCAGAACCAATTCTCCCTTCTCCCCTCTCCCTTCTCCCGCAATATAAACGTCACCATTGCTTCGACCCTACAGGTTCGCGAGCACCAGCCACCGCACCACCATCAGCACCAGGTAGGCCACCAGCGGCGACAGGTCGAACATCCCCAGTGGCGGTACCACCCGGCGGATCGGCTCGACCAGCCAGTCGGTGGCGGCGTAGGGGATCTTCATCCACTTGTTGTACCTGCCGATCCCGAACCACGACGCAAACACCCGCACCAGCAGCAGGAACATCAGCAACCGGATGACGGTCAGCACGGCCATCACCAGCAGTGCCTTCGGGCCGGCACCTGCTGCCATTCCGAACGACAACACGAACCCGAACAGCCAGCGCAGCAGTTCGATCAGCACTAGGCCGCCCACCACCACCACCGCCAGCAGCCACCACGGCGCGTGTTGCGGGTTGCCGCCTGCGCCGTGCAGTCGTCTTTCGATCGGGCGGAGCAGCGGGTCGCTCCAGCGGCGCACGAAGGTGGCCCAGCCGCCGAACGGCTGGATGCGCTGGCTGCGCACCAGCCAGTGTGTCAGTGCCACCAGCAGTGTCGCGAGGAATGCCAGTCCCACCAGGAGCCGGGTGATGTCGAGCAGCAGCACGAACACGTTCGCCAGGGAGTTCAAGCGGTCATTCCAGTGCGAATTCGCGCGCGAACGCGACGTCGAAGGCGAAGGTCTTGCTGCGCGAGCGCGCCTCCATCAGGTCGGCGATCCGGTTGAGTCGCTCGGGGATGCCCAGCAGCTTTTCCTGGGCCTTGCGGCCGAGCTCGTCGAGTCCGGTGAGCGCCTCGATCTTCCAGTGGGCCAGGTTCTCCTGGACGATCCGCAGGTAGTCGCGCGGACCGTAGATTCCCGAACGACGGATCACCTCGGCGAACTCCTTGAAGCCGGGAATGGTGATGCCGGGCATATCGATGGCCGGCATCACGAACGCCGCGGAGACCAGTGCCTGGCTGGGGTCGCGCTTCAGGATCTCAGTGAAGATGCGTCGGTAGAAGGTGAAGTGACGCGCTTCCTCCATCGCGATCTTGCGGAGGATGCCGCCCAGCACCGGTTCGTATTCGCCGGTGATCCGGCCGGTGTTGGCGTGACTGATCTGGGTGGCCCGTTCCTGCAGCGTGGTGTAGACGAACACGCGATACGGATCCTTGTCCCACGCGGGGTGGAAACCGGCCTTGATGTACTCGAACTTGAGCACCTCGAGGTTGCGCTGGTCGACCGCGTTGGTGTCGCGCATATAGTCGCTCAGCACCGCACCGTGCCGATCCTCCTCGGCGGTCCACATATTGTTCCAGTTGCGCCAGTGCGAATCGTCGCCGAGATGCACCGCCAGCAGCCGGTGGAAATGGGGCAGGCCTTCCTCGGTCAGCGTGTTGAGCGCCAGTGCGGCTCGGCAGGCGTCGGGGAATCCCTTGACCCGCTCGATCAGGGTGAGGCGGTGCTCCTCGGGGTCGGTGCCGTCGGGAGCAGCGAGAAGTTCGGAGGGAAACCACAGCTCGCGCTTGTATTGATGGTCGTCCATCAACTCGTGCACCAGCGGCTCGAGATCCTTGAGGACCTCGACCTTGGCGCCGATGGTTCGTTCTGCTTCCGTGAGCGACATTTCGGGGCCTCGTCCTCTCAAAGGTCTCCGGGCCGCGAGTCCGGTACGCGTCCTGCTTGATTCAATCTCGCCCCGCCGCACCGGAAGGCCAACCCCGGGGACGATATCAGGATATGGTGGTCAGTTCCGGGTGGCGACAACCCAGCGACGTGAACCGCAGTTGCCGCATTCCTCGGCGGCCTCTTCGGCACCGGCCAACTGGCCGCAGGCGCGACAGCAGCGTGGCTCCCCGGGGGTCGCCTCGATCAGGTGCTCGATCGGCGGGTCGACGTCGTGCGGCGGCACTATCGACAGACCCGGTCGCGGTACCTCGTGGCGGAACAGGCTCACGCTGCCGTCGGGTTCCAGGAATGCCCACTCCACCTCGCCCAGGTTGCGGACACCCTTGAGGCGGAGCCGCTCCATCACTTCGAGCGGGTTCAGGTCACGGCGTGCGGCACTGTGCTTGTCGATCACTCCGTCACGGACCAGCACCACCGGCACATTCTCCAGCAACCGCTTGGCGAACTCCCAGTGATGTATCGAACGGTCGAGGCCCTTGGTGAGCAGCACCACCACCGTGATCACCAGCAGCGCGTGCAGGATCGGCACGTCGGCGTAGAACGCCATATCGCCCACTGCGGAACCAAGCGCGATGACCAGCACCAGGTCGGTCATCGAGATCTGGGCCAGGGCCCTGCCGCTCAGCAGCCGGATCAGGATGAAGCAGTAGAGATAACCGATGGCACTGCGGAAGACTATTTCGAGGTAGAACAGTGCCGGTTGGTCACCCAGGAAGAGTCGACCCGGCTCGAATGGAATCACCGGGTCGGGCACGGTCTATCGGGTCCGGCACTGCCGGGTGACGGGGGGCACCGCGTCGCAGGCAATCGCGTCGTTCATCCCGCTGGTGATCGGGCCGCAGGCGGTGGTCTGCGCCGATCGGGCCGCCTCATCCTCGGTGGTGTGCGAGGCGGTGGCGCAATTGCGCTGACCCTTGTACTCGACGCACACCTCGCACTCGACCTTCTGGCCGGCCAGGGTGGTCCAGGCCAGGAAGCCAGTGAAGGCGACAATGAGGGTGATCCACGCCAGTGGTTTCCAGTTCATAGGTATAACCTAGCAGGGGTGGGGCACGCTTGGCCCGCGGCGCGAATTGTCCGAATCCGGGTTAGCTTTTCCGAGTGATCGCGACCCTGCTCGCTGTTTTCCTGCTCGGCCTGGTGCCGACCCCGGCACCGCTGGCGCATTGCGGCGACCACGCTCAGCCCGTGGTCGTGAACGGGGCGCATCCGTCCCAGATGCCGGTGCTGGATGCGACTGACCCGGCGCAGTGCAATCACTGCGACCCCGTCGGCTGTTGTGCACCGGGCCGGTGCCCGGTCCAGGACGTGATCGCGCTTCCTGCAGCCCCAGTGATGGGTTCGATTCTCCACGGCCCGGCGACACTCGGGCTCGACGGGGCTATCCTCCACTCGGTCCCGCCCGAACCTCCCGTCCCACCCCCGGTAATTGCCTCCGTCTGACCGAGCCGCTGGTTCCTTTACTCGTTCAACAACGGAGATTGCAACAATGATTCGCCACCTGGCTTTGGTGGGGCTGTTGGTCGTGCCGACCATCGCAGCCGCACAGCACGACTATCGCAACCTGGACCGCGGTCGGCCGGTGATTACCGATGACGCCTACCCGGTCGAACTGGGAGCGCTCGAGGTGATGACCCCCGCCAGTTTCAGTCGCACCGACGGATCCAGCGACTGGATGATCGAACCCGAGGTGATGTGGGGTGCCTTCGCCAACGGAATGGTCGGCCTGGGCGCACCGATCGCCTTGGTCGACGGCGGCGGTCTGGCCGGACTGCGGCCGTTCGCGTTCTACAACTTCAACACCGAGATGCCCACGCTGCCGGCTCTGGCCCTCCGGCTCGACGGGTCGGTACCGATCGGATCACTCGGTGGCGACGGCATCGTCGGCAGCATCACCGCGCTGGTCACTCGCTCGTTCGGCACCACCCGACTCCACCTCAACGGCAGTGTCGGCCTTGGCGACGTGGCAGATGCACCGCTGGATGATGCTCCGTCGGCGTGGAGCGTGTCGTTGGGTATCGATCACACACTCTGGCGCCAGAGCGCGGTGCTGATGGCCGACGTGCAACTCGCCGAACCATTCGGGGGTGGCGCTAGCGCGGTGCTGGGCGGTGCCGGTGTGCGCTTGCAGATGACGCCCGGGATGGTGTTCGATGTGGGGTTGGTACGCCGGTTGTCGCGTGAGGGTCCCGATCTTTCCATCCGCACCGGGTTCACTCACGCGCTCGCGCTGACCGGGGGTGTGGAATGAAGCGCCTGCTGCTGCTGGGCCTGCTCGCGGCGTCGTCCCTGAGTGCCCAGGATCGCCGCGACAAGGTCGCGCCACCCGCTGGCGATTTCAATTGGACCTTCCTCGAACGCCACAATGCTGCGGCCCGGCTGTTCAACGCGTTCGACTACGGCCACGCGATTCTCTACGAGCGGCTGCTGACGCGCGATTCCACCGAGGCGACGGCCGCACTTCGCGGCGACTACGACTTCCTCGTGCACGACCTGTTGGTGCGGCCGCCGCGTTTCGCGGTGGTGGAGGAGGCCATCGCGCCGGTGTATGCGCGCTGGATGTGGCCCGCGATGGTGATGTTCGACCGCGCCCACGTGCTGCACCGGCAGATCTACGACGTATATGCCCAGGTGGAGCGGCCGCTCGCCGAACGGGCCCGGATGGTTGAGCGCCTCACTGATCTCTACCTGGCAGACAGCGTTCACGCGTTTGCCGCGGTGCCCAAGTCGATGGCGCTGATGGACGACCAGCCGTTTTCGCAACGATTCCGGCGCGAACAACCCCGATTCAACGGGCTGATCTGGGCCTACCACTGGCTGCAGGTGGGATTGTACGAACCGCTCATCGCCGGGACCACCCTGGCCGGGCAGCAGCGCGGGGTGACCGAATCGGTGGCGACCTTCCGGGCGATGATCGCCGATAGCGGGGGATATCCGGCGACGATGCCGATGACGGCGGACGTCTCGCCGCGGTTTGCCGCCGCGCATCCGCGTGCCGCAGCGATCTTCGACAACCTGCATATGGCGCACGACATCATCAGCGACATTCTCGCCGCGCCACAGTGGAGTCGAAGCGAGAAGCGCGCGCAGATTCTGGCGCAGATGGCGGAACTTCGGGATGGCAGTCGGAACCTGATGCCGGTGGGGCACCGGCATTGAGGCCAGTTGTCGCGCCCCGCAGGCTTGCAGCGCTTCCTGTCGGTTTACCGACACCGCGGCTTCAGCCGCGGCCGAGCCGCGGGTTTACCCGCGAGCACATAGTTCGAGATCGCTGCCACAACCCGCGAGCACATA
>CBFGRM010000032.1:0-22159 GCA_965651205.1 uncultured bacterium
TGGGATGGCTTCTTTGATCGGGCGCCTTTCGGCGCCCGCTGGGAGGGCGCCCGTTTGGATGGCGCCCGCTTGGGGGCCTTGCCCCGCTCAGCCAGCAGTTGCACGGCGGCGTCCAGCGTCAGGGTGGCTGGATCGGTGCCCTTGGGAACCGATGCGTTGATGTCGCCGTGCTTGACGTATGGTCCGTAGCGGCCGTCGAACAGTTGCACCGGTTCCTGGTCCGACGGATGCTTGCCGATTTCTCGAAGCGGCGTGGCGGCTCGTCGCCCGCGCATCGCCTTGGGTTCGCGCAGCAGCTCCACGGCTCGCTCCAGCGTCACGGTGAGGACATCGTCGTCACCCTTGAGCGAACGGAAGTCGTCCTTGCCCTCCGCCCCGCCCTTGTTGTGAACCACGAAGGGACCAAAGCGACCCAACCCCGCCTTGACGGCATTGCCCGTGTCGGGGTGCCTGCCCAGCAACCTCGGCAACGACAGCAGCCCGACGGCGAGGTCCAGCGTGACATCGGCCGGCTTGACTCCCTTGGGCAGCGACGAACGCTTGGGCTTCTTGTTGTCCTCACCCAGGCCGAGCTGCACGTAGGGACCATACTGGCCATCGAGCAGGTAGATCGGCTCACCCGTCTCGGGATGCACGCCGATCGACTCCGGTCCCTCGCTCCGCTGGCGAATGAGTGTGTCGATCCGATCGGCGTCGAGATCGGCGGGAGTCGCATCCTTGGGCAGTGATGCCCGCAACACCTCACCGTTCTCCTGGCGCTCCGCGTAGGGCCCGAAGCGTCCGATCCGGATCTCGGCGCCCAGTCCGTCGAGTGCCACGGTGCGCGCCTCGGCCGGCTTGATGTCGCGTTCACCGCGCTCGGTGAGCGAACGAAGTCCGGTGTCACCCAGATAGAACTCGCTCAGGTAATCCTGCCAACCCTGTTCGCCGGCAGCAATGTGGTCGAGCGTCTCTTCCATCCGGCGAGTGAACTCGACATCCACCAGGTCACCGAAGTGACGCTTGAGAAGGTCGGTCACCGCAAACGCAGTGAATGTCGGCACCAATGCCTGCCCTGCCCGCACCACGTAGCCGCGATCCTGGATGGTGCCGATGATGCTGGCGTAGGTGGATGGCCGACCGACGCCGTTCTCCTCAAGCGCCTTGACCAGCGATGCCTCGGTGAAGCGCGCCGGCGGCTTGGTCTCGTGACCAACCGGCTCGAGGTCGATGCATTCGGGCGTGTCACCGCTGGCGAGCGGCGGCAGCGGCGTGTCGCGATCCTCCAGCGCCGCGTCGGGGTCGTCGGATCCCTCCACATACGCGCGCAGGAAGCCGGCGAAGTCGGTGCGCTGACCGGTGGCCTTGAAGCGCGCGTCCTTCACGTCGATCTCGACTGCGGTGGATGTCTTGCGGGCGTCCTTCATCTGCGACGCCACGGTGCGCTTCCAGATCAGGTCGTACAGCGCGAACTCGTCGCCCGACAGGCCGGTCTCGTCGGGAGTGCGGAACACCGCCCCCGCCGGACGGATCGCCTCGTGCGCCTCCTGGGCGTTGGCGACCTTGTTGGCGTAGCGACGCGGTTCTGCCGGCAGGTACTCGCCGCCGTACAGTCGGGTCACGATCCCGCGTGCGGCCTTGATGGCCTGGTCCGACAGCGCGATCGAGTCGGTGCGCATATAGGTGATGTGACCGTTCTCGTAGAGCTTCTGCGCCACCTGCATCGTGCGCTTGGCACCGAAGCGCAACTTGCGGTTGGCCTCCTGCTGCAGCGTCGACGTGGTGAACGGAGCATACGGACGAAGCGTGCGGGGCGAGGATTCCACCGACACCACCCGCCAGACGGCACCCTGCAACTGGTCGACAAGTTCGCGCGCGCGCGACTCGTCGAGTTGCAACACATCCTTGCCCTCGGCAATCCTGCCGGTCTGCTCGTCGAAGTCCTTGCCGGTGGCCAGTCGCTTGCCACCGAGCGCGATCATCTCCGCCTCGAACTCGGCACGGGCGTGCTGCAGCGTCGCCTTGAGGTCCCAGTACGAACCGGTCCTGAACGCCAGCCGCTCGCGCTCACGATCGACTATCAGTCGAGTGGCCACCGACTGGACCCGGCCGGCGCTCAGGCCGAATGCAACCTTCTTCCACAACAGCGGCGAAAGCGTGTAGCCCACCAGGCGGTCGAGAATGCGGCGAGTCTCCTGTGCGTGCACCAGGTCGAGATCGACGTCGCGGGTGTTCTCGAGCGCCGCCTCGATCGCGTCACGGGTGATCTCGTGGAACACCATCCGCCTGACCGGCACCTTGGGCTTCAGCAACTCCAGCAGATGCCAGGAAATGCTCTCACCCTCGCGGTCCTCGTCCGTGGCGAGGTAGACCACGTCGGCATCCTTGAGCAGGTCCTTGAGCGTGCGCACCACCGGCTTCTTGTCGCTGGGCACGATGTACAGCGGCTCGAAGCCGTTGTCGACGTTGACGCCGAAACGCGCCCACTCCTCCCCCTTGTACTTGGCCGGAATCTCCTTGGCGTCGCCGGGAAGGTCGCGGATGTGCCCCATCGACGCAGCGACCTTGAAGCCGGCAGGCAGGAATCCGGAAATCGTCCGCGCCTTGGTGGGCGATTCGACGATGACCAGTGCGTTGGGTCCGAACGAGTTGCGCTGCTTCGTTGCCATTGTGCTCCAGTTCCGCCGACTACGGGTGGCGGGTGGGTAAGTCCGCGGCCTTTCGGCCGCGGGTGGGTAGTCCGCGGCCTTTCGGCCGCGGTTGGTTGCCTTTCGGCCGCGGTTGGTGGCCTTTCGGCCGCGGTTGGTTGCCACGGCCGCGGGTGGTACCCCTACCAGCCGGCGTACTGTCGAGCGGCCACCGCCACTGCCTCGGCGACCAGGTCGGGGGCCGCACTGGCATCGATCTCCAGGTCGGCCTGCCGATATGCCTGCTCTCGCCCAGCCAGCAATTCCCGGAGTTTCGGCAGCGGGTCGCCGACCAGCAGGGGCCGGTCGGAGGCAACCCCCAGCCGGGCCGCGGCCAGTTCCGGACTGACTGACATATATAAGGAGAGGGCGGCTGGTCCAACGGCTGCCAGATTGCCGGGCTGGGCAGCCCAGCCGCCACCGGTGGCGATGATCGCCGGGGGGCCGACCAGTGCGCTGGCCAGCTTTTCGCGCTCCAGCGCCCGAAAATGCGCTTCGCCCAGCCGGCGGAACAGTTCCGGGATGGTGGCCTGCTGCTGGTCCGAAATCGCCCGGTCGAGGTCCAGCCAGGGGGCGTCGAGCAGCCCGGCGGCCAGCCGGGCGACCGTGGTCTTGCCGGCGCCGGGAAGTCCCACGAGAATCACCGGGCGGGGCATCGTCAGACGGCGGATTCCCGGTTGTTCATCATCCGCCGCTCGGCAAGCGAGTCGAGGTAGCCATCAAGGTTGCGGCGCACCTCGGCCATCGAGTCGCCGCCGAACTTCTCCAGCATCGCATCTGCCAGCACCAGCGCCACCACCGCCTCGGCGATCACGCCGATGGCCGGCACGGCTGTCACGTCGGAACGTTCGCTCTGTGCATTGGCAACTTCACCGGTGTCGAGATGAACCGTGGGCAGCGGCGACATCAGGGTGGAAATCGGCTTCATCGCGATCCGCACCACCAGCGGTTCACCAGTGGTCATCCCGCCTTCCAGTCCACCCGCGTTGTTGCCCTGTCGGGTGAACCCGGCGCCGCGACGATTGTCGGGCTCGGCGATGATCGGATCGTGCACTGCTGAACCAGGTCGCCTGGCGGCTTCGAAGCCGAGCCCGACCTCGACACCCTTGACCGCAGGAATCGACATCAGCATTGCCGCCAGTCGACCGTCGAGCTTGCGATCCCAGTGAACGTGACTGCCCAATCCCACCGGCAGGCCTGAGGCAATCACCTCCACCTCGCCACCCAAGGTGTCGCCCGACTTCTTCGCTGCGTCGATCAGCGCGATGATCTCGGCTTCGCGGCTGCGGTCGAGAATGCGCACCGGAGAGGCGTCGCTGAGAGAGTTGATGGGTCGGGGCGTTGGTGCCTCGGAGACCCCGCCGCCGCTTCGCGCGGCGACGCGGATACCGCCCAGCGAAACCACGTGTGACCCGATGTCGACGCCGAGCTCCTCGAGGAACCGGCGCGCCACTGCACCGCACGCCACCCGGACCGTGGTTTCCCGCGCCGAGGCCCGTTCGAGAATGTCGCGCGCATCGTCGCGTGCGTACTTGAGCACGCCCACCAGGTCGGCGTGACCGGGACGCGGTCGGGCCACCCGGCGGCGGCGTTGTTCGCCGGGCTCGCCTTCGGCCGCCATCACGTCCTGCCAGTTGTCCCAGTCGCGATTGACGACCTGGATCGCGATCGGCGAGCCGAGTGTCTCGCCGGCGCGAACGCCCGAGAGCCACTCGACCCGATCCTGTTCGATCTTCATCCGGGCGCCGCGGCCGTAGCCCTGCATCCGGCGGGCGAGGTCGCGATCGACCGCCAGGGCGCTGAGCGGCAGCCCTGCGGGGATGCCCTCGATGATGGCGACCAGGGCCTTGCCGTGCGACTCACCGGCGGTGAGGAATCGGAGCGATGACATACGCAGGAGTATATCACCGCTGGGAAGGGAGAAGGGAGAAGGGAGAAGGGAGAAGGGAGAAGGGGAAAGGGCTTCGATGCCTTTCCTCTTCTCCCTTCTCCCTTCTCCCCTTCTCCCCTTCTCCCCTTTTCTGTTACTGCACCGGGTCGTCAACGATTCGCGGAGTCACCATCACGATCAGGTCCTTGCGGTTCTCGCGATTCTCGGTGAACGAGAACAGCGAGCCCACGAACGGCAGCGACGACAGCAGCGGGATGCCGGCGCGGTTGCGGGTCACCGTGGTGGTGGTGAGTCCGCCGATGACTGCGGTCTGGCCGTCGCGGACCAGCAGCCTGGAGGACGCGATCTGCTTGGGGATCGTGAAGCCGAGGTCGGCGGCTGCCAGCGGCTGGATCGACGAACGTTCCGCCTCGATCGACATCCGGATTTCACGGTTGGCCGTGACACTCGGCGTGACCGTGAGCTTGATGCCGGTCTCCTTGAACTGCACGTTGGCGCGCGGCGCCTGGTTGACCTGTCCGAACGATGACGCGTCGATCACCCGCACCGGCGTCTCTTCACCGCTCAGGATGTAGGCCTGCTGGTTGTCGAGGGTGTGAATCACCGGCACTGCCTCTACGTCGGTGAGTTCCACCCGTTCCAGCGCGCTGAGGAATGCGGTGAGCGAGAAGCCACCGATCGCGGTGGTGAACGCCAGGTCCAGCGCCGAGCCGGAGATGAGCGCGTCGGCGTTGGAGATCGCCGACATCGCGTTGCCGCCGAGGTTGACGATCTGCGTGTTCGGGTTGTACGGCTGCCCGGTGAGCGGATCGATGCGTTGCACCAGCCGGTTGAAGAACTGCTGGCTGGTGCCGAGGTCGTACTTGAAGCCGAGCTGTTGCAGGTCGGTGCGGTCGACGAAGATCAGCTTGGCGGAGATCGACACCGTCGGGGTGCGGATGTCCATTCCGCTCACGAACTCGGTGATCGACGGCAGCCGGGTGCGGGTGTCGGTGATCACCAGGCCGTTGAGTGCCGGTACCGGCACCACCGTGCCGCGACCGGGCGTGAGCAGCGGCTCGATCGAAGCGGCCAGGGAGTCGGCGTTGGCGTAGTTGAGCCGGACGAGCTGGGTTTGCAGCACCTCGACCGAGTCGAGCTTGGCGAGTTCACCCGGCGAGTCGATCCGCAGGATGCCACCCGGCATCTCGGCGACCGACAGCCCGTGCGACGCCAGCACCGCGTTGAACACGTACTCCCACGGCTGGTTGCTGATCACCGCATTGACTTCGCCGGTGACACCGGGGCCGACCACGATGCTGCGGCCGCTGACCCGTGCGAACAGCGCTGCGACCTCGGGCCAGCTCGCGTTCTGGAAGTTTACCGAGATCGGCGGATCGTCGGGAGCGTGCCGGGTCACCGCCGGCAGCGTGTTGTGCGGGCGGGTTGCCACCACCGGTTCCGGTGCGGGCGACTCGGACAGCGTGGCAGCCACCACCGGCACCGGCGTGTTGCCAGCCACCGCGCCAAGGCGCCAGGCACCGAACGGCTCCGCCGCCCAGGTGGCACCGATCACGCCGGAGGCGCCGTCGAGCACGCGGTAGGCGGGCAGCTCGTCGAACTCGAGCACCACGCGCACCACGTTGACCTCGTTCTGGCTCACCCGCACGTCGCGCAACGCGCCACGGCGAATGCCGTCATAGAGGCCCAGCACCATCGCGTCGAGCGTGGCACCTTCCACGTCGATCACCACTCGGGCCGGATCGGACAATGTGAATTCGCGCACGGTCACCGCACCTTCGGCGGCGATCGCGAGCCGGGCCATTCCGCCAGTATGGGTCACCGAGACTGCGGTGACCTTGGCGTCATCGGCGTAAGTGGCGACCGGGGCGGCGATGAGTGCCGCCGGCAGCAGCCAGGCAAAGGAGCGCGTGATCATTGGTTCCCGTCCTCCGATCGACGGAGCGAATAAGTCTGTTCGCGGTAGGTTCCGAAGTCGTTCATTCTGAGTGTTGCCGCACCATCACGGATCGAGATCACCGTCAGTCGTCCGATCCGGTCACCGGGACCGACGGTGTAGCGCCTGCCGTTTCCTTCGTCGCGGAAGATCGCCACCGATCGCGACGGATCACTGGGCTGATAGACCACCGAGGTCAGCGTCAGGTCGACCAGTTCCGGTCCCCCCGCCTCGGCCACCATCAGCGGCCGGAACGGATCGCGTCCGCCACCGCGCCAGTAGTACACCTCGCGCAGCAGGGGCCGTTCGCCGGCGGCGGCGGCGGTGTCGAACGCGATCGCGGTGGTGGTGTCGAGCGTGGTCGCAGCCGCCGCGGGTGGCGGATTGACCGGCTCCTCGATGCCACTGCCCGGATCGGCTACGGCAGGATCCTCGGCGCCGCCGCAGGCCACCAGCAACAGGCCGAGCAGCAGCAGGCGGGCGTCACTGCGCATTGGTGGAATCCTCCGCCGGGGTTGCCTTCACGTAGGTGCGCACGTTGAAGCGCGCCTCGAGCATTGCGGTGGTGTCGCCCAGTGCGCGGGCGGTTGCCGGGTTGGCTCGCGCCATTGCCAGGTCACCGGCCACGATGATTCGCCGGAGCGACGCCACGTCGGCGAGGAACTGGCCGACCTGGTTGTAGCGTCCGGTCACCGCGAACTGGTAGACGTGGGTGTCGAACGGCTCGGGTCCGACGATCGGTGTTGCCGGCACGAAGTTGGTGACCTGCAACCCGCGGATCTTGGCGCGCACGTTGATGTCGTCGATCAGGTTGGCCACCTCGCGCTGCTCGGGGACCAGCGACCGCAGCACGCCGAGCGAGGCACGATAAGCCTCGACGCGAGCGCGGACATCCTCGACCGACTCGTGTGCCAGCGAGGCCTTGGCCGAATCGATCTGGCCGCGCACCGTTGCGAGTGTGTCCTGCATCGCGATCACCCTGGCCCTGCGCGCCTGCACGCCATCGATGCCGAGCAGTTCGAGGCCGGCGCCGGACCAGCCGGCGTAGCCCACCAGGCCGGCGATCAGCAGCAGCAGGATCGGGGTGTTGTTCGAGGAATCAGCCATTGCTCACTCCTCCACCACCGACTCGAGGATCGGCGTCGTCTGGACAACGGACGAGTCGGCCTGCGAGAAGGTCGCCTGAATGGTGAACTGGGTCAGTGAACGGTTGCCTTCGAGGACAGCGGCGGCTTGCAGCGGCAGCACGTTCTCGAGCCACGGCGACGCTTCGAGTCGCCGCAGGAATGCGGTGTAGTTGGCCAGGTCGGCGGTGCGGCCGCCGATCCGGATCGACGGCGGACCGGCATCGATGCCGGCCGCTGCCACCGGGCTGGTCGAAATCGCGGTGATCTCGGTGAGCCACGTTCCCTCGGGGAGCGAGCTGCCGATTTCATCCAGGATGTGAGTCCACGTGTAGCGATCGCGGTCGACGGCGGAGATGGTGCCGATCTGGGCGAGGATCGAATCGCGGGCGCGTTCCTCGCTGCGCTTCTCGCGCAGGAAGGTCTGGTAGCGCGCGTGTTCGACGCGGGCCTCTTCGAGTTCGGTGGTGAGCGACGCCGTCCGGGAGCCGGTGCGCAGGAACAGGAAGCCCAGTCCCAGCAGCACCAGTGCCCAGGCGGCGATGGCGCCCAGCTTCCACGGGTCGCGGTCGCCGGAGCCCATCGACTTGAAGCGCTCGCCCAGCCCCTCGAACGGCGATGCGCGCTTGACGGTGCGCTTGACACCCGGGCGCAGGTTGATCGTGATCATCGGGCGATTCTCCTCACGCTGCCGTCCGAAGGGCGAGTCCGACCGGGAGCATCAGCAGCGGTGCGATTTCGTCCATCGAGAAACCGTCGAAGGCATCGGGAGCCACGTCGAGTCGTTCCACCGGGTGGGCACCGGTCACCGGCACCTTGAGGCGCTCGGCCAGCACTCCTGCAAGGCCGGGCACCCGCGAGCCGCCGCCGGTGAGGAACACTCGTGACAGGGTGGCACCCTGTCGGCCGGAGCTCTGCAGGAACGCGGCTGCGCGTTCGATGCCGAGTGCCAGCTCCTCGCCGCGGGTCGCGACGTGCGGGGCCAGTGCCGGGTCGAGGTCGACTCCGCGCACCACCCGGTCGGCTGCGTCGGCGGGGATGCCGCGTTCGCGCTGCAGGTCCTCGCGCAGGCGACGCACTCCCAGCGGCAGGTCGCGGGTCAGCACCGGCACGCCGTCTTCCACCAGGTTGAGGATGGTGGTCTCGTGGCCGATGTTGGCCAGCGCCACCACACCGCGCATCGCCTCGGGGTAGTTGCGTTCGAAGGCGTTGTGGAGCGCGAACGCCTCAACATCGATCACCTTGGCGTCGAGTCCGATCTCGCCCAGCAGTGCCAGCTTGGACTCGACCAGCTCGCGCTTGGCCGCCACCAGCAGCACCTGCATCTGGAGGCCGTCGCCGTCTGGATCGAGGATCTGGAAGTCGAGTTCGACATTCTCGCGATCGAACGGAATGTGCTGGTCGGCCTCCCAGGGGAGCACCTCGCGGGCATCCGACTCGCTGTGCCGATCCATCTGGATCTTCTTGATGATGACATCGCGGCCGCCGACGGCGACCACCACGTCACGGGTCTTGATCTGCGCGGTGCCCAGTAGGTCGCGGACGGCATCGGCGACGAGTCGCGGATCCATCACCTCGCCCTCGACGATTGCGTCGTCGGCAACGGGTGCGATCGCGACGCGTTCGAGAATCGGGTGCCCGGAGCCGTGGTTGATCACGACCGCCTTGATGTACCCGCTGCCGATGTCGAGACCCACCGTGGAGCGTGCGCGGGGGAAGAGCGCCATAGGAGCCTGGTGAATGCGGTGGAGGTTGAGGTACGGTACAGCCTGCACGACCATCTCGTCAAGCGTGTGGCCCGACCAATAACCCGTTGTGCAGGGACCACTTACAGCCGATTGGTCCCGACGAATCCGGGGCGGCCACCCCGGGAACCCCACCTTGGGGTCGCACCACTCGTGCCACCGGCCCTCAGAACCTCGGCCGGCTTCCGATCACGATGGCAGTATCGGCTGCCACCTGTTCGAGGAGGAGGGTACCGCGCCTGCCGGCAATCGGCACTCCGTCGCCACGGCGGAGTCGCACCGTCACCACCAGGTAGACGAACCTGCTGCCCGGCTCGCGCGCCGCGGTGGCGTGGGTCTCCCACCCTGCCGGCCCCACGACCGGCAAGGGTTGCACCGCGCCCTCGGCCAAGCCGGCCAGGGTGGCGGCGTGGGCCACCCTGCTCTCCGCCAGCGCCGATTCGAGTGCCGCGTTGGCCTCCACTGCCGCGCGACGGTCGGCGGCGAGCCGCGCCACGGCTGCGCTCGTGCCCAGCGCCGCCATCGCCAGCGACTGGGCCAGCACCAGCACCAGCAGTACCGGCAACAGGATCACGGGGCCGGCTCCACCGGCAGCACCAGCAGCAGCGGCGGCAGCGGGTTGCGGCGGTAGTCGAGGTGCACCGAACCGGCGGCGAGGTTCACGTCGAAGCCGTCGGCGGCGATCGGTCCGGCGAAGGGTTGGATGCTCACTGCGCCGTCGGAGGGCTCGAGACCAAGCCAGTGCTGGCCGCCACTGGTGTAGCTGCGGATGCGGGACGGCTCCGCGACCCGGACCGCCGCGACGGTGGGGATGGTGGTGCTCAGGATCAGGTGCAGCGCTGCGCCACCATCGGGGCAATTCGCCATTGTTACCGACACGATGCCACGCTCCAGCCAGGTGGCGGAGTTGGAGTCGGCCAGCAGCCAGGCGCGGTCGCGATCGGGGTCGGGGGTGCGTTCACCGTGCCAGCGGATCAGGGTGGAGTTGGCGGCCTGCTGGCAGACCGGACCTTCGCCCACCGGTCTCGGCAGTTCCAGGGTGACCGGGTTGGGCGAATCGAGGTCGGCGCGTGCCGCGGCCCTGAGGTCGTGGTTGAACAGCGCCCACACCGTCACGCCGTCGCGGGTGGCGCTGTTGTGGGCGTGGGCAAGTCGGACCGCGCCTGCGGCCAGCCGGACGATCTGGTGTGCGGCCGTGGCGCTGGCCAGGGCCAGCAGCAGCACCAGCAGCAGTTCGAGCAGCGAGAAGCCGGCGCGGTCTAGCGGCCGCATCGGATTTGTACCGACAGCGCGGCGCGGTGCGGTGTGGCCGGCAGGGTGATCGACTGGATCTCGGGGGTCGACGCGTTGCGGCACCCGGGAGCGGCGGCGGCCTGGCGGATCGCCATCAGTCTGCCGATGTCGGTGGCGCCCGCGTCGGCCACTCTACGCAGGGTTCTCGTGGTCTGCATCGTGGCCGACAGCGTGAAGGCTGCGATCAGTTCGAGCAGGGCGAGGGCGACCAGCGCCTCGATCAGTGAGCTGCCGTTGGTATTGCGCATAGTGGCTCCGTCGGGGGAGCGGCACGATGGCAGGGTATGGTGGATGGCGGGGATCGGAAACACGCGAGCCGCCTGCAGGAAATCGCAGGCGGCCTGTAGGGGCCGGGCTTGCCCGGCCCGTGCCGGGCCCGTGCCCGGAAAACGTCCGCGGCCCGGGGGTGGCTGGTGCGGGGGCGTCAGCTACAGGTGATCTGGCTGTCGGTCAGGGTGCCATCGCCCACGGTCACGGTGCATTCGTCGATGCCGGAGGCGATGGTGGTGTTGGTTATGGTAGCCGTAAACTCGCCGGCGTTCGCGCTGATCGACATCGTGTTGCCGGGCGATGGCTTGAACACCGTCGGGTCCAGCGTGTTCGTGAACACACCCCAGTCGATGTAATAGGCTTCCTGGGCGCTCATAATGTTGCGCAGGTCGCTGCGTACCGAGCCGAG
The DNA here is from genome assembly GCA_965651205.1 of uncultured bacterium. Classification (GTDB taxonomy): domain Bacteria; phylum Gemmatimonadota; class Gemmatimonadetes; order Gemmatimonadales; family GWC2-71-9; genus Palsa-1233. The sequence goes on from CBFGRM010000032.1 coordinate 11,335, forward strand.
CTTGGCCTTGTCCTTGGTGGCGGCGAACTTGGGGATGGCGATGGCCGCCAGGATCCCGATGATCACCACCACGATCAGGAGTTCGATCAGGGTGAAGCCGTCGCTACGCCGCAATGTGTTCCGCATACGTCCCCCGCGCGACAGGCGCGCCAATGGCACCGAGTTCAGACTGCTGGACACGCTCGCGGGGTGCCCGACACGCTGGCCAAGCACCCCGCGATCTTCAGCCGCTATCCTCAGGTGGTGCAGGTGGTCACGCCGTCAGCGGTCGACGCAACGCCGGCCCCGACCTGAACGGTGCAGGTCTTGAAGCCCGAGCTGATGCTCGCGTTGGTCGCGGTACCGGTGAAGCCGCTGGCGACACCAGTGACTGCCATCGTGTTGCCGCTGGAAGTGGTGAAGTTGCTGTGGGCCTGGAGCTGCGCGAAGCTGCCATAGGTGGCGTAATCAGAGAAGTACGCTTCCTGGGCGGTCATCATATTGCGCAGGTCGGTGCGGACCGAAGCCAGCTTGGCCTTGTCCTTGGTGGCCGCGAACTTGGGGATCGCGATGGCCGCCAGGATGCCGATGATCACGACCACGATCAGCAGCTCGATGAGGGTGAAACCCTTGCGGTTCTTGACCAGCATTTGACAATTCTCCTTCAAGAGAGATGAAAGTGTCGTTGGGGGCGGCGCCTCGAACGCCACTGGCTGGTTGCCGCGTCCACCCTCCGGGCCGAGACAGGTGCACAACCGGTGCCAGCCGCCACGGAAGTGCCGTAACCCGTTACACATCATATAGATAACCCTACCGCAGCCGACCGCGCCCGACCGGCCGCCCGGACGTAGATTGCAAGGGTGGGCAGGGGGATCTCGGCCCAACCCTTGCCCAGCAGGCACCCAGTTGGCCTCCACCCCAGGGACCAGATGACATCACCCGACACCCACCAGGACCGTTACAGGTATGGCGCAGCACTGGCGCTGGTCGCGCTCGTGTTGGCATCCACGTGGACGGTGCTCGGCAATCTCTGGGTTCAGGACGACATCTTCATCATCCAGACCAATGAGTTTGCCCACAGCCTGGGGGCTGCCCTGCGTGGCTTTGGTCAATCCTACTGGCCCGAGCCATTCGCCCCGGACCTGTACCGTCCGCTATCGATACTTCTGTTCGCAGTCGAGTGGTCCTTGGGTTCCGGCTCCCCGTTGGTCTTCAGGATCATCAGCGTGGTGCTGTATCTGGCCACCACGCTAGCCTGCTGGGCGCTGGCCCGACGACTGCTACCCCCTGCCCCGGCTTGGGCGGCTGCCGCGCTGTTCGCGGTTCACCCGGTCCACGTCGAAGCAGTGGCGGTTGCTGTCAATCAGTCCGAACTGGTCGTCGGCCTGGTGTTGATGCTGGCCACTGCCCGATGGATCGACCGACGCCGCGATGGACTGCCGGTGGATGGCGCCTGGGGGCTCGGCCTGCTGCTGGTTTGGGCCGCCACAATACTGGTAAAGGAGCACGCAGTCGTGCTACCAGCATTGTTATTGGCCGTGGAAGTGACTGTGCTGCGCAGTCCAGCGATTTCCCGGCTGCCGAGGCGGATGTGGCTACGGCTCGTGACTGGTGCAGTACTGGTACTTGCCCTGCTGCTCGCGATCCGAAGCACCGTGTTGCCCGACACCAAGGGCAGCTTCACGGCCGAAGGCCTCCAGGGCCTGAACCTGGCAGAGCGCGGCCTCACGATGCTGGGCGTGGTACCCGAATGGCTCCGGCTGTTGGTATGGCCCCAACGGCTTCAGGCAGACTATTCGCCACAGGAGATCGTCGGGGCCACTTCATTCGGTGCCGAGCAACTGCTGGGGGCATTGCTGCTCCTCCTGGCCGTGGCGATCCTAGTGGCTGCCTGGCGAAGGCTGCCGGTCACGGCCTTTGGTGTCCTCTGGCTCGGCATCGCGATGGGTCCGGTACACAACGTCCTGGTTCCCACCGGCATCGTGTTGGCCGAGCGGACCCTGTTTCTGGGAAGCGCCGGATTCCTGATCGGGGCACTGGGCTTGATCGAGGCTGGCCGTGTCAAGGGCAATCGACGCAGCGTGGACGTCACGCTCGTGGCGGCGCTCGGCATCCTGCTGGTGTGCGGCCTGCTGCGGTCTTCCTCGCGGCAACGTACCTGGGCCGATCTGCCGACCTATGCCCACCAATTGCTGATTGATGCGCCCTACAGCTACCGGGCCCAGTTCGCCTACGCACAGTTGCTCTACGCCGCCGGAGCCAAGGCAGATGCCGAACGGCACTACCAGCTGGCTATCCGACTCTTTCCGGAATCGTGGGTGGTCCGAGCCGACCTGGCCGACCACTATCGGCTTGCAGGGCATTGTTGGCCCGCGACTGAACAATACGCCGAGGTGCTGAGACTCAACCCCTACCACGCAGCCGCCCGAGGGTCGCAGGTTGCCTGCCTTCTGTATCTGGGTCGGTATGCGGAAGCGGCTGATGTAGCACGGGCCGGGCTCGAATATGGCAGGGAAGTAGACAACTTCACGCGCTACGCAGAGGTGGCCGACAGTGCTGCCGCAGTGGCTGCGCCACGGGGCACGGTCAGGTTGCCGGCACCCAGGAGAGAAGAGGCTCAGGACCAATGAAGCGGGCCCACATCGCAATCGTGATCGCCGCTGCGATCCTGGCGATGGTATGGCTGCTCGGAAACGACATCGTCTACGATGCCGCCGCGTTGCTGCAAGCAGATCAGCGATTCGACCTGCCGATAGACTGGAACGGCCTGGCATCCCGCCCTTACTGGTATCAGGGCCTCTGGCGCCCGGCGACCTTGTTGTTCCTCGGAGCTCAGGTTCATCTGGCCGGTGGAATTGTGCCGGTGGCGCTGCACACAGTGTCACTGGTGTTGTACATCGCGACCACAGTACTGCTGGTGCTGACCGCCCGGCAACTTGGCGGCCACACCGCGAGCGTGGTGAGCGCAGGAGTACTGTTCGCTGTTCATCCGCTTCACGTGGAGGTTGTTGCGTCGATTGTTGGCCAGGCAGAGTTGCTGTGTGCACTCGCCCTGCTAGGCGCGATGTTGCTGTGGCATCGCGCCGCCACCCAAGGGTCTGGCAACGGACTATTGCTCGGCCTGGTGGGCCTGCAACTATTGGCCGCTGGCGCCAAGGAGCAGGGCTACCTGCTGCCGATCCTCCTGCTGGGACAACAGGTGCTGCTCGAGCCCAGACTGCATACCCGCACTGCGGTACGCTGGCTGGGAATCCTCCTGTTGCTGGCTGTCACACTGTACCTGATCCGTGCCGACGTCACCGGTTCGCTGGCAGGGGAGGCCGCCGCTCCATACTTCCTTGGAGTGAGTCCCATCGAGCGGAGCCTGGCTGCACTCGGCGTGCTGCCGAAGGCATTGGCAATGCTGTTGATTCCTCTCGGCCTGGGTCTGGAGTACGGCCCTCCCGGGATTGCAATCGATGGCAGGTTCAGTTGGCTGCAAGCCGGTGGCCTGGCGATCATCATCGGCGTGCTGGCGGCGATGGTGGCCTGGCGGAAGCGATTCCCGCTGGCATCGTTCGGACTCTGGATTGTTGCCGTGACCTGGTTGCCGGCTTCGTCGCTGGTGGTTCCCGCCGGATTGTTGCTCGCGGACCGGGTGTTGTTCCTGCCGACGGCGGGGCTGACCCTGGCATTGGCGGCAGTGCCCTGGCCCGCCGCAGTGTCGGCCCGCCGTACTGTGATGGCTGTTGTGGTTGTGGTCGCACTCTGCTTCGGAGTTGTCAGCAACACCAGGATCCGCGTCTGGCGCGACGCCGACACGTTCTACGGTGCAATGACCCGCGACAACCCGGAGTCGTACCGAGCGTGGTTTGTCCGCGCGATCCACGAGAGGAACGCAGGGCGCTCGAAGCAGGCCGAGACTATGCTGCGGCATTCGCTTGAACTGTGGCCGAGAGTGCCGAGCGTGCACGAGGAACTGGGGCAACTTCTGCGCGCGCAGGGTCGTTGCGCCGAGGCGATTCCGATTTTCAGGGAGGGCCTGGCGCTGGATACGGCGCGGTTCCAGTTACGGGCAAAGTTGGCGGAGTGCGAAAATCAGGTGTCGAACACTACGCGTGCATTCCTGCCGCGATGAACTGGCCCGGGGCGATCGACTCGCTGGCTCGCTGACCGGCTCTGATCCGGCTCAAGCCTTCTCTTGCCCATCATACTCCAGTCGCTTCAGCCTCCAGTCTATGTCCTCCAGAAGACGCCGGTTCACGGCGACCAGATCTGCCAGAAGTCCGACCACGATCAGGGCTACGCCGACCCCGGCGAGGACCGCAGCGAGCAACAGGGATTGGACTCGCCCGGCCTGTCCGGTGATCGCATACAGGATCAGGTGACGAGCGCCGAGGATCCCGCTGCCGCCCAGTGCCAGCAATCCCGGCAGGGCGAAGAATCGGAATGGCCGATAGGCCATTGAGACCCTGACCATCGTGAGGGATTGACGCGCCACGTATCCCCAGACGCTCCGAACCACTCTGGATGGTCGCTCCGCGATGGGGCTGTGATACTCGATGCTGCCGATGGCGATGCCCGACCGTCCGGCCTGGATCAAGGTCTCGAGCGTGTAGGAGTAGCGATTGAACACGTGCAGCCGCATCGCCACCTCCCGGGTCATCGCACGGAAGCCGCTCGGGCCATCACTGATATCCGTTCCGCTCAGGCGGCGAGCGATTCGGCTCCCGAGCCGCTCCAAGGCACGCTTTACGGGATGGAATTGCTGTATTGAGGCACGATCTCGGATGCCAACCATCATCTGGGCCTCGCCTCGGATGATCGGTGCGATCAAGTCACCGACGCGATCCCCCGGGTGCTGGCCGTCGCCATCGAGGTTCACGATGATATCCGCACCCAGGGCGACGGCCCGTTCCAGGCCCACCACAAAGGCAGAGGCTACCCCACCCTGACGTGGCATACTGATCACCAGATCGGCACCGGCGTTCAATGCAACAGATGCGGTATCATCACTCGACCCATCGTCAACCACAACTCGTGTGATTGCTGAAATCCCCGGCAGGGATTTCGGAAGAGTGTCGAGCACCGCGCCAACAGTACTCGCTTCGTCGTGGCAGGGCACCAGGATCACGAGGTGCATCAGTTCATCTCCGGTCGATGGGTGCCGGGAGTCGCGACCTTGAAGACAGCATAGGGCCCGCTGGTCGACACCAGGTCAAGACATCGTTGCACGAAGTGATCGAGTTCGGGCAATCGCAGAGGTCCGACATCGGCTCCCCTCCGGAGATAGTACTGAAGTGAGGCGCTGTTGACGAGCACGTGCGAGATCCCGCTGTCTCGCAGACAGGTGTCGGCCAGTTCCGTCTGGGCCAGTATGGGCCAGTAGACCGAGCGAGTGTCGGCGTAAGTGGGGCCGTCGAATGCCCCGCCACGCGCCTCGAACAGCAACAGCAAGTGACCGTCACGGTCCTTCACCGGATCGGTCGCCGTCTCCGCATTCACCAGCATCCGAACCGTGGGATCCGGGTGTGCCTGCCTGAATTGTACGATGTCAGCCCGCCCAAGGAGGTATCCAGGTCCCGCAGGATTGCGCCACCGGATTGCGAACCCTGGCAGGATGACCAACGAGACAGCAAGGGCGACCAGCAACCCTGGACGCCCCAGGGATACCTTGTCGGCTCGCTCAAGCAGGGCCGCGGTCCCCACCGCCGTGAGCACGATCAGTGGTGCCAGTCCCGGTATCAGATATCGAAGATTGGTCTCCGGCGAGATCCCCAGTACCACCGCGGAGTATGCAATCGCCGGTATGAGCAACGTCAAGGTGCGTTGCCAGGGACGTGCCAGCACAGCCAGCGGCAGCAGCATCAGCAACAGACTCGGCCGGTACCACATCCCTTCGACTTCGACCGTGAGGCGGGCTGGATCGAACAGGAATCCGAGCAACGAGAAGTGCTCCCGAGCTCCGGCAACGGTACCAAGAAATCGGGAATCGAATGTTCCGGGGAGGTGGGTGGATCCCACCAGGGTTGCGAGCCAGGGTTCGAGCGTCGGTGGAGCGAGAAACGGAAACACCGGTGATCCGAACTCTGCGGTGTTGACCAGCAGCATTGGAAGCGGCAGGCACAATGCAAGGGCGAAGCTCCGGAGCTGTCGGGCGAAACCCTCGCGTCGCGCCAGGATCAGTACAAACGGAGCAGTCACGGCAGCGAAGGCCAGGCCGTGATACTTGGTTCCGGCTGCGACTCCCAGGACCAGTGCTGCTATCGATGCGCGCGACTGGCCCTCACCTGCCCGCCCGACGCAGAGCGCAACCATCGCGGTGAGGATTGGTGCGAGCAACAAGGTGTCCACACGCGGCGTACCGGCAACCAGCAGAAGGATGGGGGATCCTGCCATCCCGGCGACCGCGAGCCAGGCGGCCCGGGTTCCTGCCAGGTGGTGTGCAAGTATCACGGCGCACACCAGCGCCCAGCACGTACCTCCCCACGACAGCAGTGCACCAGCCGCATCCACACTCAATACACGAAGCGGTATGGTGGCGAGGTGTGCCAGGCCCAGTTGTGCTATGTGCAGGTTGTCCGGCGGAACGAACCACCTGCCGGCATCCAATAGTTGCCGCACCACCACGTCGTGGAACGTGAGTGAATCCCAGTCGACGACTGGCCCGAGAGCGGTCGGGAGCACCAGCAGCGAGAGCAGGATCAGACCGGACGCGGTTGCCCACCGAACACCCGCCAATTGGCGCCAGAACTCAGTGAGGTCACCAAGTAGTTCGGTCCGGTGCCGCCAGGCCACCACGAAGCCGATCCCTGGCACGCCCAGGTGGCACCAGGCCGGCAGTCCAAGCAGAAGCACGCCCAGACTTGCCACTCCGAAGAGCGACCATCCCAGCAACGGAGCTGCCAGAAGGCGAAGCACTCGATCGCTGCCGGGCTGGACCACCCGACCGACCCCAGTTGCGGCCAGCGAGAGCGCAAACAGTGCGACCAGCGGCGCGACGGTCCTTCCCACAATGTCAATCACATTCACGCTCATACAGGAACAACCTGCCTACCCTGAAGTCCACTTCGCACCGCTCCCGAAGCGGCTCCAGGCACTGCCGCACCAGATCCTGAGGCCAGAATCTCAGGTAGTACAAATCGACACGACCACGATCCTTGGGCGGATACGCCAATGCCAATACGCCTCCGGGTGCGACAGCTCCGACAAGTCCGTGCAGGAACGCCGAGAGTTGGTCCCTGGACACGACGTGTTCGATGACATCGATGCACAGCACGAGGTCGAACGGACCAGTTGGCACAGACTCGGATGCATCACCCTTGAGGAATCTGTAGCCCGGGTATGCAGCGCGAAGGTCAGCGAAGCGGGCGGTGGTTATGTCGAGCCCGGTGTAATCGACCACATTACGTTCCCGACACAGCCCGGTCCAGATGCCAGTACCTGGGCCGATCTCCAGCACGCGCGGCTTGCGAGCCCAGACACCACGATCTGCCAGGATCTGGTCCAGTTGCATCCTCGCCACGGAATAGAGCCGGTCATTTTCGGCCTCGGTGAGTCCCTCGTATCCCGGACCGCGGGAGGAGTTCCCGTGGCGTTCGAATCGATCACGCCAGAAATCCTCGGCACGATAACCGCCCATTTGCCCATACCGGATGCGATCGAGTACCAGCTTCCTGAACAGGTACCCGATCCGCGCGAAGGTTGGTGGCAAGGCCTCAGCCTCGTTCAGGTGTGGAGCGAGCGGCCTGGTACGCCGCGATATGGCCGGCGACCGAGGCTGGGGTCGACATACCCAGCGCATCCAGTCGCTGCCTGCCAGCTTGCACGAAGCGCGCCCGGCGTTCGGCATCGTCAGCCAAGGCCCTGATTGCCGCGGCCAGGGCAGTGGTGTCACCTGGAGCAACCAACAGGCCCGTGACACCGTCCACGACCAGATCCTTCGGCCCGGGTATGTCGCTCGCGATCACGGCGGCACCTGCCAGAGTGGCCTCCGCCAACACCAGTCCGAAACCCTCACGTGTTGAGGGAAGAACGAGCACATCAAGTCGGCCCAGCGCATCATCCACCTCCGAAGGAGCGACTTCGCCGAGAAATCTCGTCATTCCGACAATTCCCAGCTCGCTCGCGGCGCGCTTGAGCGAGCCTGCTTCCGGGCCGCCACCGATGATCTCCAGTCGTGCCCCGGGGATTGCAGCCCGGCCGAATGCCTCGAGCAGGTGGTGGACACCCTTGTTGCGGGTCAACGAACCGACGAATCCTATCGTGAACGGCCTCGCTGACTCTTTCGCAATGTGCGCGTCAGTTTGCAGGGACGGCCGGAGCGGCATCCTCACCACGTCGATTCGCTCGGCAGGAATGCCGATGCCTGCAAGTCGCATTCTCATCCCTTCACTGACGGCAAGGACTCGGTGTGCCCGTAGACAGATGAACCGGAACATCGGTCGCAGTACAGTGAAACGCTCCGCCAGTGAGACATCGCTGCCGTGCGCGGTTGCGACGAAGGGACGGCCACTGAAGGCTGCCACCAGTCCCGCCGGGACCAGCCAGTGCGCGTGGACCACATCAACTTCACCGGCGTGCCGACGAACGGCCTGCCACAATCTTCCGACCAGCAGCGGCACTGCAAACACGCGCCAAGGGGCACTGCGGATCCGGGGGAGTGATCCCCCCTTGCCAGTTATGCCGAACAGGTCAGCCACGCGAACAACAGGGATCCCATCAGTGGCAACACCACCAGAATCGGCCGGACCGGTTGTCACAATCCGCACATCCACAGCCGCAGCCCGAAGCGCAAGCGCGAGGTTGGCGATGAAGCTTCCCGATGAGTCCGAAGCGTTTGACGGGAAGGAAGTGGTGACCATCAGCACGCGCAGCGGAGCGGAGTGGCCAGCAAGGTCATCGTTCGGCACGTCGACCCCAGGATTCTCTTGTCGAATCGACATCGAGGCGGATCAATCGCGGCCCCTCCGCACCGACCGGGTCACCGATCAGCAGCCAACCAGGCTCTTCACCCGGACCGAACAAGAGAGTGTCGCGCGCGTGCAGGTCACGCACGAACTGGACATCTGTCTCGGCAAGCAGCAATGGCGCGTAGAGCGTGAAGCCCGCCTGCATCTCCCTGAACCGCTCGAGACAAACCGGAGCGGGCTGCCTGCCCGGCATCCACCTGAGAGAAGTGTCCGACGCTTCGGGCAATGCCACAAGCCCAGCGTTTCGCTGCCTTGCCAGTCGTGAGAGGTCGGCGATGGCCGAATCCCTGGACGCGCCCGCGAGCGACTCGGCCTCGGTCACCAGCAGCTCGAGATCGCACGAGTCCTGTCCCCTGTACAACCACTCGATCTCTTCGGCTGGTACACCAAGTGCACGAAGCCTGGCAACTGTCTGGGCACCCCAGCTCTCGCGCACGAGGACCACACCTTCGGCCCCTGCTGCTCGTACCGCAGCGTCCGCGTCCCACCTCATCGTCTGTAGCCCGGCTCCATACACGGCGACCCGGAAAGGAATGTCGGTGACAAGTGCCCACGCTACCGCCGCGCCGGTCGCCGCCGCCAGGGTCCTTCGGAGGCGGAGCGGCACATCGCGCTCACGCAGGGCGGCAGGCAGCCTAGCCACCCACAGCACCAACCACGGCGCCAATGGGAGAACGAACCTGGGTCCGAGGAAGTAGCCGTCGTGCCAGTAGGCGAAGTACGCCAGCAACAGGCTTGCACAAGCAACCATCGCCCACCGATCAAACGCAGTGACTCGCCTGGCGGACCACAGACCTGCCACCACAAGCAACAGTCCCGGTACCGGCAACTCGAACAAGTGGAACTGGAGCCGGAGCAGGTAGAGGTTGACCAGTTCGAGCCCACGGGCTGGTGTGTGTGATTCACCCCAGGGCGCTTCGTGGAATCCCAAGCCGTGCGACGGCCCCCAATGCGCGGTGTATCCGAACAGGAACGGATCGCCCGTTGTAGCAGCGTTGTAGCCAAGCATCAGCGCGATCGGTATCGCGACACCCACACCTGACGCCAGCATTGGCACTACCTGCCGATGATCACGCAATGCGCGCCAGAGGAGCCACCCAGCAGTGGGTAGCGCAAAGGCCATTGCGTCTGTTGGGCGAATCGTCGCTGCGCTGCCGAGCGCCAGCCCGGTCAGGAGACCCCAAGCTGGTGATGGCTGGCTCTCGACATTGACCAGGTGTGCCAGACCGAGCGCCGCGAACAAGAGCAGCGCCACAGTTGGCAAGTGGTTCATATGCGAGGCGCCGAGAAACGCAACGAATGGTGATATGACGAAGAGAAGCCCGGCCAGAACACGAGTAGAGGCATCGGGTTCGATCTGCCTCAGCAGGCGCAGGAAGACGACTGCAGCAACTCCGAAGAGCAGCGGCCCCGCTAGCCACTCGATCCTGAGCAGCGTGAATGGCACGATAAGGAGACTCCACCCGGGCGGGAATTGGGCGAAGCGACGTCCCTCGAGATCCAACAGATGGGTCGATGAAGTGAATTCCGGATGGTCAGGTGACGGGGTCCACAGAGCACCGCTCGCGAAGATCCGCGCTTGAACGACCTGAATGATCTCGTCGATCAGCAGTGGACGGGCGGAAAACACGAACCACGCTATGGCCGCAGCGAGTGCGAATGCCAGGCAACCGATTCCGATATCCCCGCGCCAGCCAGCAGAGTCAACCCGCCTGGCCAGCCTGCGCCAGCCGGGCTCGCCGTCCTGCTCTTGCGACAGTCTCCGACCGAGGATCCAGACTGCGGCAGCCACGAGGGCAAGCATCGTGGTGCCACTGGCCCACTCCCGGAGCGTCGCCCAATACCACGGCGCCTCGTGGCCCCCCGGAATCCAGTTCACGATCGGCAGCAGGCCG
>CBFGRM010000033.1:0-20960 GCA_965651205.1 uncultured bacterium
TTCACCTCGCCTTCTCGCTGTCTCGCTTTCTAGCTTTCTAGCTTTCTAGCTTTCTAGCTTTCTAGCTTTCTAGCTTTCTCGCTTTCTAGCTTTCCAGCTTTCTCGCTTTCCAGCCTTCACCCGCTCCGACAACCCGAACAGCCGGATGAACCCCGCTGCGTCGGACTGCTGGTACACGTCGTCTTCGCCGAAGGTGACCGTCGCCTCGTCGTAGAGCGAGTGCGGCGACTCCCGGCCGATGATGGTGTGCGAGCCCTTGAAGAGCCGCAGGCGGGATGTCCCGGTCACGAACCGCTGGGTGACATCCACCAGCGCATCATACGCCTCGCGCTCGGTGGTCCACCAACGTCCCTCGTACACCAGGTCGGCATACCTCGGCGCGATCAGGTCCTTGGCGGCGAGGGTGCGACGATCGAGCACCAGCTTTTCCAGTTCGCTGTGAGCGGTGTAAAGCAGGGTGCCACCGGGTGTCTCGTAGACGCCGCGCGACTTCATCCCCACCAGACGATCCTCGACGATGTCGGCCCGACCCACCCCGTGACGACCGGCGATGGAGTTGAGTTCGCCGATCAGGTCGGCAGGTGACATCCGGCGGCCATTGACCGACACCGGATTGCCGGCCTCGAAGCCGATTGCCACTTCTTCGGGCTCGTCAGGCGCCTGGCGCGGATCGGTGGTGAGCAGGAACATCCGCTCCAGCGGTGCCGACGCCGGATCCTCCAGCTCGCCACCCTCGTGCGAGATGTGCCACAGGTTGCGGTCGCGCGAGTAGATCTTCTCCCGGGTGGCGGTGACCGGCACCCCCTTGGAAGCGGCGTAGGCCAGCGCGTCCTCGCGCGAGCGGATGTCCCACACCCGCCAGGGGGCGATCACCTCGAGGTCCGGCGCAAAGGCGGTGTAGGTGAGCTCGAACCGGACCTGGTCGTTGCCCTTGCCGGTGCAGCCGTGGGCCAAGGCGTCGGCACCCACCTCCCGGGCCACATCCACCTGCGCCCTGGCGATGAGAGGACGAGCCATTGCCGTGCCCAGAAGGTAGGTGCGGGAGTACACCGCACCGGCCCTCAGGGTGGGAAACACGAAGTCCCGGGCGAACTCCTCCCTGAGGTCCATCACCCGGCAGTCGTCGGCCCCCGAGGCCCGGGCCTTGTCCTCGATTCCGGCAAGCTCCGCTTCGCCCTGACCCACATCGGCTGCCACGCAGACCACGCTAGCCCCCGGATACTGTTCCTTGAGCCAGGGAACGATGATCGAGGTGTCCAGACCGCCAGAGTAGGCGAGGGCGATGGTGCGGGTCACAGGCTCAGATCCCGGTTGGAGGCGTCCCAAGATACACGCGAGGCGCAACCGGTGAGAGGTGGGACGATTCGCCGACCGTAAGCCGTCCCGCGTCTCACGGCTCACCTTGATGTGAGCAAACACTCACCAGAAGGGGTCGGTGAGCGTGTGCTCACAGTCCGGGCTCAACCTCCGGTCCTGCAAGGTGTTGCGCAATTGTCCCCCCGCTGAGAGCTTAGGTGGGCGTCCCTGACCTGAATCTGCTCCCCAGCTCCGGCGGTACCGTCGTGAATCTGTTCAAGTTCGGCTCCTTCCTCCCGGCCAACGAGATCGCTGTCGATCTTGGCACGGCCAACACGCTCATCTATGTCAAGGGTGAAGGAATCGTCCTCAACGAACCTTCCGTGGTGGCGATCGAGAAGTCCACCGGTCGCATCAAGGGCATCGGTCTCGAAGCGAAGCGGATGCTGGGTCGCACGCCGGAGGGAATCCAGGCAGTGCGCCCGCTCAAGGACGGCGTGATCGCCGACTTCGATGTGACCGAGAAGATGTTGCGCTACTTCCTCAAGACGATCATCGACAAGCACGTCTTCAAGGTGAAGCCGAAGGTGATCGTTGCGGTGCCGTCGGGAATCACCGAGGTGGAGCGTCGCGCGGTGCGCGACAGTGCCGAGACCGCCGGTGCCAAGCAGGTGTTTATGGTGGCCGAACCGATGGCTGCAGCGATCGGCGTCGGGCTGCCGGTGGAAACGCCCACCGGCAATATGGTGATCGACATCGGTGGTGGCACGACGGAGATCGCGGTTATTGCCTTGTCCGGGCTGGTTTCCGACACTTCGATCCGGATCGGTGGCGACGAACTCGACCAGGCGATCGTGCTGTTTATGCGCAAGAACTACAATCTGCTTGTGGGTGAACCCACCGCGGAACTGATCAAGATCAAGGTCGGCAGTGCATATCCGGCGGGTGAAGAGCGCCAGATGGAGGTCAAGGGTCGCGACCTCGTGTCGGGCATTCCGAAGACCGTCACGGTACACTCCAGCGAGATCCGCGAGGCGGTGCAGGAGCCGGTGCAGGCTGTTGTCGATGCGGTGAGGCGCGCCCTCGAGATCACGCCGCCGGAACTGGCCAGCGACATCGTGGATCGCGGCATCGTGATGACGGGCGGTGGTGCGCTGATCCGCGGTCTCGATCAGTTGCTCGCCCAGGAGACCGGCCTGCCGATCCACATCGACGAGGATCCGCTCACCTGTGTCGTGCGCGGCACCGGCAGGATCCTCGACGACTACGAAAAGTACCGCTCCGTCCTGACCACCTGACGATGCGCGACTTCGGGGGACGCGACACGACCGCTGGAGACCCGCTCCTGCTGGTCGGGTGCCTTGCCGTAGCCCTGATCGCCTATGCGCTGCCCTCCAACTGGGCCGCCAGCCTGGTCGGTACCATTCGGGGCACTGCACTCCGACCGGTGGTGGCACTCCAGGCGCGCGCAGCCCAGGACCGCACCTCGCGCTTCCTGCTCGACGGCATCCGTCGCGAACGTGATTCGATGGCGCTGCTGGTGCTGGCTGACAGCAGCATCCGGCGCGAGAACAACGAGCTGCGCCGGTTGCTCGACCTCCAGGCGCGCGGGCTGCCGACCTGGGTGGCGGCTGCAGTGCTCCACCAGCCCACACCGACCGATTCCCGGATGTTGCTGATAGACGCCGGCACCGCCAGTGGAGTGGCCCAGTTCCAGCCGGTGCTCACACCCGACGGACTGTTGGGAACGATCTGGAGCACCTCCACCGGCTCCGCCTCCGTGCTCACCTGGATGCATCCCGAATGGCGGGCCTCGGCGGTGACCGCCGACGGTGCCACCCTGGGGATCCTGGTACCAGCCCCGGTCGGCCCGAGCGAGGTGCCGTTGCTCGAATTGCGGGGTGTGGCGCTGCGCGACACCATCGCCGACGACGTGATCGTCTATACGTCGGGCCTGGGAGCGGTTTATCCCGCGATGATTCCGGTGGGTCGGGTAATCGGTGTCAGCGAGGATCCGCTCGGCTATGAACGCCTTTACCGGGTCGCTCCGTTCGTCAATCCGGGATTGGTTGGCCAGGTGATGGTGTTCACCGGCAGGGCCGACTCGACGCTGCTGCTCACCACCACGGATTCTGCCGGAGCAGTGCAGTGAGCAACCTGTGGACCGGCGAAGCACCTCGGATGCGCCGCAGCAGCGACCGTATCAGGGTGGCAGTGGTCGTTGGTATCCTGCTGCTGATCGAGTTCTACCTCTGGCCATCGCTGATCCAGAGTCGCGCCGCACCGGACTTCCTGCTGCTGGCGCTGTTGCTGCTGTGCTTGCGGGTGTCACCCGGCACCGCCGCACTGCTGGGGCTGGCCGTCGGCCTGGTGATCGACGTGCTTTCGGCCGGGCGATTCGGCGCGAACTGCCTTGCGCACGTGCTGATCGGCTGGACCGCTGCGTGGGGAAGGGCCGTGTTCTTCGCGGACAACATTGCCGTCAACGCCGGGCTGTTCTTCGTGGGGACGTGGGTGCGCAACATCCTGGTGCTGATGCTGTCGGGCACCAGCCTGGGAATCCTCGCCTCCGAGGCGCTGTTCTGGTCGCCGCTGCAGGGTCTCAGCACCGCGCTGGTCGGCGTCATTGTGGTGGTGTTGTTCCGTGACTGGCTTGCAATCAGGATCGAGCCGTGACGGCGTTCTCGTCGTGGGAGATGAGCCGTCGCGCCACCCAGGCGCGCGTGGTGCTCGGCCTGGCGTTCCTGTTGCTGGCCGCGGCATTCTTCCGCGCGCAGGTGCTTCATTCCGATGAATATCGCCTTGACGCCGAGGCGGCACGGCTCCGGGCCACGCCACTGCCGGCACCACGCGGCGACATCGTGGATCGCAACGGTGAATTGCTCGCCGAGAACGTGCCGGGCTACGCGGTGCGACTGCACGCGGTGCACGAGGATTCATTGCGCGCAATGCTGTCCCGGCTGGCTGCCCTGGTGCCCGGGCATCCGTTCGACGCCGACGACGTGGTTGCCAAGTGGCGCTCTGCACGCTTCCAGCCGGCGCTGGTGTTCAGCGACGGCAGTTTCGAGCTTGTGTCCCGACTGGAAGAGCTGCGACCGGTGCTGCCGGGCCTGGTGATCCAGTCGGAACCGCGCCGCACCTATCCCAATGGACCGGCCCTCGGCCACCTGGTGGGCTATGTCGGAGAGGTGAGTCAGGAACAGCTCGACGCCGGCACCTTCCCCGGCGCGCGAATGGGGGAAGTGGTCGGCAAGTTCGGGCTGGAGATCGAGTACGACTCGGTGCTGCGCGGCACTCCGGGCGTCAGCCTGGTGGAAGTCACTGCGCGGGGCGGTACCGTGCGTCGCCCGGGCGATGCTCGCCAGGTCCGGCCGGTTGCCGGTCGGACCTTGCGCACGACCATCGACCTGCCCCTGCAGCATTTCGTCGATTCACTCTGGCGGGCGACACCGTTTCTCGCCGAGCGCCGCGGTGCGCTCCTGGCAATGCGACCCGATGGTGCAGTGTTGGCGTACTACTCCTATCCCTCCTTCGATCCCAATGAATGGGTCGGCGGCATTTCGCGGAGCGCGTACGCAGCACTGCGCGATGACCCGGCCCGGCCGCTGATCAATCGGGTGATCTACGGCAAGTACCCACCGGCGTCGCCGTTCAAGCTGGCCGTGGCGGCAATGGGGCTCAAGCGCGGCCTGGTCACGATGGGAACCCGGATGCCGATTCCGTGCACCGGCGGATTGCAGTTCGGCAACCGTCGCTTCAAGTGCTGGAAGGTCGGCGGTCACGGTGCCGTGGATCTCACCGGCGCGATAGCGACTTCGTGCGATGTCTACTTCTACCAGCTCGGCCAGCAACTCGGCGCCGAGAACCTGATTGCCGATGCCAATGCGTTCGGATTCGGCGACAAGAGCGGCATCGATCTGCAATTGGAACAGACGCCGACTTTTCCCGAGAACGTCGATTGGTATGTCAAGCGACAGGGCGTGTATTACCAGGGCGAAACGCTCAACCTGTCGATCGGCCAGGGAGCCAATGCGCAGACCCTGGTCAATATGGTGTCGTTCTATGCGGCACTGGCCGGTGACGGCATCAAGCACGAGCCGTATCTGGTGGAGACGGTCACGCCGTCGCCCGGGCGAGATCTGGGCCTGTCCGACCAGCAGCTAGCCGGACTGCGCCAGGCGATGAGCGACGTCGTTACCCGCGGCACGGCGGGCGCCTCCGGCGGTCGCGACATCCAGATGGCAGGCAAGACCGGCACAGGCCAGGTTACCAACGCCGACGATCTGGCGTGGTTCATCGGCTTTGCCCCGGTGGACTCGCCCGAGATCGTGGTGGGAATCCTCGTCGAGGAAGGCCTGCACGGATCCACTGTCGCGCAGCACGTGGTGCGCACCATCAGGCGCTTTCTGCTCGGACCCGACAGTGCGGCGATCGCAGCACCGGTCACATTGCCGGTCACCGAGGCGATCGTCGACACCGACGCGATCCCGCTGATCCCTGGTGATAGCACGCCGTGACCCGAAGGCTGGAACGGCCGCTGCTGTTCATCGTCGGCCTGTTGGCTCTCTTCGGGCTGCTGGTGCTGTTCTCCGCCGGCCAGACCGACACACCGTCCGGCGCAACCAACATCTGGATCCGGCAACTCGTCTTCCTCGGGGTGGCGATTGTCGCTGCGTTCGTCACTTCGCGGATCTCGTTCCGGTTGCTGGAATGGGCCGCGCCGTGGCTCTATGGCCTGGGGCTAGGACTGTTGTTGCTGACACTGGTGATCGGCACCGGCTCGGGTACCGCGTCGGGCACCCAGAGCTGGATCGGCATCGGTGGCGCCCGAATCCAGCCGGTGGAGTTCGTCAAGCTGGCGACGATCCTGATGCTGGCTCGTTGGTTCGCGGCGCGCAGGGAGCCGCCCCAGACGCTGCGCAGCTTGATGCAGCCGATCCTGATCGCCGCGGTGCCCGCCCTGCTGGTGCTGATGCAGCCCGACCTCGGTTCTGCGATGGTGTTCGCCGGGATCCTGTTCGCCACGATGTTCTGGGCCGGAGTGCCGGTCCCGCTGCTGTTCTACCTGGCCTCACCGATCATTTCGCTGCTGCTCGCCTGGAACACCGTGTGGTGGTCACTGTGGATGGTGGCCCTGTTCGTGGTGCTGCTGGTATGGCGACTGTTCATCCTCGAGGCAGTTGTCGTCTACCTCGCGTCCTCGGTGATGGGCGTGATGGCGATCGTGGTCTGGAACAAGCTGGGCGACTTCCAGCGGGCTCGGATCCTGACCTTCCTCAATCCGGAGTCCGACCCGCTGCATCGCGGCTACCAGGCGATAATGTCCCGCAACGCGATCGGTTCGGGTGGGCTCACCGGTGCCGGATACACCGCCGGTCCGCAGAAGCGTGCCGGTTTTGTCCCGGAGCACTGGACCGACTTCGCCTTTTCGGTGGTGGGCGAGGAACTGGGATTTCTGGGCGTGTTGCTGGCACTCGGGCTCTTCTTTGCCCTGCTGGCGGTGCTCACCCAGATCGCCCGCCGGGCTGCGGACCCGTTCGCGTCGATCGTGGTATTCGGGATCGTCGGCCTGCTTTTCACCCACGTGTTCGAGAACATCGGGATGACCATCGGGCTGATGCCGATCACCGGCATCCCGCTGCCGTTCGTCTCCTATGGCGGCTCCTTCCTGATCGCCGTCGGCATCGCGATGGGGCTGGCCTACCGGACAGCCCGCGAGGGAAGGGCGGCTGGTTATATTGAAAGCTGACAACGACTTACGGGGTTGGCTCTTGCGCAGAAGGCGATTTCCCCGGACATTCCATAGTCGCGCTCAGCACCCCCCGTGTGGGGCGCCACCCGAGGCTCCATGACCGTAATGGCGTGGTTCAAGAAAGAACGGAAGCCCAGGACGGCACCTCGCGAACGTCGCGAGATTCCGGCCGACGCCTGGGAAAAGTGTGACGCGTGTGGTCACGTCGACTTGCGTGAGAAGTTCGAGCGTGCCCTTCAGGTCTGCCCTGAATGCGGCACTCATCGGCGTTTTACCGCCGAGGAGTACATCGAGCTTCTGAGCGACGAGGGGACTTGGAAGGAGCTGTACGGTGACCTCCGCTCGGTCGACCCGCTCGGCTTCGAGAACTATCCCGACCGACTCGCGGCCTCCCTCCGCAAGGCATCAACCTCGGACGCGATCTACACCGGAGCCACTCGACTCGAGGCCCAGCCACTCCATCTCGGGGTGATGAACTTCCGGTTTATGGGCGGATCGATGGGTTCGGTGGTGGGCGAGAAGATCGCACGACTCGCTCGTCGCTCCGCAGACAAGAAGATCCCGATGGTGCTGGTCTGCACCTCCGGCGGTGCCCGGATGCAGGAAGGCGCCCTCTCGCTGATGCAGATGGCGAAGACTTCCGCCGCCATCGCCCAGATGAAGCGACTCTCGGTTCCGTTCATCACCATCCTCACCGACCCCACCACCGGTGGCGTGTCCGCTTCGTTCGCGATGCAGGGTGACGTCATCCTGGCCGAACCCGGGGCAGTGATCGGCTTCGCCGGCCAGCGCGTGATCAAGCAGACCATCGGGCAGGACCTGCCCGAAGGCTTCCAGACCGCGGAGTTCCTGCTCGAGAAGGGGCAGGTCGACGATGTCGTCCCGCGCGGTGCCCTGCGCGAGACCACTGCGCGCCTGCTGCGCCATATGCGTGGCCGCCGCACGCGGAAGGCACCTGACACTGCGGCGTGACTGGGCCCCGCCCAGTCACGATGCGGAGTACGCGAGCGCCCTCGAGTACCTGTTCCCGCGCGTTGCCCAGATCAAGTTCGGCCTCGATACCACGCACGCCCTGCTGCGTGAGCTGGGCAACCCGCAGCGGCACTTCGCGGCAATTCATATAGGCGGCACCAACGGCAAGGGCAGCACAGCAACGCTGGTGGCCAATGCGCTGATCGCGCGAGGGGCCCGCGTCGGGCTGTACACTTCGCCACACCTGATCTCGTTCCGGGAACGAATCCGGGTCGACGGCGTTCCGATCAGTCGTGCCGCAGTGGTGGAATGGCTCGGCCTGCTCCGGCCGGTGATCGAGGCAACCGGGGCCACCTTCTTCGAGGTCACCACCGCGATTGCACTGGCCGACTTCGTGGCGCGGGGCGTCGACGTGGCAGTGCTCGAGGTGGGTCTCGGCGGCCGCCTGGATTCCACCAACGTGGTGACGCCACTCGTCAGTGCTGTCACCCACATCGCCATCGACCACCAGAAATACCTCGGCGACACTATCGAGCAGATCGCCCGCGAAAAGGCGGGGATTGCCAAGCCGCACGTCCCGTTCGTGATCGGGGAATCGGTGCCCGAGCGAGTGGAGCTGCTCTCGGCCGCTGCCCTGGCGCACACCGATGGCACTGCGCTGATCGAGGTGGTGCCGGCAACCGCAACCTGGCCGGGGCAGCTCAGTATGCGCGGAGGCCACCAGCGCCGGAACGCCGCCGTGGCGGACGCAATCCTGAACCAGCTCCCGAGCGCCCTCAAGCCGGAGCCGGCCGACCGTCGGACCGCCTTCGCCACCACCAGGATGCCGGGTCGATTGGAGCGGCAAGGGAAGTGGTTGTACGATGTGGCCCACAACCCCGACGGAATGACCGCCCTGGTGGAGGCACTGGCTGCCGAGCGGCTGCGCGCTCCGGTTCACGCGCTGGTATCGATTCTGGGTGACAAGGATTGGCCCGCGATGCTGGTCGAGCTGGACAAGGCAATCGATATCGGCATCCTGACCCTGGCACCCACCGCTGCCGGTCGGGGCTGGGACCTCGCCTGGCTGGAGCGCTGGCTGGCCGATTCTGCCCGGCCCCCCGCCCGGGCGGAGTGGCATCTGGAGCCAGACTTCGGCAGGGCGCTGGCCCGGGTGGAGCAGGGGGCGGGGACCGTGCTGGTGACTGGATCGTTTCACACCGTCGGGGACGTGATGTCGGCCCGGGGCATCGGGGTCTCCTGACGGTCGGGCAGCGATCCGAAACACCGGTTGCGCCGATCTCCCGGATAACGCTTTGTCGGCCCAACCCGTCGGACTATTTTGTGCAATGTCTCATCAGGCCCTGCCCGGATTCCGCGACTTCCCACCCGAAGAAATGGCCCTCCGCAACCACATCACGGCTGCCTGGCGACGGGTGGCTGCACGTTATGGTTTCGCCGAGTACGACGGGCCTCCGCTGGAACCGCTGGAACTGTATACGGACAAGAGCGGTCCCGAGATCGTGGCCCAGTTGTTCGAGTTCGTCGACAAGGGTGGCCGGCACGTGGCACTGCGCCCGGAGATGACCCCGACCTTCGCCCGGATGGTCTCGGCGCACGCAGCGGCGATGCGCAAGCCGATTCGCTGGTTCAGCACGCCGCAACTGTTCCGCTACGAGAAGCAGCAGCGCGGGCGGCTGCGCGAGCACTTCCAGCTCAACTGCGACCTGGTCGGCGAGAACGGACCGCTGGCCGACGCCGAGGTCATCGCCCTGGCCATCGACGTGTGTCGCGAACTCGGCCTCGACTCAGCCGACTTCAAGGTGCGACTCTCCGACCGCCGCCTGATGCTGGCGCTGCTGGCCGAGCGTGGAATCACCGGCGACCAGGTGGCGGTGGCGTTCGCCGCGATCGACAAGCTTGATCGTGCCGGCGAGCCAGCCATCCGCGCGATGCTTGCCGAGGCAGCCTTCAGCGCCGACCAGGTTGCCGGTGCCCTGGAGGTCGCGGCGATCCGCGGACGCGACGCCCTCGTCGAGGCCATCGGTGCCGACACGCCGGCCTCGGCTGCGTTCGGCGAACTTCTCGATGCCCTCGATGCGATGGGAGTCAAGCCGTACATCGAGGTCGATTTTTCGATCGTGCGCGGACTGGCGTACTACACCGGAACGGTGTTCGAGCTGTTCGACCGCCAGGGAAAGTTCCGTGCGATCTGTGGCGGTGGCCGCTACGACACTCTGCTCGCATCGCTGGGCGGAGTGGACCTGCCGGCGGTGGGCTTCGGACTCGGTGACGTGGTGCTGGGCGAACTGCTTCGCGATCGCGGGCTGGTGCCCGCCGCAACCCCGGTGGTTCAGTGCTTCGTGGTTGCGGTGTCGACCGCAGACCGACCAACCGTGCTCCGGGTCGCACGCGAACTGCGCGAGGGAGGCATTGCCACCGAGTTCTCGCTGTCGGATGCCGCGCTCGGCAAGCAGCTCAAGCTCGCCGATGCCCGTGGCGCGGCGCTGGCGGTGGTGATCGGGCCGGACGATCGCGCCCGCAACGAAGTGCAGCTCAAGGACCTGCGCAACAAGACCCAGGTTGCGGTCCCGACGGATTCCCTGGCATCACACTGCCGCAACCTGCTTACCCGAACCGGTTGAACGATGGCTGACGCGAAGGCAATCACTCCTCGGGCCGAAGACTTTTCGGCGTGGTACAACGACCTGATCCAGCGGGCACAACTGGCCGACTACTCGCCGGTGCGTGGCTGTATGGTGATCAGGCCCAACGGCTACGCCATCTGGGAACAGATGCAGCGGGCGCTGGACGACCAGTTCAAGGCCACTGGTCACGAGAACGCATACTTCCCGTTGTTCATCCCGCAGAGCTTCCTGGCTCGCGAAGCGGAGCACGTCGAGGGATTTGCACCCGAACTCGCGGTGGTCACCCACGGCGGCGGCAAGGAACTGGAGGAGCCGCTGGTGGTGCGACCCACTTCGGAGACGATCATCTACTCGATGTTTGCCAAGTGGATCCAGAGCTGGCGTGACCTGCCGGTGCTGGTCAACCAATGGGCCAACGTGGTGCGCTGGGAGATGCGCACCCGGCTGTTCCTTCGCACCACCGAGTTCCTGTGGCAGGAAGGTCACACGGCGCACGCCACCGAGGCCGAGGCCGAGCGCGAGACGCTGCTGATTCTCGAGCTGTACCGGCGGTTTATGGAGGAGTGGATGGCAATGCCGGTAATCACCGGGCTCAAGACCGAGTCCGAGAAGTTTGCCGGTGCGATCCGCACCTATTCCTGCGAGGCGATGATGCAGGACCGCAAGGCCCTGCAGGCCGGCACGTCGCACAACCTCGGCCAGAACTTCGCCAAGGCCTTCGAGGTGCAGTTCCAGACGGCCAGTGGCGGGCTCGACTACGTGTGGAGCACTTCGTGGGGGGTGTCGACCCGGCTGGTCGGTGCGCTGATAATGACTCACGGCGACGACAAGGGAATGGTCTGCCCACCGCGACTGGCGCAGTGGCAGGTGGTGATCGTCCCGATCTGGCGGAGCGACGACGAGAAGGCCAGCACGTTCGCAGCGGCGGAATCGATGGTCGCCGAGCTGCGCGCCGCCGGGGTTCGTGCCACTGCCGACCTGCGCGACGGCCTCAAGCCCGGTGCCAAGTACTTCGAGTGGGAAGCGCGCGGCACGCCGCTGCGGCTTGAGGTCGGTCCGCGCGACATCGCCGCCGGCACGGTGATGGCGGCCCGGCGCACCGGTGGCAAGGAATCGCTGCCGATCGAGGGACTGGTGGAACGAGTCAGGCAGGAACTGGACTCCATCCAGGCGGGACTGCTTCAGGCGGCGCTGGAGCGGCGTGAGGCCAACTCGCTCCGCAATCCCGCCAGCAAGCAGGAGTTCATCGACTTCATCGAGAACGACGGTGGCTTTGTCTACGCCGGGTTCTGCGGTGATCCGGTGGTGGAGCAGGAGATCAAGGAAGCGACCAAGGCCACCATCCGCTGCATTCCAGGCTCGGAATTCCGCTCTGCGACTCCACCGACGACCTGCATCTGGACCGGCAGGCCGGCCACCGTGGAGGCGATTTGGGCACGAGCGTATTGAACCCGCTGCTGGCCGACGCAGGGCTTGCACGCGACGAAGCGGGCTCCCTTGCTATGGATGCGGTGCCGCTCGACGTCATCGCCGAGGCGGTTGGCACGCCCACGTTCGTGTACAACGCCGCGGTGATCCGGGAACGGTTCCAGAGACTCGATGCTGCCTTCGGTTCGCTGCCCCACCGGATCTGTTACGCGGTGAAGGCCAACGGCAATCTGGCGGTGCTCAAGCTGCTGGCCGACCTCGGCGCCGGCGCCGACATCGTCTCGGGCGGCGAAATGCTGCGCGCGCTGGCCGCGGGCTTTCCCGCGGAGTCGATCGTGTTCAGCGGCGTCGGCAAGACCGACGAGGAATTGCAGGCCGCAATCACCGCCGGCGTGGGCCACATCAACGTCGAGTCGATTTCCGAACTGGAGCGGCTCGCCGTGCTGGCCGGGATGCAGGGTGCCAGGGTCCGGATCGGCATCCGGATCAACCCCGATGTCACCGCCGATACGCACCCGTACATCAGCACCGGTCAGGGCGGCCTCAAGTTCGGGATTCCGGTCGATCAGTTGCCGCGGGCATACGCGATCCTCGCCGACAGCGATGCCCTCGAACTGGACGCTGTCGCGATGCACCTCGGCTCGCAGTTGCTGACGCCCGATCCCTGGATTGACGGGATCAACCGGTTGCTCGCAGTGATCTCGGAGGCGCGAGCCGCGGGGCATCCGGTGCGGGTCATCGACATCGGCGGCGGACTGGGTGTCCGCTATCACGACGAGTCACCACTTGATCCGCAGGTGCTGCTTGATGCCGTGCGACACCTGCTGGAGAGCGCGAATGCCGAGGTGCGGGTGGAGCCGGGCCGATACCTGGTCGGGCCGGCCGGTGTGCTGTTGACGCGGATCGTGCACCGCAAGCAGTCCGGCGGGCACGAGTTGGCGATAATCGATGCCGGGATGAACGACCTCCTGCGACCCGCACTGTATCGCGCCTGGCACGAAATCGTGCCGGTGGAAACCTGGCCGGGAGAACTGCTGCCCACCGACGTGGTGGGACCGGTGTGCGAGACCGGTGACTTCATCGCGCTGGGCCGACCCCTGGCACCGGTGCCGAGCGGTGGACTCCTCGCAGTGCTGGGAGCCGGGGCATACGCAGCCACGATGAGCAGCAACTACAACAGTCGTGGTCGCGCCGCGGAAGTGCTGGTCGATGGCGACCGCTGGGCGGTGATTCGCCCCAGGGAGCGGCTCACCGACCTGTTCCGTACCGAGATCGCAGACCCTTTTGCCGATGAGAACGCGTGAACCATCACGACGGTATCCTGATCATTGATTTCGGCTCGCAGTACACCCAACTGATTGCTCGCCGGGTGCGTGAGCAGCGGGTCTACTGCGAGATCCATCCACCTTCCCGCTCGATCGACTGGATCAGGGAATGGCAGCCGAAGGGGATCATCCTCTCCGGCGGCCCCAACTCGGTGTACGGCGAAGGCGTGCCGACGGCGCACCCCGACCTGCTCGACCTGGATGTGCCGGTGCTGGGCCTCTGCTACGGGATGCAGTTGATGGCACACCTGTCGGGTGGCAAGGTGATCGCCGCCAACCGGCGCGAATACGGCAGGGCCGACGCCCGGGTGCTCGGTGGCAAGTTGTTCAGCGGGTTCACTCCCGGTGCCACCACGCCGGTGTGGATGAGTCACGGCGATCACGTCGATTCGGCGCCGCCGGGTTGGCGAGTCACCGCCAGCAGCGAGAACTCGCCGATCGCGGCAATGGAGCACGAGACCAGGCCGCTGCACGCGGTGCAGTTCCATCCGGAAGTCGCGCACACACCTCGCGGTGGCGACATCATCGCCAACTTCCTGTTCGGCATCTGCGGTTGTAGCCCCGACTGGACCTCCGAGCACTTCGTGCAGAGCGAAGTGGAACGGATCCGCGAGCTGGTCGGCCCGGACACCCGGGTGATATGCGGCCTCTCGGGCGGCGTCGACTCATCGGTGGCCGCGGCGCTGGTGCATCGCGCCGTCGGGGACCGGCTCACCTGCATATTCGTCGATCACGGCCTGCTCAGGCTGGGCGAGCGCGAGCAGGTGGAGCAGACGTTCCGCCGCAACCTCGGCATCGACCTCCGCACCGTGGATGCTGCCGAGGACTTCCTGGCCGATCTCGCCGGCATCACTGATCCCGAGGAGAAGCGCAAGCGGATCGGACATCGCTTCATAGACGTGTTCGAGCGCGAGGCCAGGCACGTTGACGGCAACGTCGGCTTCCTGGTGCAGGGAACCCTGTATCCCGACGTGATCGAGTCGTTCTCGCCTGCCGGTGGTCCGTCGGTAACCATCAAGACGCACCACAATGTGGGCGGATTGCCGGAACGGCTGCCGTTCAAGCTGATCGAACCGCTCCGCGAACTGTTCAAGGACGAGGTTCGCCAGGTGGGCCGCGAACTGGGCCTGCCCGAGGAGATGGTCGGGCGGCATCCGTTTCCCGGCCCCGGACTCGCCATCCGGATTCTCGGCGAGGTCACCAGGGAACAGTGCGACCTGCTGCGGCACGCCGACTCGATCTATATCGAGGAAATCCGCTCCGCCGGACTGTACGACCAGATTTGGCAGGCGTTCGCGGTGCTGCTGCCGATCCGGTCGGTTGGTGTGGTGGGAGATTTCCGCAGCTACGACCAGGTGATCGCAATTCGCGCAGTCACTTCACGCGACGGAATGACTGCCGACTGGTTCCCGTTTCCGCCCGACGTGCTCGCCACGATCAGCAGCCGGATTGCCAACGAGGTCAAGGGAGTGGGGCGGGTGGTCTACGATATCAGCAGCAAGCCGCCGGCGACGATCGAGTGGGAATAGCGTGCTAGGGCTGGCCACCCGCGAGTAGTCTGGCGACCGTCCCTGCGTCGGGCGCCCGGTCGAGCGCGGCGCGGAATTCAGCTTGGCGGGCGGCGCGGGCCAGTTGTCCCAGCGTGGGCAGGTACTGATTGCTGACTTCCACCGGCGGTGCCGCGATCAGGAAGACGTGCCGCACCGGTTCTCCGTCGACCGACTGCCAGGGCAGCGGTGTCGCCAGCCTGCCGTAGGCCATTCGCACCCTCGGCACCACCAGGGTGCGAGAATGCGGTATGGCAATGCCGCGCCCCACGGCGGTTGAGCCGAGCAGTTCCCGACGAGCGAGGAGCCGCAGCAGCGTGGCCCGGGAGCGTTCGGGCAGCCCCAGCAGGCCGACCAATGCCACCAGCACCTCATCGCGGCTGGTGGCCTCGAGGTCGAGAGCGACCGCGTCGGGTGAGAGAAAATCTCCTGGTAGCATCGCACAAGAATAGAATGAATCGGCCCGGGGTGCGAGTTGACACAAGCCCCGCCGCCATTGCGTATGACCAGATCCCATTTCCAACCGGTTCGAGGTGATCGATGCGCGCCCTCTTGCTGCTGGCCGGGCTGTGGCTCGCCGGCGTTCCTGTCCTGGCCCAGGACTCCACCGATGCCCGTCCTGCCGACGTGGCCACCATCGACGGGATCCTCGCGGCACTCTACCAATCGATCTCCGGGCCGGCCGGTGCAGAACGTGACTGGGCCAGGATGCGGTCACTGTTCGTGCCCGATGCCAGGCTGATGCCCACCGGTCGACGCGCCGATGGCACCGGTGTCAGGCTGGCCTGGAGCCTGGACGAGTACATCAGCCGCTCCGGACCACAGCTCAAGGCCCAGGGCTTCTTCGAGTCCGAAATAGCCCGTCGCATCGACCGATTCGGCGACGTGGTGCAGGTGTTCTCCACCTACGAGTCGCGTCGGGCCGCCACTGATCGGGAGCCGTTTATGCGGGGGATCAACAGCATCCAGCTCTGGAACGACGGCAGCCGCTGGTGGGTGGTGTCGATCCTCTGGCAGAACGAGTCGCCCCGGACACCGATCCCGGCGGAGTATCTGGGCAACTGACCGCCTTGCTATCTTTGGCGGATGTCATTCCCGTACCCGACCGGGTCAGCGTTCCCGCTCTTCCTCGCGCCGATGGCCGGGGTCTCAGAGCCGCCCTTCCGCCGGATCTGCCGGCGGATGGGTGCCGACGTGGTCCTCACCGAGTTCCTCAACTCGGAGGGGATCCGTCGTCGTATCGGCCGGGTGCTGGAGGGTTGCGAGTTTGATGAGGTCGAGCGGCCGATCGGGATCCAGATCTATGGTTCCGACGTGGGCGCGATGGCGGAGGCCACCCGGCTGGTCACCGAGCACTACCAGCCGGACTTCGTCGACATCAATTTCGGCTGCCCGGTAAAGAAGGTCGTCAGCCGCAACGGTGGTTCCGGTTGCCTGCGTGACCTTGATCTTGTCCAGCAGATCATCCGTGCCTGCGTCGCCGCCACACACCTGCCGGTGACCGTCAAGACTCGCTCCGGGTGGTCGCAGGAAGCGCGCGATCCGGTCGGAATAGCACTGCGGATGCAGGATGCCGGTGCCAAGGCGTTCACGCTGCACGCCCGCACCAGGTCGCAGATGTTCACCGGGTCGGCCGACTGGGACGAGATAGCGGCAGTGGTCGAGGCACTCGACGTTCCGGTGATCGGCAATGGCGACCTCAACACCGCAGCCGATGTGGTCAGGATGAAGGAGCACACCGGCTGCGCCGGGGTGATGATCGGTCGGGGCTCGTTCGGCAACCCGTGGCTGTTCCGCGACGCGCGTGCGCTCCTGGACGGCCAGCCGATGCCGGCTGGCCCGGATGCCGCCGAGCGATTTGCGGTGGCGCTGGAGCACGCCAACCTGGCGCTGGCCCTTCAGGGCGACACTCGACACACCGTGCTCGAGTTCCGCAAGCACTTCGGCTGGTACACCCGCGGCCTTCCAGGTGCCACCGCGCTGAGGCAGCGGCTCTTCCAGGTCGAAACGATGAAGGAGGCGGAGGCGATCTTCTCGGACTACCTGTCGCGCGACCTGGTCGCGTCGGCTGCGTGAAGCGGCGGCTCAGGGCTGCGCTGACCAGGCCGGAGACGCCGGGTGCGCTATGACCTGCCGCTCGGCGACTCGTGCCTCTGGGTCGACATCGTGGCGCCCACGCGCGCGGAACTGCACTCCATAGCCAACGAGTTCCGGCTACCCACCACCGTGGTCGAGGACTGTCTCGACCCGGAACACCTTCCCAAGTTCGAGCGTTTCGACGACGCTGCCTTCCTGATTCTCCGCGCGCGCGACCACTCGGCCCCCGACGACTCCTCCACCATCCAGCAGCTCACGCGGAAGATCGCGGTATTCCAGCGAGAGACCCTGGTGCTCACTGTGCACCGGATCGAGCTGATGGAGATCGCCGCGCTTCGGGAACGAGTGACAAGCAGCGGCCAAGACGGCCGCGGCACGGCACAGGTACTGGCCGGGCTGGTGCTCGCCGCATTCGAATCCTACGACAAGCCGCTGGAGCGGACCCAGGAGATCCTCGACGCTTTCGAGGAGGGCGTGTTCTCGGAGCAGGGGCCGGCGCCGTCGACCCGCGACGCACTCAACATCAAGCGACGCCTGACGCTTACCAGGCGGATTCTCTGGCAGTCTTCACTGGCATTGCAGAAGCTCACACCCCCGGCCGAACGCAGCGATCCGCTCAATCAGGAAATGCGCGACAGTGCCGATGCCTACCTGTTCTGGACCGACCAGCTTCTCGACGAGGTCAACCAGTTGCTGCAGGTCCAATTGTCGATGTCAGCCAAGCGCACCAACGACGTGATGCGGATCCTCACCATATTCTCGGCGTTCTTCCTGCCGCTCACGTTCATCGCCGGTGTGTATGGGATGAACTTCCGCCGGATGCCGGAACTGGAAAGCCCGTTCGGTTACCCCATCGTGCTGGCAGTGATGGCCGGCGTTGCACTGGCGATCTTCTTCTGGTTTCGCAGGAAGGGATGGTTGTAGGAGGGGAGAAGCGGAGCGGTGTTGCCAGTAACCTTTCCCGCTCCACTTTTCCCGTCCTACCAGCCGTCAGTTCAACAGGACGCGCTCCCAGAGTTTCTGCATCCGCCGCTGCGAGTCGCGCTTGGCCCACGGGCTGCGCCAGCCGTGGGCGTCGATCGGGTAGGTGACGAATTCGAAGTCCTTGCCGAGTTCCAGCAGGCGCTGCACCAGCCGAACGGCGTCCTGGTATTGGACGTTGCCGTCGATCAGCCCGTGCTGGATGATCAATGGATCGGCCAGTCCCTCCGCGTACCGGATCGGCGATGACACGTGGTATGCTGTGCTGTCATCGGCCGGTGCGCCGCCCAGTATGCGTGCGGTGTACCAGTGGTTGTAGTGCGACCAGTCAGTCACCGAGCATTGGGCCACGCCACCGGCGAACGTGCCCGGGTGGCGGAACAGCGCCATCAGGGTGTAGAAGCCGCCGTACGAACAGCCGAACAGCCCGATCCGGTCGGGGTTGACGCCATAGCGCCCAGCGAGGAAGGGAATCGCGGCCACGGCCGATGCCACGTCACGGTCTCCCATCGAGCGATGAATGGCGGTACGCACGTCGCGTCCGTAGCCGGCGGAACCGCGGTAGTCGATCACGGCATAGACCACGCCCAGGTCGGTCAGGTGCTTGGCGTACAGT
Source organism: uncultured bacterium (assembly GCA_965651205.1). Classification (GTDB taxonomy): domain Bacteria; phylum Gemmatimonadota; class Gemmatimonadetes; order Gemmatimonadales; family GWC2-71-9; genus Palsa-1233. The sequence continues at coordinate 18,642 of CBFGRM010000033.1, forward strand.
GAACCTCCGTGCGCGCCGCTGCCCTTGAAAGACTTGTGGACGCCCTGCGCATAGCCGGCGCCGTGGATCTCCAGCACGGCGGGCCGATTGGGATGCGGCTGGGCCGGCAGGTAGACACGGGCCCAGGTGGTGTCGCCGCGCTCATCGGCAAACGACACGAACTCGTTCCGGGGCCAGTCGATCCGCCAGAAGGCGTCAGTGCCGCTCCGGGTCAATCGCACCGGTTGTGCGCTCCTGCTGGGCATCAGGAACAGGTCGGTGAGTGCGTCCGGTTCGCTCCAGCGAAACGCAAGTGCCCCACCGTCAGGCGACGGTATTGGTGTCGCCTGACCCTCGCCGAGCTGGTCGATCCGGGTGCGCGCACCACCACGAGCCGGCATCGTATAGACGTGCAGCTCGCTGGGATGTTCTTCCGAGGTGCTGAGCCACCAGGTGCTGCCGTCGCGTGACAAGGTCGCATCGCGCACTTCCCATCTGCCGCTGGTGAGTGGCCTGGCGTTGCCGGCGGTGTCGACCAGCACCAGGTGCTGCCAGCCAGTCGCCTCGCTGATGATCGCGAAGGCGTCGCTCTCCGGAAGCCAGGTAACGCCGGATGATTCCAGCAACCAGGCCTCGTCGTGCTCGTGGTGCAGCGTTCGCTTGTGCTCGCCGGTTGCGGGGTCCACCAGCACGATCCAGCGATCCTTGTAGTCCATAGAGGCGAACTCCGCCACCAGGTGCCGACCGTCCGGGCTCCAGTGCATCGAGAGGGCGCGCACCGGTCCGGGGAAGGCGGTGGTGTCGTCCTTGACCCAGATGATCTTCACGCTGTCCGCATCGATCAGCGGATCGGTTGCCACGATCGCGGCCCGCGTGCGCACCGGGGGAGTGCCCACCTTGGCCCGGCCGGTGCGGGTGATTACCACGCCGGAATCGTTGACGAAATCGCTCCACGACGTCTCGGTCTGCTCGGCCTTGGGCGACACCAGGTATGTCAGCCAGTTGCCGTCGGGCGAGAGGGTCACTCGAGACAGGTTGTCACTGCTCTTGGGCTTGACCACCACGAACGGCGCTCCGGCCCGGTCGCGCCTGCTGCGCGCCTCACTGGAATCCTCGCTTGCCTTGTTGCGCTGGACGAACTCGAAGATCTCCAGTTGCTCCCGCTTCAGGGTGGCGTTGAGCGGCTTGTCCTTGACTGCCTCCCGTGCAGTATGAGTCCGGGTGATCTGCCGGATCACGCCACTCGCCGGGTCGGCGCCCCACAACTCGCCGTCGCTGGTCCAGCGCAGCTCGCGCTCGTCAGCGGACCAGTACGGCACCAGCCCCGCGGCCTGGCGCAGGATCACCCGTTCCCCGTCGCCGTCGCGAAGCCAGAGCTCACCCCGATTGAACCACGCGGCCCTGTGACCGTCGCGGGTCCACGCCACGGAGGCCGGGATCGACAGCGCGGTCTGCCGGGCTACCGCCTCCAGGCGCTGCCCATCGCGGCTCACTCGCCACCACGGCGACTGGGGCAGCACCGAGTCGGTCATCACCACGGCAGTGTCGTAGCTGAAATAGAGCCACTGTCCGGCGGGATCCCAGCGCACTGTGCCCGGCGAAGTGCCCAACCAACGCCCCTCGGCGGTGGAATCGAGTGGCACCCGCACCTGCGGATCACGGGCGGCCTCGGACAGCGTCGACTGCCGGAGTGGCAGGGTCTGGGAGGCGACGGAGGACAGCGGCAGGAGGAGGGCCGCAAGTAGGCAGGCAGCCGCTTGGCGCATCTGGGCGTCTCTGGGGATGAGGTGGTTGACTGGTGGCGATGTGGAAAAACTACTCTGATCCAGGTATATTGTCAGCACGGGGGCGACTGGCTTCGACGGGTTGGTAGAAGGCTTCGCCGCGTGCCCAGGTCCGAGGTCCTGGATAATCTCTTCGGAACAGATTTACCTGCCAACACTGATCTGGCACTGGCTGCGTAAGCTGAGCTTCTAGCTCGCTTACAGCACCTCCGATGACAGGAGCCCGTCCGGGGCGCTTGCATCGGATCGAAAATCCGGACTGGCGACCGATGGTCCTCCGACATCGGAAGCGAGACACTCAGGAGGTCAACGTCGGGAAGGCTGGTTCCGTGCCGGCCCGTCGCCAAGCTCGAAGCGGAACCTACGCACGTAGACGCGGTCCCGGACGCTGATTCGGACCAGGGTTCGATTCCCTGCGCCTCCACTGAAAGCGAGAAAGCGAAAAAGCGAGAGAGTGGCCCACCACAGGTCGCTTTCTCGCTTTCTCGCTTTCTCGCTTCCTCGCTTTCTCGCTCTTTCGCTTTCTCGCTCTTTCGCTTTCTCGCTATTTTCCCCT
>CBFGRM010000034.1:0-20753 GCA_965651205.1 uncultured bacterium
GTCGTCATCACTCATCCCTCACGGAAGATGAAGTACACCGCGCCCAGCATACAGAGCGCGGCCCAGAGATAGTTTGAGCGGATCGGCTGGCGGAGGTAGTATACCGAGAACGGCACGAACACCGACAGCGCGATCACTTCCTGCAGGATCTTGAGCTGGGCGACGCTGTAGGTCGTGTAGCCGATCCGGTTGGCCGGCACCTGCAGCAGGTACTCGAACAGTGCCACGCCCCAGGAGAGCAGCGCCGCGATAACCCACGGCTTCTGATTCAGCTCCTTGAGGTGAGCGTACCAGGCGAATGTCATAAATACATTGGACAGCGTGAGCAGCAGGATGGTACGCACCAATACAGGCACGTGTGGCACAAGGCCTCCGGAAGGGGTGACGCGGCGCCGCCGCGGCGAGGAAATTACCCGCCAGATGACCGGGGCAACAGCGATTCAGCCTGAAACCCGACCCGCCCAGATCGCGTCTGATGTGGGGAACACAGGCAGTTCCCTGCAACCGGACCCGCAATGCTGACCCTGGCCCTGCTGCTGCAACTCCAGGTGCCTGCCGACGCCTACGCCGATTCCGCCACCCGCGCCCTCGTGACCGAGGCCCGCGCCGCGCGACAGCGCAACGAGCGACTGGTCACCAGCTACCAGGTCCGCGCATCTCAACGTCTCGGCGTCGGCCTCCGAGCCCCTGGCCGGGACCGCCTGCTCTGGCGCCAGGAACTGGTGGCAGATATCCACTGGCGGCGCGATTCGACAACCACAGCTACCGTGGTCGGCGCCCGCGAGAGCGCCCCGATCGCCGAACGTGCGGACCGCCTGCCGCCGGGCCTGATAGGCGACATCCGCGACCTGGTATTCGACCCGGCAGCGGACTATCTGCACGTGGTCGGGGTCGAGGGCGATGGCCTCATTCATCCGCTCCGACCGGGCAGCGAGGCGGATTACCGCTTCGCCATCGGCGGCACCACTACCATCCAACTCGGCTCTGGACGGACGATCCGGATCGTGGCACTCAACGTGACCCCGCGTCGTGCCGACTGGCGCCTGATATCCGGCACACTCTGGTTCGATGCCGACAGCCGTGGACTGGTGCGTGCCGCCTTCCGGCCGGCGCGGCCGTTCGAATTGCGTCGCGACGCAGATGAAGATGTCCCTGGCTGGATCGACGTGTCCGCCGAGGCGCGCTTCATCACCCTGGACTACGGTCTGTACGACCAGCGCTGGTGGCTGCCGCGTTACGTGGCGATCGATGCGATTGCCAAGGCAGGATCGTGGCTCAACACGCCGTTCCGCCTGGAGCGCAGCTATCAGGACTACACGGTGGAGGGCGGCGAACCGCCAGACACGACTTTGGCGTTCGTGCCGGCTGGCAGATCACGCTGGCTTCACCCCGACGGCACACCGTTCGATTCGCTCACCCGCAGCAACGCCATCGATTCGGTGCGAGCAGTCGAGCGTGAATGCGCAGCAACGGCAAGGCGTGACATCGACAGCCTGTCCGACGGCGGCATTGCAATGCGTGCGATCATCGCCGAGTGTCGCGCGGCAAGTTGGCCCGAAAACCTGACCCTGGTGGTGCCGCCGGATACTGCGGCAATGCTCACCAGCAGCGCCCTGGGCAAGCCGATTCTCGACATCGACGACCTTATCACCGATAGCGAACTGGCCAGTCTTGGCGGTGCAATTGATGCCATCCCACCGCGTCCTTGGCAGAGTCGGCTCGACCTGCCCGACGGCATCGGCGCCATCGTGCGCCGTGTCCGTTACAACAAGGTCGAGGGCCTGTCCTTCGGTGCAGTGGCAACCGCAGACTTCGGCCGCCTGCGCATTGACGCCTCCGGCCGGATCGGCCTGGCCGACGGCGAACCCAACGGCCAGCTCGCACTTGTTCGCGAGACAAAGGCAGCACGCTGGTCGCTGTCGGCCTATCGCCAACTGGTGGCGGCAAACCCTGAGCTGCGGCCCTTCAGTTCGACCAACAGCTTGATGGCCCTGTTCGCCGGACGGGACGACGGCCAGTATTTCCGTGCCCGTGGCGTGTCGCTCTCGGTGGAGGACTCCGACGGCGCCAACTGGTCGGTGCGTGCCTGGTACCAGCGCGAGAGTGCTGCAGCAGTGGAGACCGACTGGTCACTGCCACACCTGCTGGATCGCGACCACCAGTTCTTCGACAACATTGCCGCCGCGGCCGCGACTCAGACCGGCGCATCGCTGATCCTCCGGCACAACGAACGTATGTCGACCGACGTCTTGTTGGGCGCCGAAGCGAACCTGTCCGCGTCGACCGGCGACTATGACTTCTCGACCGGCACCCTTCGCGCCTCATTGGTGATCACCCCAGACTCGCCGCTTGGATTCGCACTCACCGCCGCCGTCGGTACATCGCTGGGGAGCGTGCCGGTACAGTCGGGATTCTTTCTGGGCGGCACCCACACGGTGCGCGGCTATCCGGGCGGCTTCCGGAGTGGCGACGCGCACTGGCTGGTGCGCGCCGAGGTGAGTCGTGGCAGTGTTGCCGCACGGCTGATCGGATTCGTGGACTTGGGCTGGGTCGGCAGCCGGACGGATTTCGGCCTGGATGACGGCTACGCCGGCGCCGGAGTTGGGCTGTCGCTGCTCGACGGGCTGGTGCGCTTCGACCTGGCACAAGGCCTTCGCGACCCGGGCGGCACCCGCTTCGACCTGTACCTCGACGCGATGTTGTAGCTGCTCAATTACGATGCCCCGGTCGCTCCTCGACCCGGCTCAGCAGGATCATACCCACCAAGAAGAACGCCAGCACCGTGGCGACACCGGCGCGGAGTGACCCGAAGGCGCGACTCGCCTCGCCGTACACCAGCGGCGCCAGGAACGACGTTGCCTTGCCACTGAAGGCGAAGAATCCGAAGAACTCGCCCTGCTTTTCCCTGGGAACCATTCGTGCCATCAGTGACCGCGACGCCGACTGGTTGGGACCAACGAAGATGCCGATCAGGATGCCGGCCACCCACAGCCAGGTCGCGTTGGGTGCCCACACCGCCAGCAGAGTCGCCGCCGACAGTGCCGCCAGCGAAAACATCACCGTGCGCTTGCCACCCACCTTGTCATCCACGAAACCGAACAGGAACGCCCCCAGCCCGGCGGCCACGTTGAGTGCAACGCCGAACATCAGCACTTCACTGAAGCTGAGCCCGAACTCGTTGGCGGCGTAGATGCCGCCGAATGCGAAGATGGTCACCAGGCCATCGTTGTACACCAGGCGAGCCAGCAGGAACTTGAACACCTCGCCATAGCGGCGGATCTCGCGAAAAGTCGCCGCCAGCGCCCGGAATGCCTCACCCGGCGCGAACCGCACGGCGCCGAGTCGCTGCTCGGGCACGTTGCGGAACATCGGCAGCGCGAACACCAGGAACCAGCCGGCCACCAGCAGATTGGTGGCACGGATGTTCCAGCCGCCTTCCTTGCTGATTCCGAACCAGGGCACCTCGGGTTGCACGAATCCCACCAGCGCCACCGCCATACACACCAGCCCACCGACATACCCGAGTGCCCAGCCGTAGCCGGATACGCGACCCACCTGGTCCGGACCGGCCACGTCGGGCAGGAACGAGTTGTAGAACACATTGCCAAGTTCGAATGCGACATTGGCGATCACGAACACGCCGAGCGCCATTGCCACTGCATCGGGAGCACCGGGCGAGATGAACGCCAGTGCGGCGGTACCGGCAACACAGATCAACGTGGTGGTGGCCAGGAATCGCTTCCGGGCACCGGCGCGATCCGCTGCCGCACCCAGGATCGGCGAGAGGATGGCGATCAGGATCGCAGACAACGACACCGCCCTGCCCCACCACGATGCCGTGAGTTCGGGGTCATCGCCGAACGAAGTGGTGAAATAGGTGGCGTAGATGAACGTGACCACCAGGGTGGTGAACGCCGAGTTGGCCCAGTCGAACAGGGCCCACGACCAGATGACCTTCCGGCTGTCGCGCATTGCTGATCCTCGGACGTTGTACGTGAGACGTGAGAGGTGAGGAGGGTGAAGAGAGAAGGGAGAAGGGAGAAGGGAGAATATCTCCGGTCTCGCCTCTCACGTCTCACGTCTCACGTCTCACGTCTCACGGTTTCCAGCTCCGCCGCCAGTCGCTGTTGTTCCTCGCGAAGCGACTCGATCAATTCGGGGCGTGACCGGAGCAGCAACCATCGCCCCGCATCCCGCCAGCCTTCGCGCCACTCCTCGCGCACCAGCAGTCCGATCATCCCGACTACTGGCAACAGCAGTGCCACCAGCAGCGCGTCGCGCCAATCGAGCACGAGTCCGACCACCACCGCCACCAGCACGAGCCAGGCTGCATACACGACTGCGCCGAGCATCAGCTTCCAGGTCGCCCTGGTGTCTGGTTCCAGCCTGATCCGGTCCACCAGCCACCCAGTCAATCGATACGGAACCAGCCAGGCCAGCCAGCCGATCCCGCCCACGATCAGCGCCAGCGGCAACCATAGCAGCAACCGCGACAGGGTGCCTACCGGACCTGCGCCCGGTTGCAGGTCGGCCGGTTCGAGCCCGAGCCGCATCAGGCGGCGGTGGTGTCGTTCCACGTCGCCAATCAGGTCGGTTGCCTCGGCTTCGGCTTCGGCGCGCACCCGGGCCAGGATTCTGGTGGTGATGTCGCGGCGCTCCACGCGGGTTTCCGGATCGCCGCGAGCGGGATCGGCCGCCTCCCAGATGTCGATTGCTGCCTCGACGATCGGTGCATCGTGCCAGGCATCGAGGTTGACGGTGATCGCTCGCAGTGCCGCTTCGATGCGTTCGGTGAGGGTGCTGACAGCATCAGAATCGTCGGCTCCCCGGCCGAAGAGATCCTGCCAATCCACCGGCGAACCGATATGCACCCGGGCGTGCGACCTGAAGCGCGCCTTGTCCCGCAGGTCGATGCCCACGGGAATGATCTGGAGGCCGACGGCGCCCGCCAATTCAGCCCCGAGCGCGATGCGTGCTGCGCCAGTCTTGATCTCGGCGAGCGACGGCGCCGAGTGGGAGATCCCTTCGGGGAAGATTGCCACCGCGGCACCATCGACCAGCGCGGCGTGCACTGCCCTGAACATCTCCGTGTTGCGGGCCACCAGCGACGGATTGTCCTGGCGACGGTGCACCGGTATCGAGCGCGACAGGCGCATTAACCAGGCGACCTTGGGGTCATCGAACAACGGTGCCTTGGCCAGGAATCGGACCGGTCGACCGGCCGCGGCGGCCACCAGCATCGGGTCCAAGAGCGAGTTGGGATGATTGGCGACTATGAGCACCGGGCCGTGCGGCGGCACCTTGCCGCCGCGATATTCGACCCGGTAATAGATGAGGGCGGCTATGCGGGCGAGTGCTCGCATCGCCGGCTTATCTTCGCATCAAGGTTGACCGGCCGGGACCACTCGCATCACCTGTCCCTCATCGCTGTCGGTGACGATGTACACATACCCGTCTGGACCCTGCACGACGTCCCGCACCCGGATGTCGAGTTCTCCCAGGTAGCGCTCCTCCCTGGTCACCCGCCCGTCGCTGAGTTCGAGTCGCACCAGCGCTCCGGGAGTGAGCGAACCGATCAGCACCGAACCCTGCCAGCCGGGATACTTGTCGCCGGTGTAGAAGATCATCCCCGACGGCGCGATCACCGGATCCCAGTAGTACACCGGCTGCTCCATCCCTTCCTTGTGGGTGCCCTCGCCGATCTTGGTGCCGTTGTAGTCGATGCCGTAGGTGATCACCGGCCAGCCGTAGTTCTTGCCTGCCTCGGGATGATTCAGTTCGTCGCCACCGCGGGCACCGTGCTCGACGGTCCAGAGCTGGCCGGTTTCAGGGTGCAGCGCGGCGCCCTGCAGGTTGCGATGGCCGTACGACCAGATCTGCGGCAACGCATCATTGCGACCGATGAACGGGTTGTCCTCGGGCACGCTGCCATCGCGGTTGATCCGCACGATCTTGCCGATGCCGGTGCCGAGGTCCTGCACCAGCGGACGCTGGTTCTGGCGGTCACCAGCGGTGACCCACATCGTGCCTTCGGGACCGAACACGATCCGCGAACCGTAGTGACCGAAGCTTTGCACCTTGGGCACCTGGCGATACAGCACGGTGAAACCCTCGATGCCGTTGTCGGTGAGCCGACCGCGACCCACCGCTGTCGAGGCGGTGTTCTCCACTTCACCCGGCTCGGAGAACGTCAGGTAGATCCAGCGATTGGTTGCGAAATCGGGATCGACTGCAACGTCGAGCATCCCGCCCTGGTTGCGTGCCAAGACCGCTGGCACCCCGGCCAGCGGTGCCGACAACTGGCCGTCGGTCGACACGATCCGCACTCGCCCCGGCCGCTCGGTCACGATCATCCGCCCGTCGGGGAGGAATTCGATGCCCCACGGATGCTCCAGGCCCTGAGCGACAGTCTCTGCGCGCACCACGCCGGGTGTCGAGCCGGGCGTGGGCGATTGCAGGGTGGGATTCTGCGCCGGCGTGGCACAGGCAATTCCGGCAATGGCGAGGAACTGGATGGCGAACAGTCTGCGCATAGTCTGGTCCGATGAATGGAATAGTTTGCTTCTCGGAAATGCTCCCGCCGATCACAACAATACCCGGTCCGGCAGCGGTATTCACTTCCCGAGCCTCAGCGTGACCCGCCGTGCCTGGCGAGGATACGCCGCACCGTATTGACGTTGCGGACCGTGATCGGCACACCCAGCGTCCGCTCGATCACGGCGGACAGCCCGGGATCGCTCTCCCGCACGGTCCGGAGCCAGTACAGCGTGCCGCCGTCGATCACCAGGCGGTCGGTGGACCCGGCCAGCTCCACCACCTTTGCTGCAGAGGCTGCATTCACCCTGCCCCTGATGAAGCCGATCATCAAGGCAAACGATTCCGACAGTTCCCGGTCGCTCCACGGCACACCCGCCAGCACACCTGCCAGAGCCGGCAGTGTTCGCACGAACGCCTCCGCCGGATGGCCGAGCTCTGCTTCGAGATGACGATCCAGTTGCTGCTCCAGCCGGGATGCGCGGGCGTCGGCAGTGAAGATGACATTGCCGCTGGCGAGGAAGGTGGTCACGTCGCGGCAGTCGAGCTGCTCGAACAGCTCCATCAGCCGGGCCATCGGGACAGTGCGGCCACCGACGTTGATGGCCCGGAGGAAGGCGACATAGCGCGGCATCGGCGAATGGTAACCTCGCCGACTTGACCGGCCCGACATTCGGGATATCTTCGGGAATCTACCCGAACAAAACCCGAAGCCAGGACGTCCCGATGATGATCTCCTATCCGCTGCTGGCCACCCGTGAGTCCACTGCCCGGGCCATCGCCGCCTCTGGTGTCAGCGAGGTCGAGCACGAGGCCAGTCAGGCCCGTCCGGAGCGGGCGGCGGTCTGGCGCACCCCTGTCGATGCCCCCGTGTATCCGCGTGGTTCGGGCGGCTGCCCGGACTGCGGTGGCCCGGTGTATCGGGCCTCGGGCTGTCTGCTCTGCCCCGGTTGCGGCTGGGGTCGTTGCGGCTGACCGGCCGCTCCGATTCACTCCGCCAGGAGTTCGCGTACCCGCGGGATCACCTTGCTGCCGTACAGCTCGACGGTGCGCATCAGGTCTTCGTGCGGCAGCGTGCCGGCGCTGTACTTGAGGTCGAACCTGTCGACGCCGAGCGTCCTGACGGTTTCGGCAATCCGACGGGCCACCGTCTCGGGTGAACCGACGTACAGCGAACCCTGCTCGATCTCGTGCTGGTACTGTTCACGTCTCATCGGTGGCCAGCCACGCTCGGCGCCGATCCGCGACATCATCTCGCGATAGTGAGGCCACATCGCCTCGTTGGCCTGCTCATCGGTATCGGCGATGTGACCCGGGGAATGCATACCCACCCGACCAGGCGGCTTGCCGAACTCCTCCAGCGAGCGATGGTACAACGACACATACGACCCGAAGCGTCCCGGATTGCCGCCGATCACGGCCAGCATCAGGTCGAGTCCGTGCCGCGCCGTCCGCACCACCGATTGGGGTGATCCGCCGACTCCCACCCAGGTTGGCAACCGTCCCGATTCCACTCGCGGGAAAACCGCCTGCTCCTGCAGTGCTGCACGGGTGCGACCGCGCCAGGTGATGCGATTCTGCTCCAGCAGTGCCGCGAACAGTTCCAGTCGCTCCTCGAACAGAAGTTCGTACTGGTCGAGCGGGAAGCCGAACAGCGGGAACGATTCGGTGAACGAGCCGCGGCCCACGATGATCTCCGCGCGTCCGTTCGACGCGGCGTCGAGAGTCGCGAAACGCTGGAACACCCGCACCGGATCGTCGGAACTGAGCACGGTGACCGCACTGCCGAGCCGGATCCGGGAGGTCTGCCCGGCGATCGCGGCCAGGACCACCTCGGGAGCGGACACCGCGAAATCGCTGCGGTGATGCTCGCCGACCCCGAAGAACGACACGCCGAGGCGATCGGCGAGCACCGCTTGTTCGATGACGTCGCGAATCACCTGCGCGTGCGGTAGCGGGCGACCGTCTGCCCCGATGGTGACGTCGCCGAAGGTGTCGAGTCCGAGTTCCAATTGTCTCTTCACGTGGGTCTCCCCGGTCTCGATCGACGGCCGGTTGCGGTGGTTCACTTGCCCATCGGGGCGTTCCATCGGCAACGGATGCCCCGGGGTTTCGGTTCCCGCACTCCGGTCAGATGAAGCTGAACAGTGGCGGGAACAGCACCACCACCACTGCCGCCCAGCCGGCGAACACCGGCAGATAGCCGGTCTGCCATCGTTCCAGTCGCGCGAACTCCCCCCTGCCGCGAAGGAAACGAATGTAGAGGACCGCCGACCACGCCAGGTTCACCAGCAGGAGGATGTTGAGCCCGAGCGCGGTCACCCGGTTGGGGGTAAGCCCGAACTCGCTGATGCGCGAGGCAATCGCCCAGAGCGCCACGAGGTCGACCAGCAGCGCGCTCAGCACCAGCACCACCGACACGGCATCGAACGGCGCCGGAGGGGCCATCGGGTCGCGTGCCGATATCGAGTAGAGCAGCAGCGCCAGCACCACCACCAGCAGCAGGTCGAAGGCGATCAGCATCTCGCGCTCGATGTTGACCCCGCGCCCGGTTACTGCCAGCGTGCCGAGGAACACCAGCAGCACCAGCGTGAAGAGCGGCGTGAACAACCGCGTCAGCACCGGAGCCATATTCTCGATCACGCTCTGCTTGGCCTCCACCAGCCAGGCGGCGATCATAACTGCACCCATCGCGCCGCAGGGCACGATCCAGTTGCCGATGTACGGCTCGACGTCGATGCCGATCGAATCGAATATCATCGCGATGAACCCGGTCAGCACGCCGCCGCCAAGACCGATCAGCACGAAGTAGATGAAGAGTTCGCCCGAGAACCGGATGAAGTCCATCCTGCCCTCGACCGCACTCCATCGCTCGCCTGCGTACGCCAACCCCACCAGCAACCAGAGCGCGATCGGCAGGTGGATGATCATCAGCAGTTGGGTGTGACCGCCGTGCACCACCGGTTGCAGGTTTGCCACCGCAATCGCCGCGGTGAAGCCCAGCAGCAGCAGGCCTATCGTGTGGCGGCTGAGCCCGCGCTTCCAGGCGAAGTAGCCGGTCAGGAACGGCAGCACGAAGAACGCGATGTTGTGCGCGTAGAACCACTCGGACTCCTCCAGACCGATTCCGAACAGCGATGGCAGCTTGATCGCCACCGCCGCGGCGATCGCCAGGCACACCGCAACCGTCGCCTCGCGACGGCGATCACCGCGACCCGGATCGTCGGCATCACCGCTGACCACGAGCTGCTTCCAGAGCCGATCGGAATGCTCCCGCGCGAATTCGCGCGACAGCGTGTCGAGTGCACCCATCCGCTTGACCGCCACCAGGAACGCCTCGTCGCCCTGCAGGCCGCCAGCGGTCAGGTCGGCGACCTGCTCGCGCAGGTGATCTTCGAGTTCGGCGACATCCACCGTGTGGATCGCCTGCCGACGGCGGAGGAAGCTGCGCCACTGATCGATCTGGGCCTCGAGTCCGGCATCCACTTCACTGCTCGACATCTTCACGCCCCTTGAGGCAACAGGTTGGGTGAGTCGGGCGACGCCACCATCATCGCCGACCAGACACTGCGCAGGGTTTCCTCGACCACTTCCCACTGACGCCGTTCCGCCGCGAGCTGAGCCCGCCCGCCCGGCGTAAGCGCGTAGTACTTGCGCCGCCGCCCGCTGTCGGCCGTTTCCCAGCGCGACTCGATATGACCGAGCCGCTCGAGCCGGTGCAGCACCGGATAGAGCATTCCGTCGGTCCAGGTGATCCGGCCGCCGGACAGCTCACGGACCCGCTGCAGGATCGCATAGCCATAGCTGTCACCCTCGGCCAGAATCGCCAGCACGATCGGCGTCGACGACGCCGCCGTCAGGTCCTTGTTGATGTCCATCGGCTCAAGACCCCCGGATCGAGTCCACATACCTGACACCACTATACATTGCGGTTCTAGGTATGGGAAGCCCCCCCCTGATTGCCTACTGAGCGGCCGGGGCTCGCTGCGCTGGCGGATCGGCCGTTTGGGCGGCATCTTGGGCAGATGACCCCGACAGACGAAGCCGGTGAGGTGACCATCCTGCTGCAGGCGTGGTCGGAGGGCGACCGTGCGGCGGGCGACCGGCTGTTCGCGATCGTGTACGGGGAACTGCGTCGTCTGGCTGCCAGCCAGATCCGGCGCTCCGCGGTGCCGGTGACGATCCAGGCCACCGAGGTGATTCACGAGGCATACTTTCGTCTCGCTCAACAGGATCGCACCGACTGGAAGAGTCGAGCGCACTTCTACGCGATGGCCGCCACGGTGATCCGGCGGGTGCTGCTCGACTATGCCAGACATCGGCTGGCCGAGCGTCGGGACCGTCGTCAGGAAGTGCCGCTCGACAACTCACCCGAGCCGGTGGCGATGTCGCTAGAGCGTGCCGATGAATTGGTGCAACTCGACGCCGCGTTGCACGAGCTGAGCGCCCTGGATCCGCGACGGGCGCGGGTGGTGGAGTTGCGATACTTCGCCGGCCTTGGTGTCGCCGACATCGCCGAAGTGCTCAGGATTTCCGAACCGACCGTGAAGCGCGACTGGGCGGTGGCGCGGGCCTGGCTGAAGGCCCGACTGCTGCGCTCCGGGTTCGAGACCGCGGATTCCGATGGCTGACGAAACGCCGCCGACTTCGCCCGGCTCTCGTCTCGACCGGGTCGCCGATCTCTTCGGCGTGGCGCTCGGGCTGGACGATCCCGAGGCGCTCGAGTCACTGCTCAGCCAGGTCCGTAACGACGACCCTGCGCTGGCCGAACAACTCGTCAGCCTGCTTGCCGCCCACGCCGAGGATCCGACGTTCCTCGCCGACCCGGTCACTTCGGAACTGGCCGACATCTTCGGCTCCCGACTCGATGGCGCGATGGTGGGCCGTCGGGTCGGCGCGTGGCAGGTCGACAGCGTGCTGCATCACGGCGGGATGGGAACGGTATATCACGCGCACCGCGCCGACGTTGATTTCGAACAGCACGCGGCCCTCAAGCTGATTCGTGTCGACATCGGCAGCCCCGAGCTGGTGCGTCGCTTTGCACAGGAGCGCCGACTCCTCGCGCGCCTGGAACACACCAACATCGCTCGGTTGCTCGACGGTGGCAGCACGCCCGACGGCCTGCCATACCTGGTGATGGAGCACGTGCGCGGCGAAACCATCGACCAGTGGTGCGCACGCGAGCAACCGTCACTTCAGCGACTGCTCGAGGTCTTCCTCCAGGTGTGCAGCGCGGTGGACTTTGCCCACCAGAACCTGGTGATTCACCAGGACATCAAGCCATCCAACATCCTCGTGACCCCCGACGGCACCGCCAAGCTGCTCGACTTCGGCATAGCCGACCTGGAACGCCAGGCCAGCGAAGACTCGGACGTGCCTGGCTCGATCCTGCTGACGCCCGACTACGCCAGCCCGGAACAGTTTCGCGGCGACCCCGCCAGCACCGCCACCGACACCTACTCGCTCGGCATACTGCTCTACCGCCTGCTCACCGGTGAGGCACCGTATCACATCACCGCCGGGCTGACGCGCGCTGAGGCCGGACGAATGGCGATGGAGGCGATTCCCCGAGCGCCCACGGCGGTGATCGCCAAGAGTGGCAAGCCGCTGCCGCCGAGAGGCGACGACCTCGATGCCATTGTGCTGCGGGCCGTCGCCAAGCGACCGCAGGACCGCTACTCCTCGGTGCTTGCCTTTGCGGACGACCTGTACCGCTACCTGGACGGCAGGCCGGTGGCGGCACGAACCCCTACCTGGTCATATCGCCTGAAGCGGCAGATCAGCCGCAACTGGGTTGCGCTTTCAGTGGCAGCGACGATCGTGATCCTGTTGGTTGGCGGACTCGCTGCCGCACTGTGGCAGGCTGGTGTTGCCCAGTACCAACGCGACCTGGCGCAGGAGGAAGCGGCCACAGCAGCGTCGGCGGTTGCATTCCTCAAGACGGTGCTGGGTTCGGGCGATCCCTGGCGCGACAATGAACCGGCGGAAACCGTGGACGACGTGATCCGGTTGGCCGAGCTGGAGCTCGACTCGACGCTGGCGGACCAGCCGGCCGCTCGCGCATATGTGCTGTCGGCGCTGGGTGAGGTCGGTGCTGGCAGAGGCGACCTCGAACGCGCCGACCGGTTCACCGAGGCTGCGGTGTCGCTGCTGCTCGACTCACTCGGCGGCACCGCCCGGCAGGCAGGCGTGATCCGCAACGCCCGGGCACTGGCGCTGCACGAGATGGGTCGACTCGACGAGGCTCGGGAGCACGCCAGGGCGGCAGTGGCCCACATTGAATCGACCAACCCGGCCGGATGGCAGATGCTCGCCACCGCGCTCAATCAACTGGGCGCGATCGAGATAGACCTGGGCGAACTTGCCGCGGCCGAATCGACCCTGGTGCGCGCCACCCAGCTGTTCCACTCCCGCGATCAGTCGAACGATATGCAACTGTCGGCCATCACCAACAATCTCGCGGTGGTATACGCCTCACTGCCAGGTCGCCTCGAAGAGGCGGCACAGGCATACGCCGAGGCGAGCAGGATCTTGCGGCTGAACGGCAGGGACGGACCCCAGTTGGCGACGCTGTACGTCAATCAGGCCAACGTGCTCACGGCACTGCAGCGCTACGAGGAAGCCGAAGAGACGTTCGGCAGGGCCATACCGTTGTTCACGAGTTCACTGGGTGCCGACCACCCTGCCACACTCACCGCGACCGCATCGCTCGGATCGCTGTATGAAACTGCCGGACAGTACCAACGGGCCGTGACGCTGTTGCGCCTCACCCGGAGGCAGGCACACGATGCCCTGCCGCCTGACCATCCCACAACCGCATACATCGAGAGCATCCTCGGGTCGTCGCTGTGCGAGATGTCCGACCCGGCAGGGCTGGCCGAAGGACTCGCTGCGGCGCGCGCGGCGCGCGACAGCAGAGTCACCACACTGGGGCAGGACCACTGGGGCGTGGCCTCCACCGAGGCCATCGTGGGCCACTGCGAGACGAGACTCGGCAGGATCGAGCTGGGCACCACGTTGTTGCGCAACGCACACGCAGCGCTCAGCGCTGCGCGCGGCGCCGACCACGCACTGACCCTGCGGGCCCGCCGGTGGCTTGACGAGGCAGAGGGAGTGCAGATTACCGAAGCGGATTCTCCGGATCCGCAGATGGGCACGTTACAATGAAGAATCCAGTTCAACCTCAACCGGGACCGCGATATGCCGCCAGTCTTGGAAGCCACTTCCATCGGATGCTCACTCACCTGCCGCGACGTGGTGGCATCGATTCGCTGGTACAATGAAGTGCTCGGGTTTGCCATCGCCCACCAGGTCGAGCGCGAGGGCAAGGTCGCGAGTGCGGTGATGGTTGCCGGCAACGCGCGGATCATACTCAACCAGGACGACGGCAAGCTCGGCTGGGACCGGATCAAGGGTCAGGGTATCTACGTCCAGATCAACGTTGCAGATGCCGCGACGGTTGATGCGACCGCCGAGCGTATCCGTGCTGCGGGTGGCAAGCTCCTGAGTGAGCCGGAGGATCGTCCCTGGGGAATGAGGATGTTCCAGTTCAACGACCCTGACGGCTTCAAGCTTGGCATTTCAACGCCGCTCTAGGCCTCGTCCCTCCTGAACAGGTCGCAGGGGCTCTCCTGCAGGATCACTTCCGCAGGCGATCCCGGAACGAGGTGTGGCAGGAGACGCACCCTTGTTGCACTTCGGTGAAGGCAGCAAGGAATTGCTTCATATCCCTGGCCTCTGCGGCCTCGTGCATACGCACCGCTGCGGTGTGGACCGCCTCGTCGGCCTCCTCGAAGGCGTGCATTTCATCGCCGAGGGTGGCTTGAATCCGCTCAATCTCCTCGGGTGCAATCGGCGCGTGTCCCGCGATCGACGCGGATCGTGCGGCAATCACCTGCCAGTCCTCCAGCCACAGGCCCTGTGACAGGCCGGCCATATCGGCGTTGAGGCGCTGCATTATGGCCAACAGCAGCTCACCCTCTCCGGCTGCGGCGGCGTGATCGTGCGCCGCAGATGCCTGATCGGGATTGGCAGTCGCCGCGACCGGGGCATCGGGCACCTCCTGATCGTCGGGGGCAGCCCCGTTGCCACCGCAGGCCGCCATCAAGAGCGACAGGGAGGCCAGCGCCGCCAGGAGAGACCCATTTGCCGCACGAGATGAACAGGTGAACCGCTCGCGGGTGACGTCAGCGCAAGCAGTATCATTGTGGTCGGGCACTTGACACCTCATCAGGAAACGGGGAGCTCGACAGGCCAAGGTGGCGCAGCCTGCCCGTGAGGGTATCGGAATAGTAGCGCCTCCGTGGCCGCCCCGCCAAAGCTGCAATCCCGATCGGAGACTTCGTGTCGGATCACCACGCGCACCACTCTCATCAACACCACCAGCAGGTTCACCACCACGATGACGGCGGCGGCCACGACAAGCACGCCGGTCACTCGGTGGCAATGTTCCGCGATCGTTTCTGGTTGTCGCTGCTGCTCACGATTCCCACCCTGGTGTGGGGACATATGCTGCCGGGGCTGCTGGCCTACACCGCGCCGAGGTTCCCGGGCAGCCACCTGATCCCGGTCATCTTCGGAACCGCGGTGTTCCTGTATGGCGGTCGCCCGTTCATCACCGGCGCGCGCCACGAGATCGCCGCGAGGTTGCCGGGGATGATGACCCTGATCTCGTTGGCGATCGTGGTCGCATTCGGCTTCAGTGCCGCGGTGACACTGGGGTTCCCCGGAATGCCGCTCTGGGAGGAGCTGGCCACCCTGGTAACTGTGATGCTGCTGGGTCACTGGCTCGAGATGCGCTCCATCTCGCAGGCGGAGGGTGCGCTCGACGAGCTGGTCAAGTTGCTGCCGGCCACGGCCGTGCGGCTGCACGTCGGCGACTCGGGAGAACACGCCGAGGAAGTGCCGGTGGACCAGATCAGGAACGACGACCTGGTGCTGGTGCGACCCGGCGCCTCGGTACCGGCGGACGGCGTGGTGGAGGGCGGCAACAGCGCGGTGGATGAGTCGCTGCTGACCGGCGAGTCGGTTGCGGTCAGCAAGCAGGTTGGCGACAGGGTCATCGCCGGCACGATCAACGGGGCGGGCTCGCTCAGGGTGCGCGTCACCGGCACCGGGCAGGACACCGCGCTGGCCGGCATCGCTCGACTGGTCGCCGAGGCGCAATCGTCGCGCTCGCGGTCGCAGGCGCTGGCCGACCGGGCAGCATTCTGGCTCACGTGGATCGCACTCGGAGCTGGCGCCCTCACCTTGACTGGTTGGCTGATCGCAGGAGCCACCGCGGCCGTTGCGATCGAACGACTTGTCACCGTGCTGGTGATCGCCTGCCCGCACGCACTCGGGTTGGCAGTGCCCCTGGTGCAGTCGATCTCCACCACACTTGGCGCGAGGAACGGCCTCCTCGTCCGCGACCGTCGAGCTCTCGAGGATGCGCGCCATCTGACAACGATCGTGTTCGACAAGACCGGCACACTCACGCTGGGCGAACATCGGGTGGTTGCGATGCAATCGACCGACGACATCAGCGAGGACGACGCACTGCGATTCGCGGCCGCGGTGGAACGCGACTCCGAGCACCCGGTTGCGCGGGCTACGGTGTCCAGTGCGCACGATCGCGGCATCACACTGCCCGAGACAAGCGGCTTCCTGGCCATAGCCGGTCGAGGTGTCCAGGCGACGGTCGAAGGGAGGGTGCTGTCGGTGGGTGGACCAAACCTGCTCGCGGCAATGGCAGTGACTCCGGCGCCGATACTGCAGCAGTTTGCCGAATCCCAGGCCGCGGATGGTCGCGGCGTGGTATTCCTGGTGGATGCCGAGCGCACCCTGGCCGCGTTCGCGCTGGCGGATGCGGTGCGACCGGAGTCAGCCGAAGCGGTGCGCACGCTCAGCGACGACGGCATCGACGTGGTGATGCTGACCGGCGACGCCCAGGTGGTGGCAGATGCCGTGGCACGGCAACTCGGCATCCGGCAGGTGCTGGCTGAGGTGCTGCCCGAAGACAAGGCGGCGGAAATCTCTCGGCTCCAGGCAGATGGAGCATTGGTGGCGATGGTGGGAGACGGGGTAAACGACGCACCGGCACTCGCCACAGCCGACGTCGGCATCGCGATGGGTGCCGGCACCGACGTGGCGGTCGCCTCGGGGGACATCGTGCTGGTGCGCAGTGACCCACGCGACATCCCGCGGATCATCACGCTGTCTCGCGCCACCTGGCGCAAGATGGTGCAGAACCTGTGGTGGGCGAGCGGCTACAACATCGTCGCCATTCCCGTGGCTGCCGGCGTGCTCGCACCGTGGGGAATCGTGCTGTCGCCGGCGGTCGGTGCCGCACTGATGTCGGTCAGCACCATAATCGTGGCGCTCAACGCGCAATTGCTCCGGCGGGTCCGGTTGTAGCCGATATGCACGGCTGGCGGGGCGGCCGAATAGTTCGACCGCCCCACGGTGCAACCCGATGTCGATTACGTGTGGTCGTGCGTGCCGCCCTGGTGATGTGCGCAGCTCACGTCGGGATTGAACTGCGCGAACACGCCGTTCGGATTCTCGCGGTAGAGCCACACGTGGCGATCGTAGTGGGGCGCGAAGGCGTGCGCCTCGTCGAGCTGAGTGGCAGGGTCGTCGACCATATGATCGAATGCCTTGCCGTGGAATGACGGTGGCGCGGTATTGCCGGCTGCCACCCACGCTTCCTCGAACACCAGGTTCTCGACCGCAACCAGTTGGAGGGAACCATCCTCCTGCGGCTCATAGATCAGCACCCCAGGCACGAGGAAGTCGGTGTGAGTGCCGGTACCGCGGACCCGCGGGTCGGGCGGACCGGTGATGCCGAGCAGGTCAGGCCTGAAGTAGTGGATTCCCATCGCTCCCATTTCGGCGGGAAGCCCCATCATCACGGCGGACTCGCAGACGTTGCCGGGGTCGGGGATGAACCCCTCGGCGAGCGCCACCTGGACATCCTGGTACTTGGCGGTAGCGGCCCGGACCGCGTCGAGATCCGGTTCGGCCGCCACCATCGCAGCCGGTGGGAGCGACACCTCATCACCACCCGGCCGCGAACGAATCAGCATCACGGCTGCTGCGCCTGCCACGACCACAGCTCCCAGTACTCCGATCCTCGACATCGACATTGGGTTCCTCACGGTGTGTGGGTTGGCCCGACCAGGTCCCGGGTCGGCCCATCGGGGCGGGATGAGTTCCTCGGGTTCGGGCGAGAGACGCTACCACGCACTACCGAGTTGCGTAAGGGGGAGGGTACCCACGACATCGGCCAGCACCTGCCCCTGCCGGGCGCCGTGGTGTCAGGAAGCGGGTGCCAGCGAAAAGTGGGCCCCGACCGGATCACGGATCACGGCGTACCTCAGGGTACCATCCGCGGACCGTGAAGTCTTGATGACGCTGCCTCCCTCGGCCTCGACCCGCCGCAATGATTCGGCCAGATCGTCCACCGGCAGGTACAGCAGCCACACCGGCGGCAGCCCGGCGTTGACACCACGAGCGTGACAAATACCGGCGACAGCATCGCCGTCCGGACCCTGCATCACGTAGTCGGCGTACTTGCCTTCGCTGTCGCTCATCGCCTGTTCGGCGACCGACCACCCGACAACATCGCGATAGAAGTCGCGCGCCCTGGCCGCATCGGTCACCGTCAGGTCGAGCCAGGCGATGCGGCCCATTGGTCCGTCACTCGCGGGCAGCGGCGGGATCGCATCGCCTTGCACCACCGGAATGATCCCGAACGCGGCACCGTCGAGGTCGACCAGCACCGCCCACTGGCTGTTGCCGTCGGCGTCACGGTGGTGCATCAGTTCCCGGCCGCCGAGCGCAACTGCGCGCGCCGCGCTGGCAGCAACATCGGCGACCTGGATGTGCGGCATCCACTGAAGCGGCAGTCCGGCGTACTCTGCCGACTGCGCGCCCAGTCCGATGACTGGCACACCGATGTTGTTCATCAAATCCCGTTGCCAGAGCGGGGAGGTGCCGGTGGTGAGGACGCGGAAGTAGAAGTCCACTTCGCGCTCGTGTTCAGGAACGGCGATGTCTGCGCTGACCACGCCACCTACACCGAAATTGAAGTCACTCACCGCTCAGCACCCTGCGCCTGGTCCTCCGCGGTGCTGCTGATTACAGCATCCATCGCGCGGGACGAGAACACGAAGGCCGCACCTGCGTTCACTGCCACTGCGACACCCAGTGCTTCGGCGATTTCTTCCTTGCTGGCTCCAGCCTTGAGGGCCGCCTCCACGTGCACTGCGATACAGCCGTCGCACTGCCGGGTGACGCCGACAGCGATCGCTATCAGTTCACGTGTCCTGGCGCCGAGCAGGTCGGCCTTGTCGCCCGCGGTGCTCAGCTCGCGATAGCCGCGGACCGTACCGGGGGTGGCGCGCCCGAGCTCTGCCATTCGCTGGGCAATCTGCTGCCGGTATTCCTGCCAATCGATCATCATCGCCTGATTCCCCCGGTTGACGCTGAGCCGGATGTTGGCTTGCAGGGATGGCCAGGATTGCTCGCCATCGACTCAGCCCTGTACGGCTCGCTGGTGAGATGGGAAGAACTGGAACGTCCGGGGAGGATAAGCAGGAAGCCGGCCCGATGTGCGCGGGCCGGCTTCCTTGTTTGTGCATCGGACCAGTTCAGCGGGAGTTGGCGGACTCGGGAGCGGGACCGAAGAACTCGTCCATCCCGCCGCTACTGTGCAGGGTGGGCGCCAGTGGCCCTTCCTTTACCGGTTGCGGTCGCATCACCGGTTGCCGGGCTGCCTTGAACTCGGCCCTGAGGCGGCGCCAACTGTCGGTCCACCGCAGGATGTCCTGGGCACCGAACCCCTGTCGGGGATTCCGCTCCGGTCCCAGTCTGGCATCGACGTGAACGTGGGGCACGACTTCCTCCTCCTGGCGTTGGGGTGAACAGGCGTTGTTGCTGTCACACTGCCCTTGAAACGCGCCGACAAGCCCGAAAGTTCCCGTGCCGCGCTGATGGAGATGCCCCTCTTGACTTCCATAACCGACTGGTTATAATAACCGTATGGTTATGACTTCTGCGATGACCCCCTCGGAGCGTCTCGACGCCACCTTCGCTGCCCTGGCCGATCCCACTCGTCGGGCGATCCTCGCCCGGCTGGCCGAGGGTGAGGCCGCGGTGGCGGAGTTGGCGGAGCCATTCGATATGAGCCAGCCGGCTATTTCCAAGCACCTCAAGGTGTTGGAGCGTGCTGGCCTGGTGTCGTCGGGGCGCGAGGCGCAGCGTCGGCCGCGCAGGCTCGAAGCCGCTCGGCTCGCCGAGGCCACTGCCTGGCTCGAGGAGTACCGGCAATTCTGGGAGCAGCGGTTTGCTGCACTCGACTCATTGCTCGATGAAATGCAGGCCAAGCCCCCTGCTTCACGGCGCAAGCGCAGGTAGTTGTCCCTACCTGCGCACTGCGGCGGGTTCATACACACCGTTACCCGAAAGGACAGTCCGATGAGCGGCACCATCAACAGCACCGCCCAGGTTGCTTTGCCGAGCGACACGGAGGTGCGCGTCACGCGTGATTTCAGGGCGCCCAGCGAGCTGGTCTGGCGGGCGCACGTCGAGCCGGCGTTGTTCCAGCGCTGGATCGGCGGCTATCCGGGGTGGTCGATGCCGGTGTGCGAGATGGATGTTCGTCCCGGCGGCACGTATCGCTGGCGCTGGCGTTTCGACGAGGACGGCAAGGAGTTCGGTTTTCACGGCGACTACCTCGAGGTCGAGGCACCGGCACTGCTGGTGTACGAGGAGTATTTCGATCCCGGCACCCTGGGCGGCGAGATGCACACGACTCCGGCCAAGATCCGCACCACGTTCACCGAGAAGGACGGCGTCACCACGCTGGTAGTGCTGATGGACTACGGCACCAAGGAGGCGCGTGACGGCGCGATCGCCACCGGAATGACCGACGGGATGGAAGTGAGCTACCAGCGGCTCGACGCCCTGGTGGACAATTTCACCGAGGAGTGAGGGTGGGCATCGCCTGACACTTACCAGGCGACCACAGCGAACGCGATGGTTCCGGAGATTGCCATCGCGTGAACGCCGGCGCGAAGGCGATATGGAGCCCCCAGCAAGTTCGAGCCGAGTGCCTCCTCGACAATCACCATCGAGCCGAAGATTGCGAACACGGGGGTGAAGAGCACGAAGTAGCGTGCCAGGACCAGAGTCGCGAACAGGTCGTGGATGGCGCCACTTGCGGCAAACGTGAGCAC
>CBFGRM010000035.1:0-20527 GCA_965651205.1 uncultured bacterium
GTGAGACGTGAGAGGTGAGACGTGAGAGGTGAGACGTCAGCCGTCTCACGTCTCACGTCTAACGTCTAGCGTCTCACCTTCCGGGCGCCAGCGGCCTGAAGGTCCGCCACACCGCAACGTGCGGTCGCACCATCGTGTCGAGAAATCTTTCCATCACCATCACGAACGGAAACCGGGTGCGGAACTCGCTCGGCGTGATTCCCATCACCGCACGCAGGTGACGCCCGAATGATTGTGGCGATGCGAAGTTGAGCCGGTACGCAACTTCGGTGATGGTGAGTTCCGATTCGTCAAACAGCTTCGCCGCGTGGCACAGTCGCACCGCCACCAGATAGTCCTTGGGACTCGGCAGCCCGGAGCGCCCGAATCGCGACACCAGGGTGGACGGAGCCACTCCCTGCCGGAGTGCGAGCTGGCGCACGGTGGTGGTCGCCGGTGCGCCGCGGACCAGGTCGTCCCAGAATCGCCGGGAAGCGGGTGGCACCGGACCGAGTGCAGCGTAGATCGGAGTCAGGATGGTGCGAGCGCGATCGTGCGGGGTGGCCCCCAGCACCTCGCGCAGTCGGCGCCAGCCGGATGGGTCGCGGGCGTCGACCACCTGCCGCACCCCGGTGGCACCCAACCGGAGCAGCGCCTCGCTCTCGCCACTGGTGCGAGCGGTGAGCAGGGCGATGGCTGGCACCGCAGGAAAGGCCCGGGTGAATTGCTCGAGCAGGGCCGGGCTGTCGGCCGAGCAGCGTCCCACCGAAAACAGCACCGCGTCGACCGGCCGCTCGCGCACCGTCCGGATCGCTTCGCGCAGCGAGTCACGATGCACCAGGGAGAAGCAACCGTTGCCCACCGCCTCCGCGCGCAGCCGGTCGGCCGGGTCGAGCACCGCCGCCACGGTAGTGGCAGGGGGATGGTTCGAAACGTTGCGAGACACGATTCCGTCCTGTGGCTTGAGGTCCCGCACGCTCGTCTCCAACCGTCAACCGCAGGTCAAGGTGGGGACGGGGCGGTATATTCCATCCGGGGTCGGACGTGACGATCGCGGCCCGGGGCAACCCGGAACGAGGAAAGTCCGAGCTCCACAGGGCAGGCCGCCAGGTAACACCTGGGCGCCGTGAGGCGACGGCAAGGACAACAGAGAGCAGACCGCCGATGGACCAGCGCGCAAGCGAGGGTCACAGGCAAGGGTGAAACGGTGGGGCAAGAGCCCACCGCCCCGACCGCAAGGCTCGGGGGCACGGTAACCTCCGGCCGGAGCAAGGCCAAGCAGCGACGAGGTGCGGCCCGCACCACTTGAGTCGCGGGTAGGCCGCTGGAGACGGCTGGCGACAGCCGTCCGAGAGAGATGATCGTCCGGGGCGAACGCCCTGAACAGAACTCGGCTTACGGTCCGACCCCGGGCCCGCTCTCGAAAGAGGGCGGGCCACGACCCGCCGCTCCTCGAGCGGCGGGTCAGGCAGTTCCACTCATTTTGCGGAGAATCTTCGATGGTCTCAGGAATGCT
Source organism: uncultured bacterium (assembly GCA_965651205.1). GTDB lineage: Bacteria > Gemmatimonadota > Gemmatimonadetes > Gemmatimonadales > GWC2-71-9 > Palsa-1233. The sequence goes on from CBFGRM010000035.1 coordinate 1,496, forward strand.
TGCGCTGCTGGTGGCCACCAGCGGCATCGTCGGACCGGGCGATGGCCCCGACAACTCCCCGCAGCGCTACCGGCTCGACGTCAAGCTCAACCAGACCGTCGACCTGACCGCCGCAGGAATGGGCGAGATGATCTCCGAGGTCACCAGCACCGCCTGGGTGACCCTCACTGTGAGCGACACCACCGGCGGCAGTCTGGCCCACGTGGTGATCGACTCGATGAACGTGGCTGCCACAGGCCAGCTCGCGGCCGCCTTCACCCAGGACCTGGCCGATTCGCTCCGGGGAGAGTGGATCCACGTCTACATCGTCGACGGCCGCCCGGAAGGCGCACCCAAGCCATCGGTCGAGGGCAACACGGTGTTGCAGATGGTGATCCCCTCGATCAGCGCACTGTATCCCGGCATCGGCGAGAAGGCCGCCGGGATCGACAAGTGGGCCGACACGACCAACAACGACGTGGTCAACGAGAACGGCAGCCAGAACACCTCGCAGATCGTCGACTGGGTGATCCACAGTCGCGACGGTGGCAACCTGACGGTCACCGCCACCGGCAACGGCAGTGTCAACGCCGATATGGGCGGCCAGCAGGTGAGCGGCACCATCACTTCGACCATCAACGCGACCTCGCCGATCGGTGGCCCGGCCAGCAAGTCGGAGGTGAGCAGCACCCAGAACCTCACGGTGCTGAACGCGGCGATGCCGGAGCCGATCCCGCTTACGGTCGTCTCCAGCGCGACCGTGGTCCAGGTGCCGTAAGTTCGTCGCTTGCCGGACTGGGGGAGGGGCGGCACCGGGCTACCGGTTGCCGCCCTTCTTGCTTCGATCCTTTCGTGTTGCCGGACCGAGTGTTAGCGTCACCGGATGACGATGCCACAGACCAGAGCCCTGCTGCTCGCGGCCCTGCTGGTCGGCTGCTCGAGCAATCCGTCCCCTGCCCCGCTGCCCTCGCCGTCCCGGGCTGCACCGACCCAACCCGGCGACGGTCCAGCCCGGGTGATGCTGAGTGTCGGCTACAGTGGTATCGCCGAGGTGGAGCGTCGGGACTCGATCATCCTGACACTGCCCGATGGCGGCCGCCAGTTGCAGCGGCTGGGCCGCAGTGCCCGTTTCTCCTATTCGCTGAGCGAGCGCGGCGAGCTGCGGGTCAGACTCGACTCGCTCCGGCTGCAGCCCAGCGCGGGTCGGGAGGCGGAACTGATCGGAACCACCTGGACCGGCCGGCTGACGGCCGAGGGCATCACCGACGTCCGCGCCAACCGGCGCCACCCGCTGATCGGCGAATTGGGAGTACTGGTGAGCGAGCTGTTCCCGGCGATACCCCGTAGCGGCATCAGCAGCGGCGACGTCTGGGCCGACACCACCCGGTCGAAGCGTCAGGTGGAGATCTTCGAGGCCGACGACGACCGGATCACCAATTGGAGCGTGGGGCGGCGAACCACCCGACAGGGTGTGCTGGTGCTGCCGGTGACAGCCACCGCCACCTACCAGCAGCAGGGCGAAGGGGAACAGGCAGGTCGCGAGATGCGGATGACCGCAGACGGTAGGCGCAGTACCACATACTACGTCACCATTCCAGGCAGACTGGATGCCATCGTGGCCACCGACACGGCCAACCGGCTGATCACGATCCCGGCCAGTCGCCAGGCGGTGCCGACGACCCAGATTGTCCGGACACGGGTGAGATTCAGATAGGAAGGGAAGGGGAAGCGGGGACGGCTGCGGCGTCCCTGGGCCGCCGCAGCCAACACGCAGACATCGTTGTTGTCCCAACTACGCCTATTTGGTTAGTGGCCATCCCGGCGGGACGTAGTTGTTGCAGCCAATACGTTGCGATCTCTCCTCAGAGACACCGCGCTGAGGGATCCTGCTCTTCCCACGGCAGCACTGCCGGTCGCTCGGCCCGGTTGGCGATGGTCGACATAATCTCGTGGACGAACCGCCCGATCCGGCCGCTCTTTTCGTAGTCGATGTACTGCGGCTCGTCGGTGGGCTGGTGGTAATCGCGTGAGTAGCCGCTCGAGAAGTACGAGGTCGGGATGCCCTTGCGGACATAACTGACCTGGTCGCTGCGGCAGAAGCGGTTGAGCGCACCGGTGCGGTCCCAGTACCAGTCGATCACCATCGGCTCGCTGCGGACTGCGTTGAGCGAGTCGATGATGTCACCGAACTCGGGCGAGATCCGGCGGGTGCCGAGCATCTGGACGGTGTAGGGGCCGCCGAAGCGGACGTCGGTGACCCTGCCCTTGCCGACCATATCCATATTGAACGCCGCCACGATCGAATCGAGCGGCAGGGTCGGGTGTGCGGTCCAGTACTGCGAGCCCAGCAGGCCGTTCTCCTCCGCTGCGTGCGAGTGGAAGATGATCGATCGCGCCGGCCGCTCGCCGTTGGCAAACGCCTCGGCGATTTCCAGCAGCACCACCGTGCCGGAGCCGTCGTCGTCGGCGCCGTTGTTGATCGAGTCGAGCCTGGGCGGCCGGATCGTGCGGGCGTGGGCGATCAGGGCGTTGATTTCCGCCCACTGTTCCGCCGTCACCGCGTCGAGCGCCACCCGGTCGTTGGCGCCCTGCGGACGCAGCACGGTGTTGAACGCGCGCAGCGAGTCGTGCTCGGGGAACACGTTGCCCCGCACTCGACCTACGTGGTCGCTGTGAGCGCCGACCAACACGTAGGTCCCCTTGAGGGATGGGTCGGCTCCTTCGAGCACCGCCAGCACGTTCCGGGTCGGATAGTCGAGCGGTGTGTAGCTGTAGTCCCATTCCGCGGTGACCGGCTTGCCCGCGGTGCCCACGCTCAGTGATTCGAGTGGCTGGTCGAAGAACGCCGCGGCGACCTCCTCGCTGATCGCGGCACCCGCGGTGGTGCTGGCGACCGACGGTCGGGTCGTCGTCCGGGCGTTGAAGGCGTTGGAGCTGACCGGCTGGACCACCAGGATCGCCGCGGCGCCGCCGCGCTGAGCCCGGGTGTAGTCGCCCGGCGCCAGGGTGCGTCGCCGGAAGTTGCCGCTGGTCTGCTCGACCATCTCGGGGGCGGTAAAGATGACCACCTTGCCGCGCACCACCTCGGGTCCCAGTGCGGCGGTGCTGTCACCGTAGCGACCGCCGAACACGGTGGCACCGTTGCTGATCCTGACGCTGCCGCCGATCTCGCTCGACTGGTTGGGCGGCATCGGCGCCCAGGCCGAACCCGGCGCGAACCGCTGGCCGGCGGCAGCCAGCACGCTCTGGTCGCGGTCGAACTGGTTGCGGCCGTAGTGGATGTCCTGAAACCAGGTGCCGTTCTCGCCGGCCGGCTTGAGTCCCAGCCGCTCGAACTCGGAGGCGATGTAGTCGGTGGCCTTGACGTTCTCGATCGTGCCGGCCGCCCGGCCCGCCATCGAGTCGTGGGCATAGCGGTACAACCGCGAGCGGAGGTCATCGGCGGTGATCGCTGCCTCGGTCGGACGGCTCACCCAGGTGGTGGGTCCTTCGTCGGGCCACGCCGCCTGGCCCGAGAGCGGCAGGGCAACGAGGAGCAGGGCGGGAGCTAGCAGACGGCGCATTGAAGATCTCCGGTTGGTGAGACGTCAGTCAATCAGCCTGAGCGGCATCACCAGTGTCAGGTAGCTGGCCGGATCGTTCCAGCCCACCGGTTCCACCGTGGCGGCGCGTTCGGGGGCCTTGAAGGTGAGGCGAACCTCGTCGGTGGGGATGAACTTGAGCACCTCGAGGAGGTAGGTCGCATTGAACCCGATGTCGATCGGTTCGCCTTCGTAGGTGACCGCCAGCTCTTCCTGGGCCTCGCCCAGGTCGGGGGTGGTCACCGACAGCTTGCAGTTGCCGTCGCCGAACGACATCCGGATCCGGTGGGTCTGGTCGCTGGCCACGATGCTCATCCGTCGGATCGCGGCGATCAGCGCGCTCTTTTCCGCGGTGGCAACCTTGTCGTTCTCGCGCGGGATGACCTGCTCGTAGTTGGGATACGGTCCCTCGATCAGCCGGGTGAAGACCACCGTGCTCGCGGAACGGAACCCCAGGTGATTCTCGGAGCGGCCGATTTCGATTTCGTCGTCGGGACCGAACAACTTGCGGAGTTGGTCCAGTGCCTTGGGAGGCACGATCAGCTCGGCGGGTTCGCCCATCGCGCCGTCGATCGGCACCTCCATCTTGGCGAGCCGGTGACCGTTGGTGGCCACCATCCGCATCCGGTCGGCGGTGAGCTGCCACAGCACGCCGTTGAGGATCGGGCGCGACTCCTCGGTGCTGGCGGCAAAGGCCACGTGCGCCACCAGCTTCTGCAGGTCGCGCGCGGTGGTCTTGCCCGACTTGCCGAAGGCGACCTGCGGAAAGGCCGGGAACTCCTCGCGCGGCAGTCCCAGCAGCTTGAAGCGGGAGCGACCGCACTCGATGGTCACCCGCTGTTCGCCCTGGGTGGTGATCCGGATACCGGCGCTGGGCAGTTCGCGCACCAGCTCGACCAGCTTGCGGGCCGGCAGCGTGATGGCGCCTTCCTGATCCACCGACGCCGGCACGGTGGTACCGACTGCGATGTCGAGGTCGGTGCCCGAGAGTCGCAGTCCGTCCTTGGTGGCTTCCAGCAGGATGTTGCCGAGCACCGGCAGCGTGGTCTTGCTCGGGACAGCAGCGTTGACCGCGTTGACGCCTTCGGAAAGTTGCTCGCGCGTGATGGTGAACTTCATCGAGGACACCCCGGGTTGCCAAGAGAAGCTGTTGCTTCAGGTGAACAAGTCTATCGTCGTAGTAGTAGAGGGTGGGCAAATGTTGGCCCATCCGGTAACACGTTGTCGCTGCGCGTCCTGCGTCGCGACGACGCTGTGCATCGTTTGGGGACGTTGGGGATCATCGCCCCGGTTCCCCACGCTGATCACCATCTCCCCAAAACTTCCACGCAGCGTTGCCAACGTTGTGCATCAGACTGTCAACAACTCCTGTCGAGCGGAATCTACCCGCTCGCGGAACTGGCGATCGCGCTGCAACTGCGACTGCACCTTGTCCACCGAGTGGATCACGGTGGAGTGATCCCGGCCGCCGAACGCCTGGCCGATCTCGACCAATTGCATCTGCAGCAGTTCGCGCGCGAGGAACATAGCGATCTGCCGCGGCACGGTGAGCGTCTTGATCCGGGCCTTGGAGCGCAGTCCCTCCGGGGTCACCCCCCAGCGCCGGGCCACCACTTCCTGGACCTTCTCGATGCTGGGCAGCGAGTGCGGCCGGGCGTCGGCGTCCTCACCGGGACGGATCTTGTCGGCCAGCGCCTCGCGCGCCAGCTCGATCGAGATCTCGCGGTGCCGCAGCGAGGCGTACAGCAGCAGCTTGATGATGCAGCCTTCCAGCTCGCGCACGTTCGAGCGCACGCTCTCGGCGATGAACCGCAGCACATCGTCGGGAATCGTGGTCTCGAGGTGATCCTGCTGCTGCTTGGTGCGCAGGATCGCGATCCGGTGCTCGAGGTCGGGCTGCTTGACATCGGCCACCATTCCCCACTCGAAGCGCGACACCAGCCGCGCCTCCAGTCCGGGAATCTCCTTCGGCAACCGGTCGGAGGTGAGCACGATCTGCTTGCCCGCCTCGTACAGCGCGTTGAAGGTATGGAAGAACTCTTCCTGGGTGGCTTCCTTGCCCTCGAGGAAGTGGACATCGTCGACCAGGAACAGGTCGACGTCCTGCCGGTAGCGACGACGCAGGTCGGCCATCGTCCGGCCGTGGATCCCCTCGATCACCTCGTTGATGAACTGCTCGGCGCCGACATACAGCACCCGGGTCGCGGGCGTGCGGCGCGACACCTCGTGCGCGATCGCCTGCATCAGGTGCGTCTTGCCGAGACCGGTGGGGCCGTAGATGAAGAAGGGGTTGTACTGCTTGCCGGGCGCCTCGGCTACCGCGTGTGCCGCTGCCGCGGCGAGTTCGTTCGACTTGCCGATGACGAACTGTCCGAAGGTGTAGCGCTCGTTGAGCGGCTGGGCGCTGGGATTGGCGTTTGCAGCAGCCGGTTCCGCTTCCGGCGGCGGTGCCTGCGGCACGAACAGATCCATCTGTGGCCGCTTCTGTCGCTCGGCGGCAACGCGGAACGCAACAGTGACATTCTCGCCCGCGACCTCGGTGGCGACCTGCGTCAGCATCGCCGCGTACTTCTCCTCGTTCCAGCGCTTGGCGAAATCGTCGGGAGCGCTCACCAGCAGGGTGCCATTCTCGTAGGACAGCACGTCGTTGGGCGTCAGCCAACTCTGGATTGTCGTCTCGGGCAAATCGCGCCTGGCGCCCTCGAGGACCCGCTTCCAGAGATCTTTGGCTGACAAGGGCATCGTTGGCAGGTCTTGGTGAGGTCGTTGCGTGATGACTAGAGGGAGGCCGATTCTACGGCCCGGATGTGGAAAAGTCAAACCTTGACCGGCAGTGCCCCATTTCGCTACCTTTTCCGGCTCTCTTGGATGGAGTGATTGAACGTGCAGCCGACCTATCGTCCGCGCAACAAGCGCCGCATCGCCAAGCACGGTTTCCGCAAGCGGATGGCGGACCGCTGGGGGCGGGCCGTTCTGTCGCGCCGCCGCAAGAAGGGCCGCAAGCGGCTCGTCGTGACGGTCGGCTCGAAGCACGCCCGAATCTGATCGGCCGCGAGCGCCTGCCGCGCTCGCACCGGCTGACCAGTGGCACCGACATCCGGCGCGTCCTGCGGGCGGGCCGGCGAGTGCGCCGGAGCCATCTCGAAGTCGTGTGGGCCACCAGCGATCTCTGCCACCCGCGCCTCGGGGTTATCGTTCCCAGGCTCGGGCAGACCGCGGTGGCCCGCAATCGTTTGCGGCGACGCCTCAAGGAATTGTGGCGCAAGGAGTTGCAGCATTTCGTCCCAGCCCTCGATTTGGTCATTCGGGCCCGGCCCTCGGCCTACGGAGCCAGCTACGATGAACTTCGCAGCGAACTTCTGGCGTTGGCAGGTGCACTGAATTGAAGGCCCAGCCCACGGTCCGGCCCGCTGCCGCCCTGCGGCCAGCAGTCCGCCCCGGCATCGCGGCCCGCCTGCTGGCGCTGCCGATCCGATTCTACCGACGCTGGATTTCGCCGGCGTTCCCACCGGCCTGTCGATTCTCGCCAACCTGCTCCGGCTACGCCCTGGAGGCGCTGTCGCGTCACGGGGCGATCAAGGGGAGCTGGTTGGCGCTCCGCAGGCTGGCCCGCTGCCATCCCTGGAATCCGGGTGGCGACGACCCGGTTCCCCGCTGATCGAGAGCATCTAGTGAGAGAATCCCGACCACTGCTGGCGATCCTGCTCATTATGGCGATCGCCCTGGTGCCGAGCTTTTTCATCAAGCGCGAATCCCCCCCACCGGCGCCTCCATCCGCGGCCGATCTGGCCGCGGATTCCCTAGCGCGCGATAGGTCCGCGGCCGGGTCGGCCGCGGCGGGAGATTCCGTCCCACGCGCTGACGTCCCACGCGCTGACGTCCCAGCCGCGGCCAACTTGGCCGCGGACCCAATTGACGAGGACACCGTTGTCGTCCGCAGTTCGCTCTACGAGTACCGGTTCTCGACCCGCGGGGCCCGGCTCGTGGGCGCCCGCTTCCTGCGCTACCGCTCGATGCACCCGGCCGACACTGCCGCCGGCGAGCGCGCGGTCCTTGAGCTGATCCGCAGCGGCGAGTCGATGCTGGACAATCGCATCCTCCTCGGCGCCGACACGGTCCGTTTCGACGCGCACCAGTTCATCGCCAGCGCGAGCCAGCTCGACGTCAGCGACAGCGCCGCAACGTTGCGCTTCACCGGCACGGTGGCCGGTCGCCCGGCAACCATCGACTACAGTTTCGTTCCCGACGACTACCGGATCGGTATCGCCGGCCGGATCACCGGCATCGGCGCCAACGGCGCCACGATGCTGATCGGCCTGGGCAACGGTTTCCGTGACACCGAAACCAACGTCGCCGAGAATCACCGCGAGAGCGGCATCGTGACCAAGCGGAACGACACCGACCTGACCCGTTTCTCGTCGCTCGACCCGCTGATGCGGACGACGATGCCGGGTCCGTTCGAGTGGGTTGCGGTCAAGTCCAAGTACTTCGTTGCCGGTATGTTCGCCTACGATTCGCTGGGCAGCAACTCGGTGCAGGGTCGCATCGGAGCGGTGATCGCGACCACCGAGGACACCGTGCCCAGCAAGCCGGTGCGGGCACGCACGGTGGTGTCGCTGCCGGTGGTGGCCGCGGGCAACTGGGACGCGACGATGTACCTGGGGCCGATGGAGTACGATCGCCTCACCGCGATGGGACGCGAGTTCGACGACGTCAATCCCTATGGCTGGCCCGGTTTCCGGACCGTGATCCGTCCGTTCGCGGTCGCGATCCGCGCCACCTTCGTGTGGACGCACCAGACGCTGGGACTGGGCTACGGGATGGCGATCGTGGTGTTCGGCATCTTCATCCGGCTGCTGCTGTGGCCGCTCAACCAGAAGGCGATGCGGTCGATGACCGCGATGCAGGCGATCCAGCCGCAGATGCAGGCGATCCAGGCCAAGTACAAGGAAGACCCGGCCCGGTTGCAGCAGGAGATGCTCAAGCTCTACCGCGAGAACAAGGTCAATCCGTTCGGCGGTTGCTGGCCGATGCTGATCCCGTATCCGTTCCTGGTGGCGGTGTTCTTCGTGCTGCAGAACACGATCGAGATCCGCGGCGTGCCGTTCCTGTGGATGCCCGACCTGTCGCGACCCGACCCGCTCTACATCATCCCGGTGTTTATGGCGCTGTCGATGTTCGCGCTGTCGAAGATCGGCCAGCGCGGGATGCCGCCCAACCCGCAGGCAAAGATGATGATGTACGTGATGCCGGTGGTGCTCGGCGTGCTGTTCCTCAACTTCGCCTCGGGACTCAACTTGTACTACGCGGTGCAGAACGTGGCCGCGCTGCCGCAGCAGTTGCTGATTATGAAGGAGCGGCAGAAGCTCAAGCTCGACAAGACGCCCGTGCAGCAGGTGCATACGAAGAAGAAATAGGGGCGGGAGAGGCGATTGGGAGAATCTCGTCCTGAGCGAAAAGAAGGATCCCTAGCCACCGCTTGAGGTGCCGGAGATCTTTCGTCGCAGAGGCTGCCATAGGGCCTTGCAGTCCAGTCTCTATGCCCGCATTCTTTGTCTTCCGTCCCCATCCGGAGGTCACCGTGTCGATCGTGGCTTTGCCTCCTGGCGCATCAGGCGGACAATTGGTTCGATCAACCAGATGTGCCCTTGACCTTGGTACGATCGTGGTTCTGGACGAAACCACAGCAACGGTAGAGCATTTCACTGAACTCTCTCACCTCTTGGGCGTCAGTCCTTGGGCGCCGGTCGTAGTGCTGACTGAAGACGATGAATGTCCACTTCGAGGCTTGGTAGGGTTGCTCGCTGGTGGACGAGCGACATTTCTCCAAAGATCCGAGCACACCGGGTCGTTGCCTGGAGCCGTACGTACAGCCGTCGCGAAGCGTGAGGAACCAACCTTGGCGGATGTGTCCGGGTACCTGACTCTTCGCCTTGGATCCTGTTCGGCCGCACCAGTTATCGAAGCCATATCAGGAGGGGGGGGGGGAGAACTCTGCGCAGGAAATTGCAGCAGAGGAGACTTGGATCACCACATCGGTGGTGCCATCTAACGTCGGTTGCGAAGGCCTGTGCGCTGGCTGCTCGTCACGATGCAGCTTGCGGAGCAGCAGCTAATTCAATCGGTGTCTCTCGAATTACGATTGCGCGACGCTGCAGGGCGGTCTGTGGTCGGTCTTGGTCAGAACTGCGGGCCCTCGGTTGCTGGGAGGCCATTCTGGAAACCGGCATCCGTTGGCTGGTTCGGAGTTCAGATCACCTCGAGTTGCCTCGTGAAACTACTGCACAGTTTTGGCCAAAGTTTTGACCGTAGTGGCTTGAAGTGGCCAGAACGCAACCAAAGTGGCCGATAGCTGGTCTGTTTTCTTGTCACCATTGGCGCGATACTTCTATTGAGGGCAAGCTAGTCAACAATGGGGGGGGGTCGTATGAGTCAGCTTGATCGCTACAACAGGTTCGTGCTCTTGCTGACGGTTATCCTAGGCGGTTTCTCGGTAGCACAGCCCCGGTCCGCCTCTGGCGCAGAGGCCCAGTCCGACTGGATCTATTGCACGACAGTTTGTCCCGATCTCGAGGAATTCTGCGCTGACCGTGGCGGTCACGAGTTGGCGTACTGCGAGTACAGACAGTGCTGGGGACCCAACTCCGAGCGATGGTATCCTTGGACAGTCCAGTGCTGACGAAATCCAAAGGCAGGAACGCGTGCGGGTTCACCCGGTCTCGGAGAATCGCGAATGAATCGAACTAGGACTGTTCTCGCACTGATAGTGCTTGGGGGAGGGTGGCTGGGCTTGGGCCCGAGCACCGAGGCTCGGGCAGCCGAAACAGGCTCGACAGGTTGGGTCTACTGTTTCGATGGCGGCTGCCCGAATATGGAGACATTCTGCGCTCCACGAGGTGGACTCTCAGAGGGTTCATACTGTGCCCACGAACCCTGCTGGGGGCCGAATACTGAGCGGTGGTTTGACTGGATGGTCGAGTGCTAGTCGAGGTAGGGTGCCGATTCACAGGCTTCCTCCCGGTGGCCCCGTGAAGACCAGCTGGATTGATCGCTTGCTGTCGGTCACACTTACGCTAGCGGCCGTTACGCTAGCAGTCGTTGCTGTCATTCGCCTTCGTACCCGTACAGATCCCGAGGGGGCGATAGGGTCCAGCATCGAAATTGCTGGGGAGCGAGTCGGTGACTGGAGGGACCTTCTTCCTCATTCCATTTTCATCGGCGGCGATTCGCTCGCGTCGGTCACGATCATCGAGTTCGCTGACTTGGAGTGTCCCGTTTGTCGTGCGTTCCAGAGGACGATGGATTCCTTGGTCCTAGACCGTGGGGACGAATTCCAGTTCAGATATATTAGCTACCCCCTTGCACAACACCGTTTTGCACTCCCGGCAGCACGCGGACTCGAATGTTCGGACTCGGTGGGACTAGCACGCGAGTGGGTCGCTACTGTATATCGCTACCAGGATTCTTTGGGATTGAAGCCGTGGGGTGAATTGGCGGCCGAAGCTGGAATCGTGGATACAGCCCGCATTTCGAGTTGTGCGACTGAATCAGTCGCGTTCGAGCGGATCGAGCGCGGTCGCAGGATTGCCGATCAGGTACGAATCCGAGGCACGCCAACCGTGCTGATCAATGGCTGGAAGTTTACTGGTGCACTTTCGCGAGCTGCCCTTGATTCGGCCATCACTGCACTCTCAACCCGCTGAATATGTGGACGGATCTCCGCCGACCCTTCCGTTCCCTTGTCTTGGGGGTAACACTCCTGCTGGTCGGATGCTGGTTCCAAGGTGACCGGCCCCTGCCGGAGAACGCCTCGCTGAACGGCATTCAGACTTCTGGAGAAGCCCCGGGCCCGATCCACTGGCACTTGTCGAGCACTCCGATCCGCGACTGGGGTGGCGTGCATAAGGATCCGGCATCAGAATTCGAACACCGGAACGGATACCTCGCCGGGCTCCTTAGGAGTGACGGGTCGCTGGTTGTCATCGATAGGTTCCGTGTTCGGGAGTTCGACTCATCAGGGGAAGAAGTAGCATCATTCGGGCGGTGGGGTTCGGGCCCTTCCGAGTTCCGCAGCCTTGCGCGGCTTTGCCTTATTCAAGGTGACACAGTCGCAGCCTATGACCAGACGAATGGCAGGCTTGTGGTAGTGGCACCCGGCGGCAATCTAGTGTCCGAAACACTGGTGCGTGGCCTGGGAGTGCTGCTGGATTCGCCTTGCCCGGGTGACGGCAGCGCATTGCTGCAGCGTGCCAACGGAGAGTTGATCAGGGTCGACAGGTTCGGATCGGTTCTGGGTGTACTGGGCACGTTTCCGAAGGCCCGTGACTCCGATGGCCTGAGGACAGACGAATTTCTCGTAGCAGCAAACGGGTACTTGTACTCAGGTCGAGGTAGCGAAGCCGGATTTCAAGCTCGGAACATCGCCACCGGAGCAGTGGTAGACATAAGCCTGGACCACTCAATCCTCCCGGCTGCTGATCCTGGACCACTTGCGGCGGTCAGGTTCGAGGGACAAAGCCCGGTCAGCCGGGCCGAGAACGAGGCAGAGCGGCGTCGCGCAGCAGACGAGGACAGAAGGAGGTACTTCGACCGTGTGCTACCGTCTCCAACCGGCTTGTGGTTGAGGTCTCCACTTTCTTCCTTTGATCGATCGAGCAGCGAGGTATGGAGTCACGTGGCGGCCAGCGGGGGAGTCGAGGGGAAACTGCACATCGCCCCGCCACCATACGACTCGCTGCCAAGAGACGAGCTCGGCAGGCCCGCACCACCTCCCCTGCGTCCCAGACTGATGGCGACCACTGATACCAGTGTGTTGTTGCTGCGGTACGACTCGAACGGCGCCGCACACTTCAGCGAGTATCGTCTGATCGTTGGCCCAGAAGCAGAGTAGTCGCCGCCGTTCTCCTCTGCACGTCTCGCCTCTCACCTTCGCTATACTTCAGCAACTCTAAAACAGGAAATCCCGCGTATGTACTGCGCACCGCTCCTCCTCGCCGCGCTGGTCCAGCAACAGGCACCGGCTCAGCAGGCCGCACTGCCGCCTTCGCCGGTGGCCCGGATCGAGGTAACCCCGGCGCGCCCCACCGTCGCCGCCCAGGACTCGATCCAGCTTCGGGCCCGGGCGCTCGATGCCGAGGGCAATCCGGTTGCCAATGCGACGATCCGATTCGTAGGTTCGGGCGCCCAGTTCGAGGGTCGGGTCAGCCCCGATGGCAAGGTGGTCTCGGGGGCAACCGGCACCCTGCCGGTGACAGTGGTGGCGGCGGTGCCGGGCACTCGTCCCGCCACCGAGCGGATCGAGGTGGCGATGGTGCCCGGGCCGGCGGCGCGGGTCGCGATCGACGCAGCCCCGGCTCGACTGGTGATCGGTCAGCGATACCATCTCAAGGCGACTTCGTGGTCGGCCCACGGCGACCAGCGTGAAGACGTGATCGCCTGGCGCTCCTCGGCGCCGGAGATCGTCACCGTGAGTCGCGACGGAATGATCGCAGCGGTCGCTCCCGGCAGCGCCACGATTTCGGCTATGGCCGGCACCGCGAGCACCGAGCACCGAGTGACCGTGGTGGCCACTGCGATCGGGTCGATGACTCTCTCGCCCGCCAGTCACAGCGCTCGCACCGGCGACGTGATCCGGTTCTCGCTCGATGTGCGTGCCGCGGACGGCTCGGCGCTCGACGGCCTGGCGCCGACCTGGACGATCTCGCCCGGTAATGGTGTCATCACCGACGAGGGCGCGTTCGTGGGATATGAGCGTGGTAACTACACCGTGGTGGCCACCATTGGCGATCGCAACGCCGCGGCCACCGTGACACTGGAACCGCGCGACGTGCGTCGTCCCGCCGAAATCGTGGGACGGCTGCCGCGCTCCGCGTTCTCGACCGAGGAGGTGTGGGTCCATCCCAATGGCCGCAATCTCTACCTGGGCACCGGTAGCGGCGGCGACCGGATGTATGCAATCGACATCAGTGACCCGGCCAACCCGGTGGTAACCGACTCGTTGATGGCCAACACCCGTCGCGTCAACGACGTGATGACCACGCCCGACGGCAAGTACCTGGTGCACACCCGCGAAGGTGCCGCCGACCGCAAGAACGGCATCGTGATCGCGTCGCTCGAGGACCCCGCGCATCCCAGGGTGATCGCCGAGTTCACCGAGGGCGTCACCGCAGGGGTCCACTCGGCGTTCATCTACCGGCAGGAGAAGTACGGCACCCACGTGTATCTCACCAACAACGGCACCGGTGCGATGCACATCATCGACATCAACGATCCCCACAACCCGAAACAGTCTGGTGAGTTCCGGGTACCGGGTCCGATGGCGGGCAACGCGCTGCACGACATCGACGTGCAGGACGGCTTGGCCTATCTCAGCAACTGGAACAACGGCCTGGTGATCGTCGACATCGGCAACGGTGTCAAGGGCGGCAGCCCGAGCAACCCGGTGCAGGTCAGCCAGTTCAAGTATGACCTCAACGATATGTACCGTCAGGTCGAGGCGGCCGGCGGCCCCGGGTTCATTCGCGGCACTCACACCGCCTGGCGCCACAAGGACTATGTGTTCATTGCCGACGAGGTGTTCCCGGCCAGCGGTGTCGAGGGAGGTCGTGATGCATCGGCCAGCCGTGCCTATGGTCGGCTGCAGGTGATCGATGTTTCCGATCTGGAGGCGCCGAGGTCGGTGGCGTGGTACGAACCCGAGTTCGGCGGCGTGCACAACGTGTGGGTGGCTGGTGACACGCTCTATATGGGTGCCTACAACGCCGGCTTCCGCGCCTTCGACATCAGCGGCGAACTGCTGGGCGACCTGCGCGCGCAGCAGCGCGAGATGGTGCACGTCAACACCGCCGATATGGAAGGACGTCGTGGCGGCATCAACACTGCGATGACCTGGGGCGTGGTGGTGCGAGATGGTCTCGCCTACGTCAACGATATGAACAACGGCCTGTGGGTGATCCGGATCGGTCCCGCCAAGCCGCAGGAGCCGCTGGTGCCGTGATCCGGTCCCCGCCCCGCGAAGCGGCGGCGGGGGCCCCCTCGGCTGAGAACACCTGACAGCTTAGGTATCACGCGCATTCAACCAAGGAGACCCCGCCGCTCCGGCTGCGCCGGAGGGCGGGGAGACGGAAGGACCAGGTGAAGGCATTACTTGCGGTGGTATTCATCGCAGTGGCACCGCTCGCGGCCCAGCGGCCGGACTATCGCGTGGTGGTCGTGTCGGAGGCGGTAGACCAGCTCGCGGTGATCCGTTTCGATGGTGATTCGGCCTGGGTCGAGCGCACCGACATCATCGGCATCAATCCGGTGGAACCCGACGGGCCGCACGGCGTGTCGGTTGCACCCGATGGCCGTCATTATTTCGTCACCACCGGGCACGGCCTGCCGTTTGGCGATCTGTGGAAGTTCACCGCCGACGGTCGGCCGTTGGCGCGGGTGACCCTGGGAATGTTTCCCGCCTCACTGCAGGTCTCGCCCGACGGCCATTACGTCTACGTGAGCAACTTCAACCTGCACGGCGAGATGGTGCCGTCGTCGGTGTCGATTGTCGCCGCGGACGAGATGGTCGAGCTGGCCCGGCTCCCGACCTGCACGATGCCGCACGGGTCGCGCTTCAACCGGGCCGGTACCAGGCACTACTCGACCTGTATGATGGATGAGATGCTGGTGGAGATCGACGCGACGAAGCTGGAGGTGAGTCGGAAATTCCTGCTGACGGACGCCGGTGGGCACCACGAAGCCGGAGACCCGAACGTGAGAGGTGAGACGCGAGACGGGGCTGCCTCGCGTTGCTCACCCACTTGGGCCGCGCCCTCGGGTGGCAAGGTCTTCGTCGCCTGCAACGCCAGCAACGAGATCGTCGAGGTCGATGTCGATTCGTGGACTGTCAGCCGCCGGATTCCGGCCGGCAACGGGGTGTACAATCTTGCGGCCAGTCACGACGGCAAGCTGCTGGTGGCCACCAACAAGAAGGGTCGCTCGGTGTCGGTGTTCGACATTGCGAGTGGTGGCGAGCTGGCGCGGATCGAGACGCTCCGGCCGGTGGTGCACGGCGTGGCGATCTCCCGCGACGACAAGTATGCTTTCATCTCGGTGGAAGGCTACGGCAGCGAACCGGGCACGGTGGAGATGATCGATCTCGCCACATTCAAGCGGGTAGCCAGCGTCGACGTGGGGCAGATGGCGGGCGGGATCGAGGAGATGCCCGCCCCCTGAGCAGCCGCCTGTCCCGGATCCCTCGGGCCTGTGCCCCCACGACCCCCTCCGGCGTCCCCCACGCTGTCCCCCATTGGAGAGTGAAATGCGCTATTCAGTGATGATGATTCCTGTCCTGGCGTTTGCCTGTGGCGCGCCGGACGGAGATGACGTGAACCCCGATGCGATGCTCGATACCACGACCATCGGGATTGCAACCGATCCTGCCACCGCGGTGCTCCAGGACTCCACCGGCCGCGAGGTCGGTCGATTTACCCTGACCGACTCCGACAGCGGCTTGGCGATCGTGGGTCGGGTGGTCGGCTTCGCCCAGGGCGAGCGCGGCATCCATATCCACGCCGTGGGTGCCTGCGCGCCGGACTTTGCGGCCGCCGCCGGCCACTGGAATCCCACTGGCCGTGAGCACGGTTCAGAGAATCCGGCCGGCTCACATCTCGGTGATCTCGGCAATCTCCAGTTCGGAGCGGACAGCACCGCCGAACTGAACGTGGTGGTGGCCGATGCAACCCTGCGCGGTGCCAACGCGGTGATCGATGCCGACGGCGCCGCCCTGATGGTTCACGCCGGACCCGATGACCTGCGCACCGATCCCGACGGCGCCGCCGGTCCGCGCATCGCCTGCGGAATCATCCAGTAGCGGTTGGGCCCCGCCCTTCCGGGCGGGGCAAGCCGCCGGCCCTGCAGGCCCGTCCGCAATCCCAAACGGGCGGGCCTTGCCCCGCACCCACGGGTCAGCAGCGCCGAACCGCCGCTGCGACCGGGATTGTCTGCACCGACCCGCCCGCTTCCCCCAAGCCGAACGGCCGCGCCCGGAAGTGCCAAGTCTGCGTTTGGCTGGTGCCGTTCTCGAACTGGAACTTCAGGGTGACCGTGCCGCGAAGGGTGCCGCCCACACTGGTGGCGGAGATGGTCGGCTCCAGAGTCACGCAGGAGAACCCCCAGTGGTGCTCACCGGTACCACTTATCACCCCGTAGCCGGGATCTCCCGAGGCGAAGATCTCGCCCTCCAGCACCTCGAAACCGCGCCCCCCTGCGGTGTGAAATGGCGTGCCGTAACTCCACTCTGGCCGGGTCGTGATGGCGGCACCGGTGCCGGCCGGAGCCACCACCATACTCAGTCCGCTCGACCCACTCGGTCCCGGAATCAGCAGCCCGTCGCTCGGCGCAGCCAGCAGGCGCTGGCCCAGCGCGTCCACGGTCCCGATCCCTTCGACTTCCCACCATTCCACGGGCTGGGCCCCGGTGGTCACCACGCCGATGGAGTCGAATCGCCAGGCCACCGGTCCCACCGACACGGTCACCGAGTCGCGCGCCTTGATCACATCCGAGGCATCCCGCAACTCGACTATGGCTGTGAAGGTTCCGTTCTCGGAGTAGGTGTGCTTGGCGGTGGCGGTCCCCACCACCAGGGTCGTCGCGGTGTCGTCGCCGAATTGCCAACGATAGCGCGAGGTCGCATCGCCGAGTCCGTTGTGTTCCACCGTGAAGGTGATCTCGTCGCCGACCGATGCCTGATCCGTGTCAGCAGTCACGTCGAAAGGAACCTGGGTCACGGTGAGCCAACGGAAATCGGTGAAATACGAACCCACCGGACCGCCGCTGCTCGCCAGGTTGTCGAGTTCTGCCGCGATGCGGACGGTCCCCGGCTGCAGGGCCAGTTCGGCTCCCTGACCGGTGTCGTCGCTGTCGGCATCGATCTGTGCGCCGGCCGCGTCGTGCAACAAGGTGACGCCGCGATTGGCCGGTGTCGACGCCGTGCGCTGGTAAGGGCAACCCTGGCAGAGGTTGCGAAAGAGCAGGGTGTCGCTCGCGGTCACGATTGAATCCGGAACCGGCACCCACACCGTGTCCACCGGATCGAGATACTCAAAGGTGACTGACGGAAACTCCGAGTCGCCGGCGGTTCCGTTGTCGAACGCCTGCCAGTCGCGCTCAAACTTGCTGACTGGCACCAGCGCCGTAACGCCGAGCACGAAGACCCGATCGTACATATCGGACGCAGTACTGGCGTTGGTCGAGAAGGGGAACGGCGTGAAGGCGCCGTTCTCGTACGTGATGTGGCGTTCCACTCCCGGTTCGTTGGGGTCGGCAATGAAGAACAACCCCCACTGAGTGGCGAACGCGATCACGGCGTGGCCGCCGCTGCCGTCGGGCCTGTAGATAGCGACCTGTTGCGGCCGACCGGTGAGCTGGATCGACATCGACAACGACGCCGCCTGGGCGTACACCCACGATCCACCCTGCGCCACCGCGGAGTCGGAGATGGCCTGCATCCCTCTGTCGCCGGCTCCCCAGTCCATTGTGTTCTGGAGCTGCGCTGCCAAGCGGATGCCCTGCGGGTTGTCGGCCCAGAAACCACTCACCGAGTCGTACTTGCCGAAGAGCTGTCCGCGCGATGACTTGAGGGCGTAGTGGTAGTACAGCGCCGAGAGGGTGGAGCCGGTGCAGAAGCCGCCGGGATTGATCACCGAACCGTAGTTGATGAACTCCCAGTCGTCCTTGCCGGGACGGAAACCACTGTCCTTGCGGTCGCGGATGCGCTGGTCGCTGGTGGCGACCACTACCACCACGACCTCGCCGAAGGCAGGAGTGCTGCCGCCGGCGCGGACCGGTGCGGCGGCCGATGCCGGAATCAGCAACTGATCGGCAGAGAGATGCCGGGTCAGCACCGTGATGGTGCTGTCGGTGAGACCGACTGTGGGGATAAGCTCGAAGGTGCCCGAGGACGGATCGTGGAAGAACGCCGCCACGGCGGAGTCGGGGCCGACCCGCGCCGGCAGGGTGAGGTGGAAGGGTCGTGCGGCGTAGCCCTGTCCGTTGGCGATCCGGATGGCTGGCCCCACGAGACGGAAGGCGGCGGGAACGACTGGTGCCTGCGCCTCCGGCACCTCGGAGACGGTCCACGCGGTGGTCTGGCTGTACGCGCCGGTTGGCACGGTGATGGTCAGGCCATCGAGGGGATGCCCCTGCCTGTCCACGATGAGGACGCCGCCGCCAGATGGAACCGCAGCATCATCGATGAGGGTGACGTTGGTGGGGTCGGGTTCTTCGGGGGTGTTCGGACCGGTAGGCGCTGGGTCATTCCCGCAGGAGATCAGCAGGATGGCAATGGCAAAGATCCCGCTGAGCACAGCAGACGTTCGGAACATTCCGTGACTTCTCCGGTCGGGGTATACCGGATACGCGATTCCGAATGCAAATCGGGATCATCTGCCGTGGGGCGGGAGAGCGGGCTGGGCAGGGCCCAGCCCCTACTCGATGT